>DATKDU010000497.1:0-39913 GCA_035512595.1 Pirellulaceae bacterium
ACCGCCACCTGACCCGCCAGCGGAGCGGCAGAATCGGCCTTTTCGGCAGGGTTTGGCATAGGTTTGGCGATTTCGGCGGACGGAACTTGCGGAGCTAAGGTATGCTTCTTTCGATGATAACTGCCACTGCCGAAGGCCGCATGACCCCCAAGGAGCTCGTTCGAGGTTTGCCTCGCACGGCGCTGGCCTTTCGCGGCTACGACGTGGCCAACTTGGGCCGCAGCGCCGAGCTACTGGCTAATCCAAAGTATGGACCGACCGTCACTCGGTATCTCAAGCTCTCCTCGGCCGCGGCTGCCGACATCCTCCAGCGGCCCGTCGATCTGCTGGCGGTAGTTCGAGCCGGCGAGGAACTGCCGCTGGAAAAATATGGCGAGGCGGTCGCGCTGGTCGTCGCCATGGAGGGCGCGCAACTGGAACTCCTGCGTCTCCTCTTCAAAGTCCCGGTGGAAACCGCCCGGCTGTCGTTTGGCTTCAGCCTGGGGGAGATCGCGGCACTCGTCGCCGGCGGTGTGCTGGAAATCCCCGATGCGCTCAAAGCCCCGCTATCGCTGGCGGATGACTGCGTGGCCTTGGCCCGCGATATGGCTCTGGGGATCTTCTTCACGCGCAGTGCCGAACTGCCGCTGGATGACATCCGCCGCCTGCTGTTGATCGTCAATGCCGAGGGTAAGGGAGTGATCGGCATTTCGGCGTTTTTGTCGCCCAACTCGATGCTGCTGATGGGACAGCACAACACGCTCGAACGGTTCAAGGAACTAGCCCAGGAACGGCTGCCGGTCAAGGTTCAGCTCCGCCGGCATTCGGATCGCTGGCCGCCGCTGCACACACCGATCGTCTGGGAAAAACAGATTCCCAATCGGGCGGCGTCGATCATGCATACCCTGCCGTTCGCACCCAGGGAGCCGCGGCCGCCGGTGCTCTCGCTCGTCACCGGGCGATTCAGCTACACCGACTTCAGCGCCCGCGCCATCATGCACCAGTGGGTCGATCATCCCCAGCGATTGTGGGACGCTGTGTATGAAACGCTGGCGCTTGGCATTCGCACGGTCATTCATGTGGGACCGGCCCCCAATATCATTCCCGCCACCTACAAACGTCTGGCGGACAACGTCCGTCAGCAGACGCAAAATAATCTGTCGATGCGAATGCTCGCCGCCGCGGCGCGGAGGCGCTGGCTCAAGGCGGTCCTGCCGCAACGGGCGGCGCTGATGCACGCTCCGCTCGTGGAGCACATCGTGCTCGAGGATTGGCTCTTGGCGCACGCGGCGGAAGCGATCTAGGCTTGGGTCCCCGCCGTCACGGCAGCTCGAAACAGGCTGCCTGCTGTGCATTGCGGATTAGCAGCAGGCGGCCATAGAGCGCGATGCTATTCCACGTCTTTCCCTCCAGCGCGTCGATCCGTCCGAGCTCGACATGTTCCTGCGGATTGGCCTCCACCAGCGCGAGCTCTCCGTTTTCCGACAGCACGAGGATCAAGTCGCCGACGCCGAGCACCTGGCCGTGGCCGTAGCGGCCCCGCCGCCAGCGGCTCTGGCCGTCGTCGAGGCTGACGCATTCGAGAATGCCGTCGGACAGGCCATACGCAAAGTCGCCCACGATCGTGAGATTCGCGAATTTCGTTTTGAGGACGCGGGAATTCTTCCACACCGGCTCGACGGCGAACTTGCCGTCCGTCTCGCGGATGCGAATCATCTCCGCTCCTTCGCCATACCCTTTCGTGAGCAGGATGCGATCGCCTGACAGTGGACGAGGCTGCGAGCAGCTCGCATTGCCGCTGCTGCTGCCCGGCCAGGCATGTTTCCAAAGCACTTCGCCGGTTTCGCAGCCGTGGCCAGTGACGTCCCCTTCGTTGACGGAAATGATCTGCCGCCGGCCGGCGAGGGTTGCCTCGACAGGGGTGACGTAGCTGATCTGCGACTTGCCCCCGCGCCATCGCTCTGCGCCGCTGACCAGGTCGTAGGCGATGAGCGACGTGGCCGCCTTGTCGCGACCGCCGCCGGGGACGACGAGCATCCCCAGGTCGGCCAGCACGAGGGGCGAGCCGGCGCGGCCCCACATGATGGCCTGCGATTCGGCCGCCTTGTCGCTGCCGGTCTCGGCCAGCAGATCCTTTTCCCAAATCACCTTGCCATTCTTGCCGTCGAGGCAGAGCAGGGTTCCCATGCCGCCGATCGTGTAGACGCGGCCGCCGTGAATCGTCGGCGTCGAGCGCGGGCCGACCCCTCCCATCGGCGCTTCGTGCCGGCCGGGCTTCACACACTTCCAAACCAGCTTGCCGGTGGCCGCTTCATAGCAAGCGACCCATTCGTCGTCGCCGTGCTGCTCGAGCGTCACCGCATAGCCATTGACGATCGCAAAGGCACTCCATCCCTGCCCGCTCGTCTGCCGCCACAAGAGTTTTGGCGGCGTCGATTGCCAGTCGCGGGACAGCGGCTTGCCCCCAGCCGCGGCCAGGTAATTGGTTCCCTCGGGCCCCAGGAAGCGGGGAAAGTCGTCGGGGGTCGTCGTGGTCAAATCCGCTTGGGGCTGCTCCCCTTTTTTTCCAGTTTCCGCCGTGACCGGTGGTGGAGGACGATCGTCCGGCAAAATGGATGCCAGCCACGGGCGCGGCACAAGCGCAAACGCCATGTCCCCCGTCGGTCCGTCAATCTGAAAGCCGCTGGCCACCACGATGGCCAGAGCGAGCAAAGTCATCAGCACCCCCCCCTTAGTGACCCAGCGGTAATCACTGAAGCAGAGGAACCAGACCGCCACGGTGACCGCAATCAAAAAGCTCAGGACCAGCGTCGAAAGGTTCGCCGCCGACGTGTCGAACATCTTGATGACCGCCGACATCTCGTCCCGGAAGATGCGGACCAGCAGCATGACCACCAGGCAGACGAGGATGATCGTCGTGGCGACGCGGCCGGGAAAGAAACGCGACGCGCGCAGCGGCGAGCCGGGAAGGGGCGATTGATCAGCCGTGGCAGTGGTCATGGCAGCCTGTGAGGGGGAGGTTTGACACTGACAATCGGGAAGTATAGGAAACTGTGGCAATCGGCGACCAGGGCAGGGTTGGCCACGGGTGCCAGGATTTCCTTGAGCACCACGATAATAAGCGACAAGCGGCACCTGGAAACTCAGATTTTTGGCACTGTCCCCCGAGAGCAACACACACGCGGCGCAAGCCTTGGGCCGGCTAAGGGTTCGGGCAATCTCGGCAATTCTGCCGGAAAGCGGGGTGGACAGTGACACCCGCTAGAGTGCCAGCATGGTCAATTGAGATGGTGGTGGGGTGGGAAGGGTTCTCCATGATCGCTGGTGCAAGGATCGTGTCGCCGTGCGATAATCCGCGCATGCTCATCAACGAAAACATCCGAAAATGCGTTGCCTTTGCTGGGGTGCGTGGCCCCAGCGACTACACGATCCTTGGGACCGCCTTCTTTGTGGTTCACCGCATCGAAGGAACGGATATGCACGAGCTGTATATGGCGACGGCGCGCCACGTCGTCGAAAGCGCGTGGGAAAAGTCAATTGATGGCGCGGCCTACTTTCGACTCAATGAAAAAGCCGGAACGTCTACTTGGGTGAGAATTCCGCGCGGTGACTGGGAGTTTCACGAGGACGATAAGATCGACGCCGCCATTGGGCGATTGCACTGCCTGGGCGACGATGACTTTGTAGAGAAATTCGATCATAGCGCCGTTGGCGAGGAGATGTTCCTAACCCAAGAAGCGATAGAGGGGCTACGGATTCGGCCAGGTGAAAACCTGTTTTTCCCAGGACTGTTTTGCCGCTTCCCTGGAAATCAGGCCAATCTTCCAATCTTGAGAACAGGGACTATCGCGGCGTTGCCGACAGAACAAACGCGAACAAGTAGAGGCCTGGCGCGCGTGTACTTGGCTGAACTAAGGTCGATAGGCGGCCACAGCGGCTCGCCGGTTTTTGTGCATCTTGACCATGAAGCTTGGCTTCAAGCTGTTCGGTCAGAGGAATTCAAGAACAGTAGATACCTTGAGTCCTACCCGTTTCTGGGGATGGTTCATGGCTTCTTTCCAATTCGTGCCGACCAATTTGCGCCCATAGTGTCCGACGGCAGCACAGAAACCGCAGCGCGGGCGGAAGATTACAATTCTGGTATCGCCGCTATTGTTCCGGCGTCTGACATCATGCACGTACTTCACCAGCCAGCGCTACTTGATTCGCGCCGCATCACTAGCGAGGAGATTATCCGCAAGCGTACTGGCCCCACAACCGAAACCTAGCGCGAACCAAAACGCGGCGGAACAATCTTGGGAAACAAGGTGGGAAACAAGGGACATTTTACTTTTTAGAACAAAGTAGAATGTCCCCTATTGCCACGGACGCCAGCTATGGCGAGCGGGCTGGCGAATCACGTCTGGACGCTGGGGGAACTGAGGTGTTTAGCTTTTTAGGAAGTTTGGGTCGTTCATTAGACCGCCAGCAGATTTTTCAATTTGCAGCAAGTCCTTGCCGATGTCGAGGCCGAGGAAGAACGTCATGATACAATACCTCCATGCTGCGATTCGGGGTCGGGACACGGGCGCGACGCTTGTACGCGCGGTCTAGTGCCGCAAGATGGTCCACGCACTCGAAGGTCCCGGGGTCGCAATCTCCGCGAGGCTGTCAATGCAGCAAGCGGCGGGGGCGATCTCCCGAACCAGGCTCCGTTTGCCGGCCGGGTTGACATCACCCGGTCGGCAAACATTTTTGCTGATGCAGGAATTGTCCTGCTAGCAACAAGAGGTCCGCGTATGAGAGCGTACAAGCGGCGGACCACATCGGAGCGAAAATCGAATCGGCCGCTTGCCTCATTTACTGATATTGTGTACACTATGTCAAGGCGTACACCTGCGCTGGCTTCGTTCTTTGACAACCGAATATCCTACGGCATGCCTCGCACGGCTTCTTGCGCCGCTGGCGCAGACTGACCAGATTGACAGGTTTATTGACAAACCCCCCCTTTGGTTGTCAAAAAACCTCCCCAGCTCCGCCAGCGACGGCAGTCCGGGGCCGATAAGGAGCGGAGTTGAAAAGGCGCTGAGCGGGCTTATTAAAGGAAAATCCTGCGGTTTCGCTAAGTGATTCTCGCGTAACAGCTTAGAATGTGCGAGCCTGGGGGCCGGGGGGACGGAACACTTATTAAAGGAAAATCCGTCGGTTTCGCTAATCGATTGGCGGATAAGGAGTTAGACGCGAAAATCGACCGTGGAAAAAGCCCCAAAGTCCTTATCAGCGCCAGATCAGGGGGCTGACGCCCCCGCTCTTGCCTGGCCTGGAAGTCGTGTCGAGAGCAAACGCGCTATAACGGACGCGCAAACGCGCTATATTTCGCCCCGCGCCAAGGCGCTATATTTCGCCGCAAGTGGCTGTCTGGACAAGTGTTGCGTCACGCCGAGAGGGCGGCGCAAAGGCGCTATCACCAGCCCGCGTCCTGGCTTCACGGCCGCTTTCCGAGTATCTGCCTGGCCTCGCGGGCGGCCGATTGGAGCTTGACGGAGTCGCTCTTGATGTGGGTCAGGTCGGCGGAGGCGAGCTGATCGAGGGCGGCGCCGAGCGGCGAGAGATCGGCGGTCGGGTTTTCCTCGTGCAGCTTGAGGCTGGCTTGAATGCCGGCCAGCAGGACGGCGGCCCGCTTGCGGTCTTGATCGACGGGATAGCGCTCGTCTTTGGCGGCCAGCGGATTGTTGGCGGCGAGCATTTCCTTGATCACTCGGATCGCCCGCACGTCCCCCTGGCGGGCCAGGCCGGTGGCGGCATTGTAACGGGCCGCCGGGTAAGTGTCGCCGAGCATGGCCGCCAGGCGGGCCAGCGCCTCGTCCCCGCCGACAATTCCCAATGTGTAGGCCGATACGGCCCGCACCTCGGCGTGCGGCCGATAAACGGCCGGCTCGTCGTCGCTGGAAGGGGGGGGCGGCTCGTCGGCATCGCTGGCGCGGGACGCGGCCAAGAGCGTGGGGAGCACGTTCTTCTCGCCGCGGATCTTTTCCGGGCCGAGTCGATCCGCCAGCGTGGCGATCGCCTCGATGGCCGACAGCCGCACCTCGGCCTCGACGAGATCCCGCTCCTGCGAAGCACACTCCAGCAGCACCGGCAGGCCCTCCGTGACGTGGAACATCCCCAGGGCTCGGCAAAGGAACATCCGCCGCTGGGCGCGGGCCTTCTTCCCCTGGCCGGTGGCGGGCGTCTTCATGTCGCTAGCTAGCATCCCGGCCAGCCGGGCCGCCAGGTCGCGGTCGGCCCGCAGCTCGTCGTACTTCGGGTCGGGACTGCGGAGGACGTCGGCCAGCTCCTTGGCCGCCTGCCAACTGTTGTCGTCGAAATTCTCCAGCCGCCGCAGCAAGGCATCGGGGTTGTCGCGCCCCAGATGGGCCATCCAGCTAAACAACAGCCACAGCAGCACCACGATCGAGACGATCAAGAGCGGAATCAAAAAGAGCTGCAGGATGAAGCTGGCCGTCGGGGCTTCCACCGGCGGCAACTGGCTGTCGGCGCTGCGGAGCGGGGGGGGCGATTCATCCACGGCGTTGGGAGGGTTCATTTCGCTTCTCGGGAGGGATCCGATTCAGTGTAGGCCAGCGGACGGCGGGGCCAAAGGGGGCCAGCTTACCCGCCGCCGCTCCTGACGAGGCGGACTACGAATGCTAGAACAGCAGGCATGCACTTTTTGGAAGTTACGCTCCCCACTGCCGCCGAGAATGTGGCTCTCGACGAGGCGCTCCTCGATGCGGGGGAAGAGGGGCGCGGCGGCGAGCACTTGCGGATCTGGGAGCTCGCGCAGCCGGCGGTGATCGTCGGCCGCAGCAGCCGCCTGGCGGAAGAAGTCCGCCTGGACGAATGCCGGCGGCGGGGGATCGAGATCGTGCGCCGCGCCAGCGGCGGGGCGGCCATCGTCGCCGGGCCGGGCTGCCTCTTGTACAGCCTGATCCTCTGCTACGGAGAGCGCCCGCACCTGCGGCATTTGGACCAGGCGCACGGCTATGTGCTCGGCCGACTGGCGGCGGCCATCGGCAGGCACGTGCCGGGCGTCGCATACCGGGGCACCAGCGATCTGGCCGTCGGCGAGAAAAAATTCTCCGGCAACAGCCTCCGCTGCAAGCGCGACTGGTTCCTCTACCACGGCACGCTGCTGTATGCCGCGGAGTTGGATCTTATCGAGTCGCTGCTGGCCACTGCGCCGCGGCAGCCGGCGTATCGCGGCGGGCGGAGCCATGCACAGTTCGTGACCAATCTGCCGCTGGCGCGCGACGCGCTGGTGGAGGCGGTGCGGGAGGCATTCGCCGCTGGGCCGGTGGCCGAAGTCTGGCCCCAACAGGACGTCCAGCGCCTGGTCCGCGAGAAATATGGGCGGGAAGAATGGACTACGCTACGATGACCGCGGTTCCCCTCGCACCTTTCGCCCCAGCGAATTGGCCCGTATATTTGCCAGCAATCCAAGCGGAGTCCTTCATGAGCGCAGCGGCACTGGACCTGAAACAATTCATTCGCGACATTCCCGACTTTCCCAAGCCGGGGATCCTGTTTCGGGACATCACGCCGCTCTTAGCCACTCCGGTCGCGTTTCGGGAGGCGGTGCGGCGGATGGCCGAGCCGTACCGCGGGCGAAAGATCGACGCCATCGTGGCGGCCGAGGCGCGGGGGTTCATCTTCGCCGCCCCGCTGGCTTTGGAACTGAACGCGGGGTTCGTTCCGGTCCGCAAGCCGGGGAAACTGCCGTCCCGCACGCACTCCTTCCGCTACGAGTTGGAATACGGCAGTGACACGCTGGAGATGCACGTGGACGGCGTTAGTGCCGGGCAAAGCGTGCTGGTGGTGGACGACCTGCTGGCCACCGGCGGCACCGTCGGCGCGTGCTGCAAGCTGCTGGAGCAGAGCGGGGCCACCGTCGCCGGCTGCGTGTTTGCCATCGAGCTGGCGGCGCTCGGCGGGGCGAAAGCGATCACGCCGCACGAAGTGTTCAGCGTGATCCGCTACGAGTGACGGCAGGGAGGCAAGAAAAAGACAGCGGCCGCTCGCATTGAGCGGCCGCTGTTGATTTTCCCGGATGGAAAGGGGTTACATGCCGCGCCGTCCCCGTCCGCCGCGCCCCATGGGAACCATCGGGGATTCACCCGGTCCAGCCTCCTCGCCCGGCCCCATTCCGCCCATTGGATCCATGGGATTCATGGGATCGAAGCCTCCAGCGGGCTTCTTCGTTTCCTCGGGCGGGACGTAACGGCGGAAGTCATCAACGTCCTCCGCCTCGTCCTGCACGAACAGATTGCCGTCGGAATCGATCATCAGGATTTCTCCCGGAACCGTCATCTTGTCGCCGCTGCGCTCCTTGTGAATGTTGGGGATCACTTCGCCGCCGAGAATGTCGGCCACGAAGGCGTCGGTCCGCAGAGCATAATCCTTGAAGTTGTGAATTATCCCCTTGATGGGGTGGATCACGTTCACCTCGGCCTTGAGGTTGATCGTGGAACCGGGGCGCACCACCTGCTCGAGCGGTACGTCCGCTCCCTTATCCGGATCGTGTACGATCGCCACGATCTTGGCGGTCGGCTCGCGGCGAACGGGCCGCGTGTCCTTGACCAGCACCTGGCCGGCGTCGGAATCGACCTTGCCGGCATAGAACCAGTGCTCGGCGGGGAGCGAAACGACGTCGCTGGGCGCGCTCCAGTCCTTGCCGGTCAAATAATACCGGTCCTTGGCCTTGTCGGCGTTGATTCGCGTCTGAACTTCCGGATCGAGCGCGGCGAGTCGCGGGGCAGCAAAGAACTGGGAATTGTTGGGGTCGTCGAGCACGAGCTTCAGCCGATAGCGGTACTTGCGACCAGGCTCGACGCTGAAATCCGTCACGCGGATCAGCTTGTACTTCACCTGCGGACCGAAACTGGCTTGGTGGCCGCCGATGCCCATGCCGCCCATTCCATCGTCACCGGGCATCATGCCTCCCATTCCAGGCATCATGCCTCCCATTCCACCGGCACCAGGCATCATGCCGCCAGCGCCCGGCATCATGCCGCCCATTCCAGGCATCATTCCACCGGCACCAGGCATCATGCCGCCGGCACCAGGCATCATTCCACCCGGGCCAATGCCTCGGCGGCCCGGGGCGCCAACTCCGGGAATGCCGGGGATTTCGTCTTCTTCCGCGGACATTTCCTCCTCGGGCATGAACTCCGAGGGCATTTGACGAGCGGCTGACGCCAAGGGGATGTCGGGATGGGTCATCGCCTCCCACAAGTCGCGCTGCACAAACGGCGGAATGGGCTGGGTCAGACCGATATGGGTGCTCGGGTCCGCTGGCTCCAAGTAGTTGAGACCGACGGCTTCACTCGGGTACCCGGCCCACTTCAACGCGTCGCTGAGCGCGTGTCTGGAAATCGGCTTCCACGCGTCGTCTGGAATGGCAGCCGGATCAATCGTCGGATCGTCGGTCACATCGACCCGCTGCACGAACGTGGTGATGTACTTCGGCTGGTCGCGGGTTTGCTCGAAATCAAGCGAGTCGCGCAGTTTTCGTTCGTACTCCTCCCACTGCTTCTCATGCTGAACGGCCGCCAACAGGACGACGGCGTACTTCGTCTTGGCAATGGCGTTCGAGGGCGCCTGAAAGTGCGACGATTCCACCGGGGCGATACGAGTCCCGTCCATGCCACCCTCCATGCCGTCTTCACCGGGCATGAGGCCGCTGGCTGAATCGGCAAATTCCGACAAGAGGTCGGCCCCGCCCGGCGGCTCCTCGCCAGGTCCCGCGCCACCCATCGGCCCCATGGGACTCGGCACCCCGCCTCCTCCGCCGACACGCTGCGGACCAGCAGCGCCTCCCTTGGCCGTCTCGCCGGTTAGGCCGTCCTTCATTCCGGCCACTGGCTGATAAGCTACGGGGCCGACAAATGGGACCACTTTGAGATTGATCGGGGGATAGATTTCAGGATCGGTGCGCTTCGTCGCACGCTTGAAATCGGGAGGATTCCAGGAGCTAGGACGGGGATAATCAAGCGGATTGATGGGGACCTCGGGCTGATCTTTGGTCACCGTTCGCTGCAACCGATCGGGATTCAATTCCTTGAATTTGTCCCAGGTCATGTCGGTGATTTGGGTGCGCTGAGAGCTTGCCGCCGCGCGCAACTTGTCCGGCGACTTGTCTCCTCCC
Organism: Pirellulaceae bacterium; assembly: GCA_035512595.1. Classification (GTDB taxonomy): domain Bacteria; phylum Planctomycetota; class Planctomycetia; order Pirellulales; family Pirellulaceae; genus DATKDU01. The sequence goes on from DATKDU010000497.1 coordinate 10,145, forward strand.
AGTCCGGGCAGACCATACCCGCCCCAAATGACCCACAGCGCCAGCAGGATGATCACGCCCAGGATCATCTTCTCGCAGTGGCGCACCAGCCACCCCTGGAAACCGCCTTCACCGAAGTTGATGTTGAGTTTCGGCTTTTTCATCGACTCGTTCTCCTGCGCGCCGTCCCCGACCGCTGGACATGCGGTCTACAGCGCGATTGGTTGTTGCTCGATCTTCGATTTTCTAACTATCCGACGAACATGAGCGGCCTTAGTTGACCACGGGGGCTCCCGGCCCAGCGGCCGCACCCGTGTTGACCGGCGGCGCCGCCGGCGTCGTGCCAGTGGGAGTCGGCGTGGTCGTCACCGTCGGCGGGGTCGCGGGGGTCGCGTCTTTGAGCCCCAGCGCGGCCCGATTCACCGGGTTGTAAATGTACACAATGCCGTAGATCTCCACTCCGATTTCGTTGGGATCGACGGTCGAGTCGGCAATCGCCTTGCGGTTGGGATTGTTGGCATTACCTCCGAAGGCTCCGCCCATCCCCCCCCCCATCATTCCTCCCATCATCGCTCCCATGTCGGCGCCATCATCTCCCGGACCGCCTGGCCCCCCTCCCATCATGCCTCCCATCATTCCGCCTTCCATACCGCCCCCGCCGGCGCCCGCCGACTGGCGGTTGATTCGCACCTGCTTGACCTCGACGGGAAGCTTGGAGTTGCCGCACTCCGCCAGCAAGGTCGGCATGCGGCGCTGGTCCATCTTGAAGACCAGCCGCACGGGGACGCGCTTGGCCACCGCCAGGAACAAATCTTCCTGCTGTTGTGGATTCCCCTGCATGGCGCTGATCAGACGGCTGGCAAGCACTCCTTGATAGTCGCGATCGACATAGCGGTTGTCCGCTGGGTTGGCCCCACCGCCAGCCGTCCCCATGCCGCCCGGCATGCTCATTCCCCCTCCGCCAGGACCGGCGTCGGCCCCCGGTTCAGCGCCAGGGCCGGCTTCACCGCCTGCCTCCATTCCAGGGCCGCCCCCTTCGCCCATGCTTTCCCCGCCCATCCCGCCCATCATCTGCGACATCATGTCGTTCTGCACGCCCCCCCCGCCATCATCCATTCCTTCACTGGCCGCTTTGCCTATGGGGGAAACCTTGCCCGATTCATGGACGGCTCCTCGCCCAATCTGGATCGACTCGATGGTCTTGATCGCCGCTTCGTGGCGATGCGCAATGGGGCCGTTCGTCTCGTTGGTCGCCTTAATAATCGTGAGCAGATTTTCCAGCACCCACAAATCCTCCTGGGCGTAGAGAATCTGCCGCGTGGTCGGCAATGCCGCATCGCTGGCAATAAAGCTGAAGTGCTCGCTCAAGATCTGAGACTGATTCCCCGAGTTCCAGACAACAATCGAGTCATCCGCCTCAGCCTGCTGCGCGCCGACTCCCTGCATCATGCTGCCGGGTCCAGCGCCCATCATGGCGCCCATGTCCCCGCCGGGCATGGCTCCCATTCCTCCCATTCCGCCCATTCCGGCGGACGCACTCACCTTGCCGGTCCACTTGGCGCCAATGATGTTCGCCAGTTTCGGAAAGACTTTTTCGACATGGTCGCGGTATATTCGCCTGTTCTCGCCGTCAATTTCGTTCTGGCCGTCGGTCACCGTCAATTCGGGAGGCCGCAGCGAATTGACCTGCTCGATGAATTGCTGGTCGAACGCGTACGTCGGCCAGACAAGCACCTTTTCCTGATTCTTGGCCAGTATGGCCCACCGCTCGGCGACCTTTTCGCCCGTTTCCTGAATCAGGCCCTCCATGCCCTGGTTCGTTTGATCGTTGGGGTGGTTTTGCTTAATGTTGTTCACCGCCTCAAAGCTGCTGGTGATTTCTGCCTGTAAGTTTGCGTGCTCGGTTTTCAGGTGGCTCGTCGCCCTGTACCAGCTAAAGAGCGTGACGAACACGATCAGGCCGCAGCCGATCCAAAACAGGTGCTTCTGCACCGGAGCAAGTTGTTCTTTGAGCTTATCCATGATCGATTATCCTTTCGGGGCCGGTGCGGATGCGGGAGGAGCGGAAGGGGCCGCCTCAGGTATTTCGGGGACGGTTGCCGGCGGCAGCATGGGAGCCGCCGGCGGAGTCGCTGTCGCGCCCTCGGCTGGCGACTCCGCATCGGGAATCGTAGCCGGCGCGGCGGCGGGGCCGGGGCCGGGTGACGCGACCGGCGGCAGCGGAGCGGCTGGGACCGTCCCGTTCTGGCCTGCGGCCGGCGAGGCTGCGGCCAGCGGTGCGCCAGAGGCCCCTGGGGCCGGTGTCGTGGCAGCGGCGGGTGCGGCTGTCGCCGGAGGCGCTGCGGGACCATCCGTCGGCGTTGCTGGTGGAGTCGCGGGGGGAACTGCCGCCGGCTGGGCGGCCTTCTTCAGCCGCTCTTCCAAGCGTTCGTTCAGCGGCTTCTCCTGCCACACAAACTGCACGTTGAAATCGGTGCGATGCGCGTCGAAGTAGGGGGGATTATCTGGGTCTATCTTCGGGGCGTCCTTTTTCTTCGCTCCCGTGGGCATGGGATTTCCGCCATATCCACCGACGCCCGCCGCGCTACCCGATGCTTCGGCATAGTCTGCATTGGGATTGGGAAGCGGAACCTTTTGCGTCTTGGAAAAATAGGTGGGGATGACCCACCCGATCCCCAGCTCATCCATCTTGAACTGCATCTGTGCGCCATCGGGAGTCGGCAGGCTGACAAATCCATGTTCAAGGTTTTTGATCAGTGTATCCCGGACATGATTGGGACCTCGCCGCAAGTCCTGCGAATCGTGGAAGTAGTGATAGCCCTTGAGCTCCACGACCCAGCCCGCTCCGGTCGGCCCTGCCACATCGCCCCCGGGACCGGCGGCCGCGGGTGCAGCCGTGGTGCCGGCAGGCGCCGGAGTTGCCGACGACGCGGGAGGGGGTGCGGTCGTCCCGGCGGGATCGGCCGCTGCTCCACCTCTTAGATGAGGATTCATATCCAGGTAGTAATCCTTCACCTTGGGCTGAGTCCACCACTTGCTCAAGTCCTTGAAGTATTCGGTTTCGATGTACTCGATATGCAGCTCCTGGCGCTGATCAAAGGGGAGCTTGTAGACGTCAGTGACCCCTTCCGGCAGCTTCGTCTGCGGCAGCGAGACGTTGATGGCCCGCAGCAGCTCCAGCCACAGCCGGCGACGATCGGAAGTGCCGGCGACTTCCTTGTGAAAATCGTCGATCTTCTTGAGCTGCTCGAGCATGTCGGTGTCTGCCTTTGTGAGCCTGTTACTCAAGTCCTGCACCTCCGTCGCATCCTGCTTGGCGGCAGTCCAGGTTACGTTATGCACGGTGTTTTCGGGATGGACCTCTTCGTACGTGCGGTACCAGAAGACGTAATTGAGTCCCAGGCCCAAGGCCAGTGCCGCCAGAGCGGCGATGGCCCACGGCTTCTTCGCCCGGATCATGCGCTCGGTCATGATCTCCCGCGGCAAGAGGTTCGTGGAGAGCTTCCCCTGGTTCAGCCCCTGCACGCACAGGCCGTAGCAGGTGGCGAAGGTCAGGACGTTGTCCTTGAAGGCGGGAGAGCTGACGACCCCCGAACCGGTGAGCCGGCTGAAGGCGTTGAGTTCCTTGATGTCATACCCCAGGTGCTTCGACAGATACTGCCCCAGGCCGGGGAGCTTCACCGTGTTCCCCAGGAGCATGAAGCTCGTGATCTTGGCCTTGCGGTCCAGGCTCTGAAAGAAGCCGACCGACCGCTGCACTTCGGTCACCAGATCGCCGAAGACCGGCCGCATCGCCTGGAAGATCGCCTTGGGGTCGTCGGCCTGCCGCGGATTGCGCTTCAGGTGCTCCGCCTTGGCAAACGTCAGCTTGAGGTCCTTCGAGAGCTGCTTGGTGAAGTGATTGCCGCCGAGGGGAATGTTGCGCTGCCAGACGCGATACCCGTTGGTCACCACCAGGTCGGTGGTGTCGGTGCCGATCGACAGGATGACTGTCGAAGGGGGCGGATCTTCGGGATTGTATACTTGCCCTTCCGGCAGACCCTTGATGAAGTCGTAAGTAGCGAAGTTGTAGACGGCAATCGGCGCGAGCTGGATGATATCCACTTCGATGGCGGCGGCCTTGAACGGGGCCAAGGTCTTGGTGACCTGCTCGCGCTTCATGGCGAACAGGCCGATTTCCGACTCCAAGACGAAGCCGTCCACTTCCTGCCCGCCGGCCATCCGCTGGTAGTCCCAGATCACGTCTTCAAGAGCGAAGGGAATCTGCTGGCGGGCTTCGAACTTCACCAGGTCGGCGATTTTCTTGACATCGACCGGCGGCGGCTTGAAGTACCGCGCCAGCCCTGACTCGCCGGAAACGGAGATCGCGACGCGGTCCCCTTTGACCGTATTGCGCGAAAGAAACTGTTCGAGCGCCTCCTTGACCAACTGCGCTGGGTCGGCCTCGGGTTGGCTGAGCAGCTTGGGATATTCAATGTAGTCAAACGCATCTGCGACCACGTTATCGCCGTCAAGCCGGCAGCGAAGCGCCTTGAGCGCGCAGCGGCCGATATCAATCCCCCAAACGCCAGAATTTTTCGCCATATCACTCCTCACGCCCGCGGATACGAGCCCCCGATGGACCGGTAGGCGTCCTTCGGCTCCGCGTGATTAGACAAAATCGAGATTAGTGCGAATGCGGACTGCGGAAGCCGAGGGTTCTCTGTTCTCATTTACTGTACCGGAACAGCCTTGCGCGCGTCAACTATTTTTCTGTGGATGTTCAGGGATCCGGGCGACGCCTCCTACGCCCGCCATCATAGTTGACCTGCTGGGGCCATTTCAATCATCCCTGCCGGGCAAAGGTATCAAGGTTGCAACACCAGTGGACCGCCCGTCCGTAGCCGAAGTCGCCAGGCTTCAGGGCATCGGAGCGTCGCGGGCCACGGTCCTGAGCCATTCTCGACGGTTCTCCCCGCAACAGTTATCGTGATTACCAGCCCACCCATCCCCAACCAGCAGCTTCTCCCGACCCACGAACGCCTATGAAGTACCAGGAGTTGCTGATCCTCCTCCCTTGCCACAGTTTGGAGGATTTTCCGACCTACAACGAGGGGGACGACGCCCAAAGCCTGCTCGCCTCCTGGTCGGCTCTCTGGCACCCGGTCCTGTTGGCAAATGCCGGCCAGGCTCCATCTTGGCAACGGGTGGACGACCCGCCGCAGGAGGTCAAGGACCGGCTGCTGGTCGTCCCCAGCGTCTGCGTCCCGCGGCTGGCCACCGGCTTTCCCCAGCGGGTCAAGGACGAAGGGGGCTGCATCGTTCGCAAGACATCCAGCCGGCAGGAGATCGTCGCCGCGGCATTGGCTCCCCTGGGGGATTCAGCGCCACAAGTCGATCCCGAGCTGGCCGCCGACTTCCTGGCGCTCGGTTACTGCTACCTGATGATCGAGCTGCTGACGCGGCAGATGCGGTATTCGAGCAATTTGGACGAGGTCTACTTCAAGGGACAAGCAGTCGGAGCGGCAGTCGCGGCAGTCGAAGGGGACGCCGCTACGGCGAAAGAAAAACTCCACGCTTGCTTCAGCGTTCTGGCCGAGGAGCGCGACCACTATTATCCAGTCGATGCGTTCCTGCTGGACCTGAACCTGACCGCCGCCACGACGCTCGGCAGCACGCTTCGCGACGAACTATCGCGGCAGACGGCTAACAATTTCCTTCTCTCCGCCGCACTCTTGGCCGAGATGCAAGAGAAGGAGCCCGCGTCGCTCGCAGCCCTGCGCGCGGCACTCGCAGAGGACCGCATCGGGCTGATTGGCGGTGAGGCGCAAGAGGAGCGATTGCCGCTGCTGTCACAAGAGACGATCCTGGCGGCACTGCGGCGCGGGCTGGCGCAGTATGAGTCGCTGGTGGGCAGGCGACCGGTGGTTTTCGGCCGCTGGCGGTTTGGCCTGACGCCGACGCTGCCGGGGATCTTGCACCAGCTCGGCTTTCGCGGGGCGCTGCATGCCTGCTTCGAGGAAGGGGCCGTTCCCAGCGGTACGCAACTGAAAATCCGCTGGGAAGGGCTCGATGGCACGGCCATCGACGCGATCGCCCGCCCGCCGCTGGACGCCAGCAAACCGCAGACCTTCCTCAGCCTGGCGACGAAGCTAGGCGAGTCGATGGATTCCGACCACGTTGCCACCCTGTGCCTGGCGCACTGGCCCGGTCAGGCGAGTGAATGGCTCGGCGACTTGCGACGGATCGCTAGTTATTCCAAGGCCCTCGGCAAGTTCGTCACCGTGGAGAAGTATTTCGGCGAGACCGATCTGCCAGGGCATCTCGACCGCTTCGAAGCCGACCGCTATCGCTCGCCCTATCTCAAACAGGCGGTGATTCGCAAGCAGGACGATCCTATTTCCACTACCGTCCGCTACTGGCAGTCCCAGTATCGCCAGCGTGCGGAGCAGACGATGCGGACGCTGGGGACGCTAGTGACCAGCAGACAAGTGCAGAGTGCAGAGTGCAGAGTGCAGAATGGCAGCGACTCTGCACTCTGCACTCTGCACTCTGCACTTGAATCGCAGCCCGACTCCGACGCTTCCTCGACGTCTGTCGATTCCGCCGCTGCCGCCTGGGCCGACACGCTCGCTGGCGGCAAGCGAAATCCGCAAGGGACGTTAATCCTCAATCCGTGCAGCTTCATCCGCCGCGTCGGCGTGGAATTGCCGGCAGATGCAGCGGTGCCCGAGGTGGGCAAACCGGTTTATGCCGCTGAAGCGGCGGGCCAAAGCAAGCTGGCGGTTGTCGATTTGCCGCCATCGGGGTTTGTGTGGCTCGGCGCAACGGGGGCAACCAGTTCCAAAGATAAAAAGTCGCTGTTGCTCGTCGAGGACAACTCGCTCCGCAACGAGTTCTTCGAGGCCATCATCAATCCGACCACCGGCGCGCTGGCGGCAATCCACGAATACCAGGCCCGCGGCAATCGGCTGTCTCAGCAGGTGGCGCTGCGAATGCCAGGGCCCAAGCAGCGGCCGGGGGACACGCACCGCGATCCGGACGAAGCGGCGACCTATTCGGTGATGGCGGCCGATGCAATCGAAACGACCGCCAGCACGGCCACGATGGGAGAGATTGTCGTCCGCGGGCGGCTGCTCGATCTGCACGGTGAGAAGCTGGCCGGGTTTACGCAAACCTATCGCGTGTGGCGGGGCAGCCGCGTGCTCGTCATCGACGTCGAGCTCGATCCGCTGACGGAGCTAAAGCCCGATTCGTGGAATTCGTATTACTGCTGCCGCTTCGCGTGGCCCGAGGAAGGGGCGGACCTCTTCCGCACGGTGAACGAGACGCGTCAGCCGGCGAGCGCCCAACGATTCGAGTCGCCGCACTACATCGAGATTGCCGGGGCCAAGAACAGCACGACGATCCTTACCGGCGGCTTGCCGTTCCACCGGCGGCACGAAGCGCGGATGCTCGACACGCTCCTCATCTCCCGCGGCGAGTCGCAGCGAAAGTTCCGCCTGGGGATCGGCATCGATTTAACCCACCCAATGCTCGATGCGGTCAGCTTGCTGTCGCCGCCGCTCGTCGTGCCCCGCGCGGCACAGCCCAGCAGCGGCACGTCGGGCTGGCTGTTTCACATCGACGCCCGCAACGTCATCGCCACGCACTGGAAGCCGGTGCTCGACGGAGGTACCGTCAGCGGCTTTCGCGTACGGCTGTTGGAAACTGCCGGCCGCCCGGCGAACCTGACGCTGAGCGCCTTTCGCGGCGTAAAGTCCGCCCAGCAAGTCGATTTTCGCGGCGAGCCGACTGGCGATTGCACGGTCAGCGAGGGAAAGATCAAAGTCGATCTGCCGGCGCATGGTTGGGTGGAAGTCATCGGTACTTGGTAATTGGCTCCTGACTCCTGACTCCTGGCTCCTTCCTCATGATCGTCACCATCGACGGACCGGCTGGGGCAGGCAAAAGCAGCGTGGCGCGGCAGCTTGCTCGGCGGCTGGGATTTCAATTTCTCGACACGGGCGCGATGTACCGGGCCGTAGCACTGGCGGCACTGCGAGCGGGACTCGGTGACCAAGACGCTGATCGAATTGCCGACCTGGCGGCGAAGCTGTCGCTGGTGTTTCTGGAGGACCGCGTACTGTTGAACGGTGCGGACGTGACCGCACAGATCCGCACCAGCGACGTGGCCGCCGCGGTGCACCTGGCCGCCGACAACCCGCGCGTGCGGGCTCGGCTCGTGGACCTACAGCGGCAGATCGCCGGCTCGCAGGACACGGTCACCGAAGGTCGCGACCAGGGGACCGTCGCCTTCCCGAATGCCGAGTGCAAGATTTTTCTGACCGCATCGCCCCAGGAGCGCGCCAGCCGCCGTCATGCCGAGCTGACCGCCCGCGGCGAAAAGGTCTCGCTGGACGAGGTCCTCGCCCAGCAAACCGAGCGCGACCGCCGCGATGCGATTCGCCCCGTCGGAGCGCTCGTCAAAGCGGCCGACGCGGTCGAAGTCCTCACCGACGGGTTGACGTCCGATGAGGTGGTAGCGCGGCTGGAAGAGGTAGTTCGCTCCTGCGCGTAGCACCATGCACCGCACCTTGGCACAGCGCGTTGTCTACGACCTGCTCCGCGTGCTCGCGCGGCTGGTGGTGGTCTGGTTTGGCCGGTTTCGCGTGGCCGGGCGGGAGAACTGGCCGGAAAGCGGCGGTGCGCTCGTGTGCGCCAACCACCAAAGCTATCTCGACCCGCCGTTGGTGGGACTGACCTGCCCGCGGCGGCTGACGTACCTGGGGCGGCAGACGCTGTTTGGCAACAAGCTGCTGGCGCCGATCATCACCTTCCTCGACACCATTCCCATCGACCGCGAAGGGGGCGGGCTGGCGGGCCTCAAGGAAACGCTGCGGCGGCTGAAACGGGGCGACATGGTTCTCATCTTCCCCGAGGGGACGCGCACTCGCAACGGAGCACTTCAGTCGCTCAAGCCTGGATTCTGCGCGGTCGCGCGGCGGAGCGGGGTGCCGCTGGTGCCGGTGGCTCTCGATGGGGCCTACGACGCCTGGCCGCGGACGAGTCCCTTGCCCCGCGGCGGTCGGCTGGCGGTCGTGATTGGCAAACCGATAAGTGCCGCCAAAGTGGCCCAGCTCAGCGATGAGCAGCTCGTGGCGGAGCTGGCGCGGCGAATGGAGGAGTGTCTGGCAGAAGCGAGGAAGCTGAGGGGAATCACAGCGTCCGCCGCGCCCGGTGTGCCCCTTCAGGTCGTGCCGCTGCCGAGCCGTCGTCGCGACGCGTCCTGAGAGGGGCGCTTCGCGTGCCTGCTACATGTTCGTCACATCATCCACGCCCCCTGCACCGAGCAGTTGGTCGAGCGCCGCCGAGACGACCGCCGCGTGCTCGCCGCTATGGGCATAGATGCGGCAGATGCGGTGGCTCACTGGCAGCCGCTTATAAAACTCGTCGGCAGTCAGCGGCCGGACGATTCCCCGCGCAGAATCGTAGAGAAAATTCTGTCCCGCAGCCGGGCCGGCAGTATGCGGCCGGAAGATCGTCCGGGCCAGATCGACCCGCAACGGCAGATCTCGCAGATCGGCCGGCAAGAGTTGCCGCAACTTCTGCTGCACAAAGTCCCCGTCGCTGAAGATGCTGGCCTGCTCGGCATCGTCCTTGGCAAACAGCAAACTTCGCTGGCAGATCGCAGTCCACGGAATGTTCCTCGCGATCAGATCCCGCCATTGGCTGCCGAGGGACGATAGCTCCGGATCGCTCGACCGGGACCACCTTTGCACATCGACCAGCAGCGACGACTCGGTGAAGTGCAAATACTCATCGAGGTGCTTGAGCGGATTGCCGGGGAAGAGGTGCTGGCGGCTGGCGACAAAGAGATCCTTGAGAGCCAGGTCGATGGCCCGCACGGTGCGGTGGAAGTAAATCGAGCGAAACAGCTCGGCCCGCACGTTGATAAACCGGACCAGCGTGTCGATTCCCTTGTCGTGAATCGTCAACCCTTGCGGGCTGAAGAAGCTGTAGTGCAAAAGCCGCTCCAGATCGAACGCCCGCTGGCTGTAGCCCGACATGAACGCATCGCGGAGGACGAAATCCATGTTGTCGATCGTATAAATGCCCGACAGAAGCGCTCGCAGGAAGACGAGCCAGCGTGGGGCTTCCTCGTGGGGCAGGTTTTCAACCTGCCCAGCAGAGACAGGTTGGAAACCTGTCCTACCCGGCCGCTGAATGAGCCACGCAATTTGCCCCGCATCGAGCCGTTCCCCGTCCTGCAATTCTGAGTTCGGATTCCGCCGCACGCGCGACAGCAGTTCCCCCAGAATCTCCCGAATGATCACCGCCCCGATCGTCTCGTGCGTCTGACCGTAGGGCTTGAGAAAATGCTCGTCAAAAAAGTGGCCGAAAGGCCCGTGGCCCACGTCGTGCAACAGCCCCGCCATTCGCAGCAGCGTCTCGACATATCCGCGGCTGGGGCAATCGGGGCAGACCTCCTTGAGGCTGTCGTAAAAGGCGGCCGCGGCGCGGCTTCCCAGGTGCATCGCCCCAACGACGTGCGGGAACCGCGTGTGCTCTGCCGTCGGATAGACCCACCACGCCGTCTGGAGCTGATGAATGTATCGCAGCCGCTGCACCCACGGATGATCGATCACCTGCCGCTCAGAGACTTCCCCCGCCGGCAGTTCAACACTGGAAGCGAACGGAATGTAGCCATGAACCGGGTCGTGGCTCAGGTTCTCACGTACGTACGAGCGCATCTCGGTTCCCCAGCCAAAAAGTTGAAAAACGGCCTGAAACTTGCTCCGTTGTCGCTGCCGGGGTCTGCGGCGGACCGCACGCCCCGGTCGCCCGCAAGGTCGAGCACAGCTTTCGCAGTCTGCCGCCTTTACGGTATCATTTCGATAGCGAAAGTTTACCGTTCCTACACAAAAATGGGTTGCTTGTAGTGGCGAGTCGTGAACTGCCAGAAGGTTGGCCGATATTCATGAAACCACCCTTGCCTCCACCCGCCCGTCCGCCCAAAAACTCCCTCTCCCGCAGGGACTTGTGCCAAGGAGCTCTCTAGTGGCGCGAAATGCCCCCACCCTCTGCGCTCTCGTTGCCGGTTCCCTCCTGCTGCTAGCGGGGCAGGCGGCGGCAATCCAGCCGAGCGAGACGCTGCTTCCTAATACGACCAAAGGCTATGCCGCCACTCCCGACATTGAGGAACTGCGGAGCAAATTCAAGGAAACGCAGTTTGGCGAGTTGGTGCGGGATGAAGCGATGAAAGAATTCATCGAAGACCTGCGGATCCAGCTTCGCGAGAAACTCAACAATGCCGGGGCGCGGCTGGGGCTGACGTGGGAGGACCTGGAAGGGGTTCCGGCCGGCGAGGTAGCGATTGCCGCCATTCAGCCCGACGCCAAGGACCGCGACTCGCACGCCACGGCCATCCTGGTGGACATCACCAGCAAGCGGGCCCAGGCCGATGCGCTCCTGGCAAAAATGGATAAGAACCTGCTGGCTCAGAGAGCGGTCAAGAGCAGCGACAAAGCGGGGGCCATCAACCTGACGATCTATACCTTGCCCGCCCGCGAAGTGGAAAGGCTCGTGGGCCGCGAACGGGTCATGGTCAAGGTGATCGACGTCGTCGTCCATTTCATCCAGGACGACCAACTTGTCGTCACCGATCACAAGGCGATTGCGCAGGGCATCGCCGGCCGTTTTGGCAAAGACGCTGCCGATACGCTGGCCAAGCTGCCGGCGTTCGAGCATGTCGCCGCCCGGCTGGCGAAGGATCAAGGAAAGCTCGCGCCGCAGGTTCGCTGGTTCCTCGAACCGTTCGGTTATACCGAGGTCTCGCGAGCCATGGCCGGAGGCAAACGGAAGCGTGGGATGGACCTGCTCGCCGTACTGCGGAAGCAGGGATTCACGGCCATTCAAGGGCTGGGCGGTCACGTGTTCCTGGCAACAGGCGCAGAAGAGCTGCTGCATCGCTCGTTTGTGTATGCACCGACGTCGGCGACCGACTTGACGCAAGGCAAGTGGGAGTTGGCGATGCGAATGCTCGATTTCCCCAACTCCAATAAGCTGGCACCTCCCGCTTGGGTCTCGCAGGATGTGGGGACCTACGTCACGTTCCACAACAAACTGCAAAACTCCTTCTGGTATGCCGAGACCCTGATCGACGAGTACATGGGGGATAAAGGGGTCTTCAAGGACATGATCGACAACCTGAAGATCGATCCGGCCGGGCCGATGATCGACATCAAGAGGGAACTGGTCGATCATCTGGGCGAGCGGGTCATCGTGATTAGCGACGTCGAAGTTCCCGTCACCACCAAGAGCGAGCGGCTGATCGTCGCCATCGAGATCACCAATCCCGCCGTTGTGGCCAAGACGCTGCAGAAAAACTTCTCGGCGGATCCCAAAGCCAAGAAGCGGGAAATCGGCGGGCACATCATCTGGGAAGTGGCCAACGAGGAGACGAGCGATCCCGAGCTGACCATCGAAGGAGATGACGGCGGGTTCGTCGCCGCTCGGGCCAAGGAGGAGGTCGTCCAAGCGGAGCCGATCCTGCCGAACATGGCGTTCACCGTGTTCAAAGGGCAACTCATGGTCGCCACGCACGTCGACTTCCTGGCGGACCTGATGGCCAATGCCGACAAGATCAAGCCTCTCGACGGGTCGGCGGAATACAAAAGGGTTGACACTGCCCTTATCCGCCTGGGCGCGGCCAACGACGCCCTTCGCTCCTTCACCCGCACCGACAAATCGTACCGCGGCACTTACGATCTGGTCCGTCAAGGAAAGCTGCCGCAAGCGGAGACGATCCTGGCGCGGGTCCTCAACAACGTCCTCGGCTCCGGCAAGAAAGAGGACGTCCGCCAGCAGGAGATCGACGGCAGCAAGCTCCCGCCGTTTGAACAGGTGCAGAAGTACCTCGGCCCCGCCGGCGCGTACCTGCACACGGAGGAAAACGGGTGGATTCTCGTCGGGTGTTTGCTGAAGAAGGAAAAGGCAGATTAGCCGGAGGCTAACATCCTCGGGAGAACGCTTTGCCTCCCGAACAACCACGCGCTACCGACGACCGGGCGATTACCGCCGCGACTGACTGAGCCGCTCGCGGGGGCGCGCGGCGCACTTGGCGTTCTTCTGCACGATGGGGTGCGGCGCTGGGAGCGGAACCTGCCGCGACAGATCGAACCAGACGTCGGTCCCGTCCAGGCACTGCACGACGTCGAGTGCCGTGCCGCTTCTATTGATTAGCGCCTGCGGGCCGGGTTCCAGCCCGAGCGCCTGACAGATGTGCCGCTCGTCGGCGGTGCATACGACGAAGTAGGGAGAATCGGGGGAGCCGTCGCCGCTGTCCAAAATGCCGGCGAGGCAGGCCTCGAGCAGGAATTCTTCCAGCTCGGCATCTTCCGCGTCGCCGGCGGTGCGGGCCGACTGCGCCGCCAGCGCGTGTACGGCCGGCGAAAGCGCGACGATCGGCGGGAGTTCCGCCAGCACCGCCGCAAAGGCCGCGTGATCCCCCGCTTCGGCCAACTCCGCCAACAGCGCTACGTCGATGACGGCTAGACAGCCCGACGAACGGGAGAGGGCCTGGAAGGCGGCGAGGAAAGTAGTTTGCGACGGTGCAATGGCGAACGCTTTCAGCGCGCGTTGCATACAGCGACTCACCGATTCCCTTGACGCGATGGGTGCCGCCGATCTCCGTGCCGGCGGCGAACTTCCCCCCATGATCGCGTTCTTCTAACCCCAGCGTAATCGAATGGCGTCGCGGTTGGCAATGACTTTTGGCGCGATGGGCGAAATTTTTTCCGCGCGTCGCGCCAGTTTGTACGACGGCTCTTCCGAGCCGTCGAGGTGGAGGACGGCCCAGAAGGGCCCTTCCTATTTCACGGCGTGCGCGGCGCGAGCACGGCACTCGCATTGACCAGCGCGCCGCCACGCATCAGTTCCAGCGCCACCGACTGACCGGCATCCGACTCGGCCAGCGCCGCGCTGACGTCTTCCGTGCTGACGATCGGTTTGCCGCTCAGACGCACGAGCACGTCGCCGCGCATCACACCCGCCTTCGCGGCTGGTCCGTCGGCACTGGTGCTCGTGACTTCCAGGCCGGCGAGCGTCGGTTTTCCACCGAGCCCCAGCGCCGGCTCGCTTCCGGCGGGCCACGCGCCGAAAATCTCTCCGCGCCGCATCCGCTCCAGATGCTCTTTGAGCTCGCCACCGCTGAGCCGCGTGAAAAGAAAGCCGCCGAACTGGCTCCGGCGAATGTGCAGGCCGACGATCTGACCGCGCGGGCTGACTAGCACGCCGCCGGGCGTGAACGACTCGGCGTCGGCATCGGTCCAGAGCGTCGTCCGGAAGAATCGCCGCAGCGACGCAACCATGAGCTGCGGCTGGGCGTCGGCCGCGGCATTCCCGGCGAAAACGAGCGCGGCGTAGGGCGCGTGAGGGTCCACCTCCTTGCGGGAGGAAATCTCGGCAACGGGCCACTTCCCCATGTCGCTGATCCTGGCCAGCCCCAGATCGAGCTCGCGGGATATGCCCAGCGAGCGTGCCTTGGCGGTCGTGCCGTCAGCCAGCCGGACCGTGAGATCCTGATGGGGAGCCCGCAGGAAGTGCCCCGCCGTGAGGATCTCTCCCTGCTTGTGGATCATGCAGCCGGCGGCGATTTCGCCGCCGGGAAGCTGGAGCGTGACGAGCGTCGGGCGGATGCGGTCGGTCGATTGCTTCAGCAACTCCTCGCGGGCCTGTCGATTCGTCGCTTCGGCAGAGGGGGCCGCGGTGATCAGCTTGAAATCGTCGGGGCTACGGGCCAGATAGATGTGATCGAACCAGGCCGTCTCGCCATCGGGGCAGGCCAGAGACAGGCTCGTCCAGTCGGCGGCGCCAAAGTCCGCGTACAGGTCGCGGGTCAGCACCACCCACTTGTCGGTCAGTGGCTCGTTCCAGATGCGGAGCGACTTTCCTAGGGTCGGCTCCCCCAAGCCGCCGTCGTATCGCGCCGGCTCGTTTCGCGCTATAGCGCTGCCCAGCGTAACCGCGATCCGCCCCGCTCCCTGCTTGCGGACGGCAAAACGGAGGAAGCGGTATTCCCCCCATTTGGGACGCTCGCGAATGGCGACCGGCGCACCTAGCGGCAGTTCGACCTGCTGCCCCGCCATGACGCAAAGCGAACGAGTGCCGTGGTGATGTGCGTTCTCGACGACCGCGCCGGCCAAAGAGGCGATGTTCATCTCATCCTCGTACGCCCGATAGAGCGTTGGGAGCTGCGTCGTGACCTGGAACGTTCGCCAAGAAAGTGGAGCCGCGTTCGGAAGTGCTGACTGACGGACCGAGACGCGAATCGTCGCGCCGCCGGGTCGCTGGTAGGGAGCGAGCGGAATGGCCAGCGGCCGCATCTCGTTCGGGTCGTCCTGCGCCGGCGGCGGTTCGTACTCGGCAACCGGCTCATCGCCGATGCGAACTTCGAGCTTCGGCGGCGCACCTTCCTTCCGGCGGAATGCCGACAATACGAGCCATTGGTCTGCCGGCTTCAGCGTGAAGGTTTTTTCGATGACGATGCCGCGGGTGGGGTGGCCCACGAAGGAGTCGAACGTGCCGGGTGGCGGCCGGTTTTCGTGGCGGAGGTAGGCGACTTGAAGACCGGGGGCGGATTCCGCCGGCTCGAGGCGGACGCTGGCGCCGCTCCAGGCGGCCAGGCGCTGATCGAGCCGCTGGTCGAGCTGCTTTTGGACCTCCGCCGGGTCGAGCTCCAGCAGCGGATCGAGCCAGTTGGCTGCGTCGCGAATGTCGAACGGGTCAGCGCCGGCCGGGCGGCCGTCGTGAGCCGGGTCGATTTCCAGGACGAGCTGCTTCTGCCCGGCAGCCGGACCGCCGAGCGGAATCGTGCCGAAGTTGGCCACGGTCGTCGAGCCGACCAGCAGCGGGCTTTCCCATAGTAAAGGAGTCGTCACCGCCGTCGCAAACAGGCGGCACTTGACGCAGCCGCCGGCTCCGCTGGTGCGGTCGATCGCCACGCTGCCGCGGAGCGACTTGACGCCTTCGGGCAAATCGAACGACAACTCGCTGCGAGCCTGCGCGCCGATCCCCCAGCCGAACTCGTGCTCCGCGCTTTGCAACGGACCGCCGAAGACGTTGCGGTTGGTCTGCGGCGGACGACCGCGGCCGGCCAAGAGCGACTGCGCCACGATTCGCGCCGGCGGCAAGCGGCTCAGCGGCACTTGATGCGCGGCGAAGGAGCGCCGCACGGCGACCTCGCGGCATGGGACCCACAGGATGTCGAGGCTCCAAGCCGGCTGAATGCCGTGGACCCAGCGTTCGCTTTCCTGCGGATTGCCGTCGAACCGCGGGACGAAGCGGTCGAGGGAGGTCGTCGCGATCAGCCCGGACGCAGTTTCCAGTTGCAACAGCCGCGCAGAGCTTGTCGCACACAAGCCCGCCAGCTCGTCGTAGTACGCCGGCCAGAAATCAACCTGGGGAAAATGGACTTCGGCCAGATCGCTCCAGGAGATTTTCTGGCTGCCGCTTTCCAAGAGCACGCTGACGAATCCGGGGCCGAAGCGCAGTGCCCGGTATTCAAACGAACGGCCGTCGCGGAAGAAAATCGTCCCCGGCTCGTAGGAGTGGTGCGATCTCCGCTGCCAGACGACGCGCTTCAGCGCAGCGGTGACGACGCGAATGGTCGTTTCCGTGGGCTTGCCAGGGGGCGAGAGCTCAATGGCCGGCTCCACGACCAGAAGCGGCGGCAGCGGATCGAACGGCACTTCCAGGCCGCTGCGAAAGTCCACAACCGTGCCGGGCAAGATGTCGCCCGTATGCGTCTCGACGAATTCGGTCGGCAATGCGGCCAGCGGCAGCGCCCGATCGCGGAGCCACTTGAGCGGATTGCCGGCGTCCAACAGGGGCTGGTTGTCGAGCCGCGGCTTGGCCTCGGCATTGTGCCAGTCCGCCAGCTTTTCGCCGGCGATGCGCTGGCCGTTGGCAAGCATGCCGGCATAGCGCTGCGGCCGCTGGGCATGGGCGGGTGCGATGACGGCCAGCAGCAGGCCCGCCACGAGGAACAGCCGGCAGCCAATGAGAAAGGAATGCCGCGGGGACATGTTCCGGTGTCTTGCGAGGCGGTGGGCAAAGATGGGCGCAGGCGATTATAGCATGGCCGGCAGGGCATCGTCCGTTACGCCCTTCCTTGCAGCCAATTGGCGATGGCGGATAATGCGGGGCTGGCTTTCGTTGATCCAGCTTCTTCGCTTGAAAGGTTCGGCATGTCGCTCCTGGTGGTTGGTTCGGTCGCGATCGATAGCGTTCAAACGCCCACGGCAGCCCGCGAGGGGGTTCTCGGCGGCTCGGCGGTTCATTTTTCGTACGCCGCCAGCTTTTTCGCCCCCGTGCGGCTGGTCGGAATCGTCGGCGACGATTGGCCCCCGGAACACACGCGGCTTTTGGCGAGCCGCAATATCGACACGTCGGGGCTGAAGGTCGTTCCGGGTGGGAAGACCTTCTTCTGGAAGGGGAAATACGCCCCGAACATGAACGACCGTGAGACGCTGGAGGTGCAGCTCAACGTCTTTGGCGACTATCACCCCGAGCTGCCGGAAACTTTTTGCCGCAGCGATTATCTGTTTCTCGCCAACGGCTCGCCGGTGACGCAGATGAGAACGCTCGAGCAGGTGACCGGTGCGAAACTGGTCGTCGCCGATACGATGGACCTGTGGATTCGCGAGCAGCACACCGACCTGCTGGCGCTCTTCAAACGGCTCGACGGCCTGGTCCTCAACGACAGCGAAGCGCGGCTGCTGACGGGAAATGAAAACCTCGTCGCGGCGGGGCATCAAGTCCTCGCCATGGGTCCAAAGTTCGTGATCATCAAGAAAGGGGAACACGGCGCGATGTTCTTTGCCGAGCACGAAACTTACGTCCTGCCGGCCTTCCCCACCGACCGCGTCGTCGATCCGACTGGCGCGGGGGACAGCTTTGCCGGCGGCATGATGGGCTACCTCGCTTCCCGCGGCGAGTTCGACCCGCGGACCCTCAAGGAAGCGATGGCCTACGGCATTGTCGTGGCCAGCTACACGGTGGAGGATTTTTCCTTGGACCGGCTCAAGCAAGTCGAGCGGCCGGATTTGGATTTCCGGCTACAGAGGTATCGGAAGATGCTGACGTTCTAGGAGAAGTCATGCCCCGCCTTCGCACTTTCATCGCCGTAGAAATGGCCGGTTCGGTCCTGGCCAAGGCGCAGCAGCTCATCAAGGAATTGCAAACGTCGGGGGCCGAGGTGAACTGGGTCAGGCCGGCACAGATGCATCTGACGCTGAAGTTTCTCGGCGACGTGCCGGACGTCGAGACGCCCGATATTTGCCGCGTGGTCGCAGCCGCCGCCAAGACGGTCGAGCCGTTTGAAATCGTCTGCCGCGGGGTGGGGGCTTTTCCCGATATTCACACTCCGCGGACGCTGTGGATGGGGTTCGGTCAGGGGGCGGAAGAGCTGATCGAACTGCAATCGGCCATCGACGACGCCCTCAAGAAAGAGATGGGGTACGGCCGCGAGCAGCGGCGGCTCCATCCCCATCTGACGCTGGGGCGCGTGAAGCGCTTTGACGAGACGACCCGGGCCAACCTGGAAGCGCTGCTGATCAAGCATGCCAATTTCGACGGCGATCTGACGGTAATCGAAGAAGCGGTGATCTTTGCCAGCTTCCTGGGCCGGGATGGACCGACCCACCAGCCCCTGGGACACGCGGGGCTGGCCGGCTGAAATGCCGCGTCTGGCTCTTTGTGAAAGCCGCCGGCAAACGATCCCCAAAAATTTTTCCAAATAGTGCTAAATCATTGTGAATTAGCGAGTTACATTAACTGCCGCCGGGGATAATCCACCCGGCAGTGACCAAAGGTGTCACTGGAGCGTGGATAACTACTAGCAAGCGGGGATTGACCGACCTTTGTTCCACTGTACATTGTGCCAATGTTCACAAACCGCAGTCCGGATCAGAGGCTCGTAGCCGAAGTCATAAGACTTCGGATGGCTCGCATCCGAACTCTTGCGAGTTCGGCTACCGGCCGATTCGCCCCGTGCGTGCAGGCCGTCGCTTGCATCTCATCTTCAACTGCTGGATAACAGGAGGCTCCGCATGGTCACCGCAGAAAAGGCAAACGGTCGTATGGCTAAGAAAGAAAAAGAAAAATCCTCCCGGGCTGGCGCTGCTGACGGCTCCGCCAAGATGAACGCCCTGCTCGAGGACAACGCGTCGCTCCGCACGGCCCTCGCCCAAATCGAGAAGCAATTCGGCGAAGGGTCGATCATGCCCCTGGGGGGCGATCGCACGCTCGCCATCTCGGGCATTCCCACCGGCAGCCTGTCGCTGGACATCGCTCTGGGGGGTATGGGCATTCCCCGCGGACGGATCATCGAGATATTTGGCCCCGAATCGAGCGGCAAGACGACCCTGGCACTGCACGTCATTGCCCAGGCTCAGAAGCTCGGCGGCGTCGCCGCGATCATCGATGCCGAGCACGCCTTCGATCCCACCTGGGGGAAGAAGCTAGGCGTGCAGCTCGATACGCTGCTGGTCAGCCAGCCCAGCAGCGGCGAAGAAGCGATGCAGATCACCGAGATGCTGGTGAAATCCAACGCGGTGGACGTGATCGTCATCGACTCGGTCGCCGCCCTGGTTCCACGCCAGGAATTGGAAGGGGAAATTGGCGATACGCACGTCGGCTTGCAGGCACGACTGATGAGCCAGTCAATGCGGAAGCTGACCGGCGCCATCGCCAAGAGCAAGACGGCCGTCATCTTCATCAACCAGATCCGCGAAAAGATCGGCGTCTCCTACGGCAGTCCGGAAACGACCCCCGGCGGCCGGGCTCTCAAGTTCTATTCCTCCTGCCGGATCGACATCCGCCGCATCAACCAGCTCAAGGACGGCGAAGAGGTCGTCGGCCAGCGGGTGCGGGCCAAAGTGGTCAAGAACAAGGTCGCCCCGCCGTTCCGCCTGGCCGAGTTCGACATGCTGCACACCAACGGCATCAGCTACGAAGGGGACATCATCGACATGGGGGTCAACGAGAAGGTGATCATCCGCAGCGGCGCCTGGTTCAAGTACGGCGACGTGCATCTGGGACAAGGGAAGGAAAAGGCCCGCGCTTACCTCCTCGAAAATCCCAAGGTGACCGAGGAGATCCGCGAGAAGGTGCTGGCCAGCGGGATGCCGGCAATCACTGCGGTGGGGGAAGCGGAGAGTAGCGAGGAGTAATCCGAACGTAGGACGGCCCTTCCGGGCCGTCCAGCTTTTCGACGGCCTGGAACGGCCGTGAATTCGGGTTCCCGGCCAGAAGTCTGGGACTTCGCTCCCCGTGCAGATTGACGACGCTGCCGCAGAATAGTAGCATCAATCTCACAGGGGTCCCTGCGGCGAAAAATCAGATTCATGCCACCTGGGAGCTTTCCAGGGGTCGGCACCTGCCGCGCCATCATTGGAGTTTAGTCATGATCCACCCCGGCAATCGGCTGAAAGAACTGGTGCGCGTCACCCTGGTGGGGCTCGTTGGTCTTTCTTTGGGCGCCTGGGGAAAAACTGCCAGCGCATTTACGCCAGAGAGCCCGGAAGTTCGCGCCATGGTCGAAAGTGCCCTGGGGCCGATTGGCCGGTCACAGGATACCCGGCTGGGCGCCAAATGCCTGCGGGCGCTCTGCTTCCTTAAATACTACAAGCTGATCAAGAAGGATGCCGAGGCCAAAACGGCACAGCCGATCATCGACGCGGTCAATGCCTGTGCCGGTGCCAAGGTGGAATCCGATACCGCCGACGTCCTCGGGGGCGTGAGCAATTACAGCCTGGGTATAGCCCTGATGTTCTTGTGCGAACACGACCCCGTGGGCAACCGGCAGCTCATCGAGAGGTACGTGGCCGAGTTGCTGAAACGGCAGAAACCGCACGGCGGCTGGGGCTATGCGGGCGAACCGTATGGGGATACGTCGCAAACGCAGTATGCCGTGCTGGGGATGTGGATGGCCCAGAAGGTGGCAAAGGTCCAAATTCCCCTCGAGGCGCAGGAGGCCTGTGCCGGCTGGCTGATGCGGACGCAGGCGCCCAGCGGCGGCTGGGGTTATCAGGGGAATGATCCGGGCGTCATGTCGCGCGTCGAGCAGTCGCCCATCACCCAGTCGCTTTCCGCGGCTGGATGCGGTTCGCTCTATATCCTGGCCGATCTGCTCCAGGTGACCGATTCAGCTTCCCAGCAGAAGGAACGTCCGGGGCCCTTCAAGCAGATTGAGGAAGTGGCCAAGAGTGGTCCTGCCAAGAAGGGACCTCTCACGCGCAAGCTCGAACCGGCGATGATCAATTCCTATCTGGCGCTGGGGGACAGTTGGTTCCGCAACAACTACAAGATTGGCGCAGATAGCAACCATCTGCACTACGCGATGTATGCCCGCGAGCGGTACGAGAGCTTCAAAGACCTGGCCGCTGGCGAATGGACCAAAGAACCGCAGTGGTATAACGACGGGGTAAGGCTGCTGCAGAAGTCGCAACAGAAAGACGGCTCCTGGCAAGGGCAGGACACGTCGGATATCGCCACGTCATTTGCCGTGCTGTTTCTCCTCCGCAGCACGCAGCGGATTCTCGATACGATTACAGACTTAGGGTCCGGCGAACAGAGGGGGGGAATCGGGCTGCCCCCCAATGTGGAGGACCTCCAGGAGGATGGAAACGGCCGGATTGTGGACAAGAATTTTCAGGGGTCGATCGATCAGGTGTTGGCGATCCTGGCCAAGGGGGATAGCGCCGAGGTCCAGAACATCGTCGCGAACTCCAAGTCCCTGAAACTCGACGGCGATGTTACTCGCCGCGAGAGTCAAATCGAACAATTGCGCAAAGTCGTCTCCGCCGGGGAGCCGGAATCTCGCGTGGCGGCCGTGCAATTGATTGGCAAAGCACGCGGCCTGGCGAATGTGCCGACCTTGCTATTCGCGCTCACGGACCCGCACATCCCCGTGGTCATCGAAGCCGACCTGGCGCTGCGATTCGTCAGCCGCAAGACCGAAGGAGTGGGGCTTCCTGCCGAACCCACGGGAGACGACATCAAGGCAGCTCGGGCGGCCTGGAAAGCCTGGTACCTGTCGGTGAAACCGGACGCGGAGCTGCTGGATTAGGTCGCCGAGCAATTCCTGTCCCTCAAGCAAAGTGCCTGACCATGGAAAACGCATCTCCTCACGCCTCGCGTTTGCCCCGCCCCGTGGCCGAAGGCGTCGAGCTCAAGTCTACCTCCTACGAAAGGGCGTCGATCGGCCTGACCTCCATCCTGATGCTCTTCGGCACGATCACGTTCCTCATGTTCCTCATCTGGCTGTCGTCGCAGTGGAGATGGGATCGAGCCGTGGCGACCGTCGGCTTGGAGGACGTCGGCGGCGGCGGCCAAGGGGACAACCTGACTGAAGATCGGGACATGGAAATCCCCGGCATGGATGAAATCCCGGAGCTGGCCGAGCCGCAAGTCGAGCAGTCGCTGGAATCGATCACCCAGGTCGTGGCCTCGCAGGACCTGGTGATGGACACGTTCGGCGGCAAAGGGGCCTTTGGCGAAGGGGAAGGGACGGGTATCGGCGACGGTCGAGGTCCCGGACAAGGACTTGGCACAGGCGACGGCATCCCAGCCTGGGATCGATGGGAGGTCCGATGGTCGGCCAGCGATCTTAGTCTTTACAAACGTCAACTCGATTTCTTTGGCATTGAGTTCGGCATTGCCGGCGGCGGCATCAAGACGGTCGATTACGTCAAGAATTTCACCGCAGGTTCTCCCGCCGTCAGGCGCGGACAAAACCCAAAAGCGGAAAAGCGGATTCGCTTCCTGTATCGCGACGGGCCCCTAAAACAAGCGGATCGGACAATTGCCGCCGACGCCGGAGTGAATATCGACGGACGGATCGTCTTTCACTTCTACTCCGATGCCATGTACAAGCAGCTTCTAGCGCTGGAAAACGAGAAAATGAGGCCCCGACCCATCAGTGAAGTGCTGCGAACCGTCTTCGGCATTCGTCCAGTCGGCAATGGCTTTGAGTTTTACGTCATTCGCCAGGATTACCGCACGCCAAATCCCGCGGCGTCGTAGTCGGCGGGCCAATCGAGACTCCTTGGCGGCTGATGCAGCCGACAGCGATGAGCGACAGCGACACATCACCAGCGACCCGTCCCCGTGCGGGCGATTCATGCCAACTCCGTCCCACGCGCTACGAGCGCGTCTCCGCCGCCTTGACGAGTGTTCTGATAATGCTGGGAGCGGTGACGGCGCTGATGTTGCTGATCTGGCTGTCGCGCACGACACACTGGGTTCGGTCACCGGCACACGTGGCCTTGGCCGGCGATCCTGCGAGCCAGCCGGTTCCGCCGGCCGAACAGCCTGGCGGGGAGCTTCAACCCCCCGGAGCGGAGGAGTTGCCCGAGACAGGGGAGCCGCCCCCTGAGCTGGTGCTGGAAAGGATTGCCGCGACGGTCGAGTCGCAAGTCGTTTCGCTCGAAGCATTGACGATTGCTGAGGGGGACGGCGACGAAGGCCGAAAAAAAGGGGATGACGGCGGCGGCCCCGTTGGCGATGGTCCCTTCATCGGCCGGTCCCCATGGGACCGCTGGGAGATTCGCTATTCCGCCCGCGACCTGGAGGAGTACAAGCGGCAACTCGACTTCTTTGGCATCGAGTTCGGCGTGGCCGGCGGCGGCGATCCTCAGGTCCACTACATCAAGGATTTTTCGTCTGCCCGCCCCACCATCCGCACCGGCCATTCCCGAGATGAGAAGCGGATTCGATTCCTGTACGTTGACGGTCCGCTGAAACGCGCCGACCGGGAGATCGCCCAGGCGGCAGGAGTCGTCACCGAGGGCCGAACCGTGTTTCAGTTTCACACCACGGAGATGTACAACACCTTGCTGAAGCTGGAAAACGACCGCATGCGGCCGCGGCGGATCAGCGAAGTCGTCCGCACGGTCTTTGCGGTGCGAAAGACCGAAAACGGCTATGAGCTCTACGTCATCCGGCAAGACTATCGCGCGCCAGGCATCACTCCGCCGCGGCGGACGGCTATTTAGGAGCCGGCGATCAGCAACTTCCGCGTTTACAGAAGCACCCAATCACAAGCACCAAGCCCGGCGCCTCTGCAAATCTTGACCGTGGAATGATGAATCGCGGGCCGCCGGATGTTACATTGGGGGTGTCCCGGCTCGTCCGCTGGCCATCCCCGCGCCTTCGACTCGGACACTACAATGCCCCGCTGCGACGGCCGCACTCCGGGGATCGCTGGAATTTGTTCCCGACTTCTCCGTGGGCCTATCGGAAAATAGAGAGAGACCTTGGTTATGATCAATTTGCCGCCCTGGCTGCTGACGTTCATCAACAACGCGGTCTACGCCATGCTGGCGGCCAATGCCTTGTGGGCGCTGTACTGCGTGCTGGTGGTCTGGACGCGGCTCTCCGGCAAGGGATTCCGCACCGACAAGCAACAAGATGCCTTTCTGGACGAGCTCGAGCAACCGCTGCTTAAAGGAGAGGTGGAGCCGGCGGCCGCAATCTGCGAGGCGAGCCCCAAGGCACTGCCGCAGCTTTGCCGCCTGGGTCTGGCCAACTCCCAGTTCGAGCTGACTAAGGTGCAGGACCTGCTCATGGAGCGGTTTCAGCAGGACGTGCTGACCGACATCGAAAACAAGATCAACTGGATCAACAACGTCATCAAGACCGCGCCGATGCTGGGGCTGCTGGGGACGGTGCTGGGGATGATGGCCGCCTTTGCAAAGCTGGCCGGCGGCTCGGGGCAGGCGGTCGATCCTCAGGATCTGGCCAGCGACATCTCCTTCGCGCTGATCACGACGGCCATCGGGTTGTTCATCACGATTCCCTGCCTGCTCGCGACCGCCAAGTTCGGCATCATGCTGCGAAATTTCGAGAGCATGATCACCGTGGGGCTGAACCGGTTCCTCGACGCCCTGGCGATCGCGCAGAGGCAACTGCCCGCTCAGCGGAGGTAGGCCGTGGGATTCAAGCTGAAGCGGACGCCAAGGGAATCGGCGGAGATGGACATCACGCCGATGATCGATTGCACGTTCTTGCTGTTGATTTTCTTCGTGCTGACCAGCACCATGGAAAACAAGACGCTGGACCTGCCCAAGGCCAAGCACGGCGCTGCGGCAGTGGAGCAGAACTGCGTGATCATCGTGATTGGCGGCGGCGGCGATTCCCCGGCGAAGGTCTACCTCGCCAGCTCGGCCGATGAAGACCAATTGGCCACGGGCTCGGCGGAAGACCAGGAGAAGGCGGTCGCCCAGTACGTGATTCGCGAAGCCCGCGCCCATCCCGAGAAGAAAGCGGTTCTCATCAAGGCGGCCGCCGGCGTCAAGCATCGCGACGTCGCGCGGATCGCCAAGGCGGCGGCCACGGTCGAGGATGTGACGGTCCAGGAACTCTACATGGGCGTTACCCAAGAGAAACAATGACGGCCAGGAGTGTTCGCATCATCTGCCCCGCGTGTAGCGCCGAACTGCTGGTCAACCAGCAGGCGATCGGCCGCAAAATGCGCTGCACCCAGTGCGACGAGGTGATCACTGCGGAGGAGGCTCCCGCGCCGCCGCCCCCGAAGTCTCTTCCCGCGCCGCCACCGGTCGTAGCGCGGTGGACCACGCCGTCCGAACCGACCCCTCCCCCGATTGCCGCGAAGCCTCAACCGGCCGCCGTGATTGACGAAGCAACGCCGAGCGTCAAGAAAGGCGCCAAACGCGCCTTCCAGGAAGCGGAGATGGACATGACCCCCATGGTGGATGTCACCTTTCAGCTCCTGATTTTCTTCATGCTCACCGCCGCCTTCACCATTACCCAGTCGCAGCAGTTTCCCAAGCCCGACCAGACCGAGCCGACGACCAAGCCGGTTCCGCCGGAAGAAGATCCTGACTTCATCATCATCCGCATCGACGAGAACAACACCTACCACATCAGCGGGGGAGACCTGGGCGTGGACGAAGAGGAGGCCCCCAGCCCGCCGGAGCTGATGGTCAAGCTCCTCAGCGCCCGCGGGGGGCTGAGCGGTAAAATCCCCACCAAGCTGCTGGTCAAGGCGCACGGCGACAGCACCCACGAGCGGGTCGTCACCGCCATCGACGCCGGCAATGACGTAGGAATTGAAGAAGTGAAAGTCCTGACGATCGAGGATGAAGAATAGGCGGGAATGTCGTATAGCAAATGACGAAGGAATGACGAGCTGCCCATGACGACGCCCAAGCCTTACTCGGCATTCCCATTTCCCTCCAATCCGCAATCTGCAATCTGCAATCCGCAATAGAAGGACCCTGGCATGTCGGCGACGAAGGTATTGGACATGGCCGAAAAGCAGGGGCTGCTCGACGGCAAGGTGATTGGCGAGCTGCGCACACAGGTTGCCGAATCGAAGTTCGTCGTCACGGCTGAGGCGATCGCCAAGATCCTCGTCGATCATGGTCACCTGACGGCATTCCAGGCGCGGAAGCTGGTTGCCACGGCACTGGGCGAGCCGGAGCCGGTCGCTCCGATCGCGACCACTCCAGACAAGTCTTCGCCGCCCCCCCCCAAGCCGCACGAATCGGAGTTGGGCCTGGCCGACAGCTCCTCCCACGACGACATCGTGGACATGAAGGTCGCCGCGCCGCCGTCGAAACCGCCAGCGGCCAAGCCGCCCCCCCCCAAGCCCCCCTCGCGGTCCCAAGCGGAAACGCGGCCGCTCGATATTGCACCGCGCCCCGTTCCGCCACGTTCCGCCCCTTCGCCGCAGGTTCCCGTGTCGTCGCCGGCCCCCTCGGTACTGGAGCCGATTGCCGCTCCGGCGGCAGTCAGTCCGCTGACGCCGGTTGCACCTCCGCGACCAGCGCCGCCGCCCCCCGCCAGTCCCCGTCAGCCGGTCGATCCGCTGGCACTCGATCCGCTTCAGGCGCCGAGCGGCACGCCTACCTCCGCTGACCAAAGATCAACCAAGGCGCGGACCCCCGCGCGGCCGAGAGGCGAAAACCCCTGGAAGAATCCAACGTACCTGCTGCTCGGCGGCGGCGGGTTGCTGGTGATGTTCGTCGTGTTCAGTCTCCTTTTGTGGTTCCTCGTCCGCACGCCCGTCGCGGAGCTATTCAGTGCGGCAGCGGAAGACTATGAATCCGGTTCGCTGGGGGGAGCCAAAGAAAAATACACCGAGTTTCTCAAACGCACCGACCCCAAGAGCGACGACGCTGGGCTGGCACGCGTCCGCCTGGGGATGATCGATCTGCGGCAGGCCTCTGCCGAAGGACGAAATCCCAAGCCGGGGATTGAAGCCGCCAACCGCATCCTGCCGGAACTGCTCAAGGAAGCGCAATTTGACGCCTGCCGGCTGGAACTGCGGTCCATCCTGGTCAGTATGGCGCTGACGTCGGCCAGGGGCGCCCAAGCCGCCAAGACGACCGAGAAGAAGGAAGAACTGGTCGTGCAGACCGAGGAAGCCTTCAAGCTGGTGGACAATGCGTCGTACATCCCCTCCTCGACGCGCGGCGACGTGCAGCCTCAGATCAACCAAGCGATCGACATCCTCAAAGCAGCTCGCCGCAGCATCGACCAGGACAAAGACCTCGCTAAGGCGGTCGCGGCGATGAAGGAAGCGACGGAAGCCAAAGATGCCGCCCAGGCCTATCAGGTCCGCACCGACCTGCTTCGCACCTACCCGGCCCTGGACGCGGATGCCGCACTGCTCGAGGCAACGGCGACGGTGGCGGCAATGGAGAAGGGACTAGTCAAGCTCCAGGAGGAGAGCTTGTCGCCTCTGACCCAGGACGAACCGCCGCCCACGCCGCAGGTCGTGCTGTCGCACACTACCGGCAGTGAAAGCGGTCTGGCCGGCCAATATGTGGCGACCCTGGTGCAAGGCGCCGTGTACGGCTTCGATGCCAATCTGGGGAAACTGCTGTGGCGGCGTTACGTGGGGCACGACACGAACATTTGGCCCCAGCCAGTTTCTGGTGAAGCAGGGGCCGACTTTCTGCTGGTGGATGGAATGCGGCACGAGCTGATCCGCGTCAAAGCCGCATCGGGAGAAGTCGTCTGGCGGCTGGCGCTCGGCCAGCGGTTTACTCCCCCGGTCGTTAGCAGCGAGCAAGTTTACCTCAACACGGCCGACGGCCGCTTGGTGGAGGTCAACCTGGCCACAGGCCAGTCTCAGCGGCAGCTCAAGCTGCCGCAGTCCCCTTCCGTCTCGCCCGCCTACGATGCCCGCGAATTCAAGTTGTTTCAGCTCGGCAAACATTCGTCGCTCTTTGTTCTCGACGCCGATCGCTTCACTTGCACCGAAACGTATTACTTGGGGCACAAGGCGGGAGCGATACTCGTTCCGCCCGTGACGGTCCTCGGTCACGTGCTGGTGACCGAAAGCCCCAGTGATGATTATTCGCTGATCCATACGCTGGCTTTTGATGCCGAGACCAAGAAGCTCAAGAGCGTCGCGGACCCGATCCGGCTCAAGGGACGGGTCGTCGTTCCGCTGCAGGTCGATCGCAACCTGGCCGTCGTCGTCACGGACCAGGGTCAAGTCAAGGTGATTCAGGTCGAGCCGGCGATTAAGGAGCGGCCCATTCGCGAAATGGCTACCGGCAGTGCCGGCGGCCGTTCTCAGGGGATGACTTACTTTGCCCTTGCCCCAGGACAGGTATTCGTCACCAGCGACCGGGTGTCGTGCCTGGAGATTCAAGCGGCTGCGGGCGATCTCAAGAGCATGCGGCAACTGCACGGCGGCGACGCCTTTGTCGCCCCGCCGCAAGTCATGGGCAAAGTCCTGATCCACGTCCGCCGTCCCAAGTCATCGCTGGCCATTACAGTTGAGGCTTACCGCCCGGAGGACAACAAGTCGCTATGGAAGACCGAGATTGCGGCCCCGCTGGCTGCTCTGGCCTATGACCAGGGGCGGCAACAACTGGCGGCAATCACCAGCCGCGGCCGGGTGTACGAACTCCCCGAGTCGGCGCTTCAAGGTGGCAAGATCGACAAGGCGAACTACGTGCCGATCCCCGGCACCGAATCGATGTCGCTGACCGACGCGGTGGAACTTGGCGGCGGCAAGCTGGTGCTTCTTGGCCCGCAAGCGGGACCGCACGGGCTCCTTTACGATCCAAATTCCTCGGGAAATCGCGCCCAGCAGATCAAGTTCGCCATCGACATTGGCGACGCCTCGGCCCCGGCCACGTTCTTTCAAGGAGGATTGGCGCTGCCGCAGCAAACCGGGCAGGTGATGCTCCTGGACCCCAGCGGCTCGGGCCACAAAGCACAGCCCTTCCAGCCTGCGCTCGTGGCGGGCCAGCGGATCGCCTGGAACCGGCCGGCCCTCATTCCACCCGATGGAACCGACTTGGCCGTCGCCGATGGGCAGCGGACCATCTACCGGCTGTCCATTCGCCCGCAGCCTCAGCCGCACCTTCAATTGCTGGGGGAGACGGTCGTCGCCAACGATATCGTCGCACCGCTGGCTGCCAGTGGCGATACGCTGTATGCCGTGCTGCGCACCGCATCCACCGATCAGGTCGTCGCCCTTCAGGGGAGCGACTTGACGAATGTAGGGAAGCTGCCGCTGGCGGGGCGCGTTCGCTTCGGCCCGGTCAGTTCCGGCGGGCTGGTGTTCATCGCCGACGAAAAGAACCTGCTGGCGCTGGAATCCGGAACCCAACCCCGCTGGTCGCAGCCCCTGGCGCATGGGCTGCCGGCTCGTGCGCCGCTGAAGGTCGATGCCGACTGGATCGTCATTTTCCAGGACGGGACCGTGAGCCGCCTGTCAGCCGATAGCGGCCAGGAGTTGGCCGCGGCCACGATTGGCGAACATGCCGGCTCGGCGGCGGC
>DATKDU010000498.1:0-4461 GCA_035512595.1 Pirellulaceae bacterium
TTTGGATCGAACATCGACGGCGCGGCACGTGTCGCCATCGGTCAGGCGCTCGTCTCGCTCAGCCCCGACACGCGGGCCGCGGCGCTCGTGACCGCGATGGGAGATCCATCTTTCGCAGCGGAGCTAATTCCCCGCGCCGTCTACGCCATCAACGTCGATGCCGACGAGGAGTATCTCGACAACCTGAAAGAGGTCATGAAGCGAGCGCCGACGCGGCTGCAAACGTCGCTAGCTGAAACGCTCGCGGGCGATGCGGCGGGCGCTGAATCACTGATCAATCTCGCCAAAGCGGGCGTCGCATCGCCGCGGCTGCTGACCAGCGCGAACGTCAAGGCCAGGCTCGACGCGCTCAAGAATGACAAGCTCAGCGAGCAGGTTGCCGCGATCACCGCGAATCTGCCGGCGCAAAGCGAAATCATCGACAAGCTGGTGATCGAGCGCCGCGCCGCCTACCCGCGAGCTAAACCTAACCTCGAACGAGGAGCCGCAGTCTACGAAAAGCACTGTGCCGCCTGCCACCAGATTGCCGGCAAGGGCTCCGTGATCGGCCCGCAACTCGACGGCATCGGCCTTAGGGGCCTCGAGCGGCTCGTGGAGGACGTGCTCGACCCCAACCGTAACGTGGACGTCGCATTCCGCACAACGACGATCCGCACGACGGGCGGCGAAGTGATCACGGGACTGGTGCGCCGCGAAGAAGGGGCCACGCTCGTGCTGGCCGACAACAAGGGGAAGGAGTTTTCCGTCCCCAAGAGCGACATCGACCAGCAGGTCAAGGGGAGCCTGTCGCTGATGCCGGCCAACGTCCACGAAATCGTCAATGAAGCCGAATTCTTCGACCTGTTGGCGTATCTGCTCAGCCAGAAGCAGGCCAAGGAGCCGAACTAAAACGAGCCACGGGGTTGATCCCCGTGGCCCGTTGATTTTGCCGGATTCAGGCCCCGCGACTCGCCTTTCCACTCGCGGAGCGAGTGGACCACATTACTTGTCGCCGAGCAATTCCTGCAGCAGCCCGTCGATCGCCTTGGCGTTTGCCTCGCCGCTGCCGACCTTGATCATGCGGACCTTCCCCTCCTGGTCGATCACCACGACGTGCGGAATGCCGCTGACAGCATAAAAGTCGTCGAGCGTGCTCTCTTTGCCCTGCACGGCAAAGCGATGCTTCAGCTCGTGCAACTCGGCAAATTTCTCGAGCATCTTTTGCTCGTCGGAGGCGGCGACCTGTCCCTGGGAACGCTTGGCCCGGCCCGCGGCATCATCCCACTCGTAGTTGTAGTACCGCGTCAGCCCGACCATGACGAGCCCCTTATCCTCATACTTGGCCTGCCACTCCTTGAGATGCGGGAAGGTGGCGATGCACGGCCCGCACCAGACGGCCCAGAAATCGAGGAAGACGACCTTCCCCTTCAAGTCGGCATCGGTCAGCGGCTCACCGTTGACCCATGCCTCGATCTTGCCAGCTTCCAGCGATTCAGCATCTTTGCCGACGAGGGTCTTCAGCTTGCGAGCATTGTCGATACTCTGCTGAAATCTCGGGAAAGAATCCAGGGCGCTCTGCATCAGCTTCTTGGCGTTTTCCTGATCCGGCTTGATCGTTTCCAAGAACTCCTTGAGCTTGCCCAGCTCTTTTTCCGCGGCGTCCGGATCCGAGTCGGCCAGCGCGAAAATCCGCCGCAGTTCGCCGTTCACGTAGCCCCGAATGTTATCCGCGCTGTTGGGCTCGGCCTTCAGCTTTTCGGCAGCCGCTTGCGAACCTGTTTTGGCGTCCGCATCGGCCTCTTGTGCCCACACAGGCGCGGCCAGGAAAAAGAGCACAGCCAGGGGCAAGTGGAATCGAGTCATGGAAAGCTCCAGAAGTAGGGGGGAACCGCGGTATGACGACCGCTGGGAGGAGTCGCTCCTGCCATTAGAGATGGGGGCGATGGCGCGTGCAAGCGCTGGAGGGAAGGGGAGCTTCAAATCGTAATCGTCTTCCTGGTCCCGGTGGCGATGGCGGCAACGTCGCTCGGGGCGGACGATTACGATTACGATTACGATTACGATACTTTTGTTCGGCGCGATCTGGTGCCGATGGGCACTCGCGGAGTGCCCTACATTTAGTGCCCCGGCAGACGGACATCTTTTCCGTCGGCATCGACGCAGGTAATCTCCATGTGCTCGGGAAAAACCCCTTCGCTGCCGAGGATCTGCACGACGATTCTCGTGTCGTCTTCGAGCTTGGTGATCTCCCGCCGCTTGCGGTTGTTGAGGTAGGTGGCTACGTCCTGATTGACGTTGACCGAGACGCGGGAGATTCCGGGCTGGTGGCTGGCGAGCATGATCAGCCGCACCACTTCGATCGCCAGGCTCTCGGAGGTCTTCACCACGCCGCGGCCGCCGCAGCAGGGGCAATCGCCATAGACGCTCTTTTTGACGCTGGGGCGAATCCGCTGCCGCGTCATCTCGATCAGGCCGAAGGGGCTGGTGCGAAGGATCTTGGTGCGGGCCCGGTCGCGGCGCATCGCGTCGCGCAGCGCCCGCTCCAGGCCCCGCCGATGGCGCTCGCGGCGCATGTCGATGAAGTCGTTGACGATCACGCCCCCCAGGTCGCGAAGCCGCAGTTGCCTGGCGATTTCCTTCGCCGCCGCGAGATTCAAGCGGAAAGCCGTTTCCTCGGCATCGTCCTCGGCGCGAAAGCTGCCGCTGTTGACGTCGATCGCCACCAGGGCCTCGGTCTGATCGATGACGATCGACCCGCCGGCCCGCAGCGGCACTTTCCGCTGGTAGATCTGGGCGATCTCCTGCTCGACCTTGTACTTGTGAAACAGCGGCTCGCGCCCCTCGTAGAAGTGCAGCCGGCTGACGTACCGCGGCATCACAAGCTGCAAAAACTCCTTGGCCCGCTCGTAGGATTGGAGCTCGTCGATATAAATCGAATCGATGTCGCCGGTGAAGATGTCCCGGATCGTGCGGATGATCATGTCGCTTTCTTCGTAGATGCCGCCGGGCTCGGGCTGCTTCTTCAGCCGCCGGACGATCACCTTCCACAGGCGCAGGAGATACGCCATGTCGCGCGACAGTTCTTTCTTCGTGCGGTCCGCACCGGCCGTGCGGACGATGAACCCCAGCCCCTTGGGCGGATTGAGCTCCAGCAGCGTGTCGCGGAGGCTGCGTCGCAGTTCGTCGTCTTCGATCTTGCGCGAGACGCCCACGCGGCCCAGTGCCGGCATGAGCACGAGGTACCGGCCGGGAATGCTGATGTAGGTGGAGAGGGTCGGCCCCTTGGTGCCGATCCCTTCCTTGATCACCTGGACGAGGACTTCGTCGCCGCGGCGAAAGACTTCCTGGATCGGCGGCTTGACGCGTGGCCGGCCGCCGCGATTGAGCCGTCCTGGGTCGCGGCCCCGGCCGCCGTTGCGTCCGCCAGTGCGTCCCCGACCGCCGCCAGGTCCGCGCTCTTCCTCGCGCGGCGGGTCGTCATCCCCCGTGTCAATGTCCGCCATCCGGCCGCCCCCCATCGGCTCGCTGGGATCGAAACCCCCCTGGCGAAAATACTGCGGCTCGACGTCGCTGATGTGCAGAAACCCGTTGCGGCCGACGCCAAAATCGACGAATGCCGCCTGGATGCTCGGCTCCAGGTTGACGATCCGCCCCTTGTAGATGTTGCCGACAAAAGTCTCCTGACTGGCCCGCTCAATGTAGAGCTCTTCGAGCAGGTCGTCTTCGAGGATCGCAATCCGGCATTCTTCCGGTTGCGACACATTGATCAACATTTCGCTTTTCATGCAGGCTCACTTGTAGGAATACGGTGGTGCGGCGGCCGCAATGGCGCGACGAGCGGCCCGCGCAGGTTTGGCTTGCGGCGGATGGCCGGCAATGCCGCCGGACGTGATCCGGCCCAAGCTGCGGGACAGAGTGCTTGTCGCGCGCGGCCGGAACAGGGACGCGCAGGGGCAGCGGCAATCGGCCGCCGGCCCAACAAAACGGAAGTCGGGCCGCGACGAGACGGCGGCCCACTGGCGATACCCGCAACGGCGGGTCGATCGCCCGGAAAATGTCGAAAGCCTCGGAACCGTCGCCGATTTGGTGCCTCGGCGGCCGTCCCGTATGAGGGCTCGGCATAACACTGGGTGCGGCCCGGGCGATGGCAGGACCTCCAAGCTGCGTCACCGGCGCCGGTGACAAGTGCAGCGAGGTACAACAGCCAAAGCGCGAAAGCCGGCGTACTAAAATTTGTGTGGGTGGTTGCTGGTGGAAAGGAGCCTAACCGCCGCTGCCAGTGGGCGGAAGCGCTCCTTCCATTTCGCCGAAACCGCTTTGGACGAGCTGCGCGAGGGCGTCCACGGCGGCCTGGGCATCATTTCCGATCGCTTCTAATGTGAGTTTCGTACCGTTTCCTGCCCCCAACGTCAACAAGTCGAGGATGCTTTTTCCGTTGATGGCGTGATTTCCCTTGAGAATCCGCACTTCCGCCTGGAACTC
>DATKDU010000499.1:0-3395 GCA_035512595.1 Pirellulaceae bacterium
TCGGCGGGGCTTACCCGAAAGCGATTGTCTCCACGGGATCACTTCATGACCCTCAGCCAATGCGACCGGAAGCAAGTTGCGGTCGTGCTCCCCGTTTCGGGGTCCAGTCGCATCTTGCGCGGCCAGGCGACGTATGTCCCTGACCCAAACCTCGGCTACTGTCTGCGGATCGTTCCCGACGATCCGGACGAAGCAGGCCTTGAACTCCTGTTCCAGGAAAGTTCCTGGCTCGGTGAGATTGCATCGGGAGAAAAATACGGCTGCGACTTTATGATCGCGATGGACGATCAGCGCCGCTCGTCGTAGCTGGCGTCAGCTCACGCCAGCAGCTCCTTCACGACCTTGGCCCCTTCGACCCCGATCAGCTTTTGATCGAGCCCCTGGAATTTGACCGTAAACCGGTCGGGGTCGATCCCCAGGCAGTGGAGGATCGTGGCGTTGAGGTCGTTCACGTGGACGGGTTTCTCGGTGACGTTGTAGCTGAAGTCGTCGGTCTCGCCGAACGTGATCCCACGCTTGATGCCGCCGCCGGCCAGCCACATGCAGAAGTTGCGCGGATGGTGGTCGCGGCCATAATCCTCGGGCGTCAGCTTCCCCTGCGAGTAAACCGTCCGGCCGAACTCGCCCCCCCACACGACCAGCGTGCTGTCCAAGAGGCCGCGCTGTTTGAGGTCGGCAATCAGCGCCCCGGTCGCCTGGTCGGTGTCGAGGCACTGGTTCTTCAGGGCCACCGGCAGATTACCATGCTGGTCCCAGCCGCGATGCAGCACCTGCACCACGCGGGTGCCCCGCTCCACCAGCCGCCGCGCGAGCAGCGCACTGTGCGTGAACGTGCCGGGCTTGGTCGCGTCCGGACCGTACAGGTCGAGGATGTGCTGCGGCTCTTTCGACAGGTCAACCAGCTCCGGCACCGACGACTGCATCCGGAACGCCATCTCGTACTGGCTGATCCGCGTCTGCGTCTCGGGGTCGCCGAGTTTTTCAAGCGTCCGCTGGTTGAGCTTGGCTAGCGCGTCGAGCATCGTTCGCCGGTCGCTCGCATCGACGCCGGAGGGGTTCTGCACGTAGAGAACGGGGTCGCCGACGCCGCGGAGGGCGACGCCGCTGTGCTTCGACGCCAGAAAGCCGCTGCTCCACATCCGCGTGAACAGCGCCTGGCCATTGCCGGTGGCGGGGAATTGCGGCGTGAAGACGACGAATGCCGGCAGGTCGCTCGACTCGCTCCCCAAGCCGTAGGCCAGCCACGAGCCGATGCTCGGCTTGCCGGGGACCTCGCTGCCGGTCATCACGAACGTGCAGGCCGGGTCATGGTTGATGGCGTTGGTGTGGACGCTCTTCACCACCGCCAGCTCATCGACCACCTTGGCCGTGTGCGGCAATAGCTCGCTCACCCAGCGGCCGCAAGTGCCGTGCTGCTGGAACTTGAACTTCGACGGAGCCACCGGCAATCGGGCCTGGCCGCTGGTCATCGTCGTGATCCGCTGCCCCATCCGCACGCTGTCGGGCAAATCCTTGTCGAAAAACTCGGCCAGCTTGGGCTTGTGATCCCACAAATCGATCTGCGCCGGCCCGCCGTTCATGTGCAGATAGATCAGCGCCTTGGCCTTGGGCGCAAAGTGCGGCATTCCCGGCAGCGGCGGAAAGGGCCTTTCGCTTGTGGCGGCGGCATTTGCTTGTTTTGATGCCGCCGCGCCGTCGGCAATCATCGCCAGGGCCAGTCCGCCCAGACGAATGCCGCTGTCGCCGAAGAATTGGCGTCGGGTGAGGTGGAGGTGGTGTGCGAGGAGAGGATTCATTGCTTCTCGTCTTTCGTTATCGCGCGTTCCGGAGACAGATCGATGGCAAGCGGTTCCTCAAGAGTTTCATCGATCACAATTCGTGGCTTGACGTTCATCATGGGTGGGCCCGTCCGCGGGCGGAAAGCTTGTGGCAAAGTTCGAAGTACTGGAACGCTCTTCGCGTCCAGTTCAGATGCGAGCTGACTCCGATCCACCCGCCACGCGACCGCAACTGCCGCGAGCAACGTGAGCCAAAGGAGGTCGCAGATCGTGAATTTCATGGTGTCGGCCACTATGCACTGGAGCCCGGTAAACCGGGCTCACTGATCGTCACTCTCGGGCATCATTCTGCCCGTCACTCGTGTGTACTCATCTTCCAACAACCAGTTCCTAACCGTTTCGTAGTCCGGCGAAGAAAACACAGTTCTGTATCGTTCCGCGGGGTCAATCACAGCGATCTCCGGCTCACCCGGCCGCCGACGCACCATTAGCAAATATGGGCGATCAAGCATGTCATCGGCCCAAACTTCATACCAATCGTCTTTGATGCTGTCGTCATCCACGTTCACAGACCACCTCGTCCACTCGCGGATCGAGTGGACCACTTTCAATTCCTCGTAAGCGTCTCATCCAAATTCAAAATCAAATTCGCCACCAGCGTGTAGGCCGCCAGTTCCGGCTCGGCAAGCGACGGGTTCGGCGGCGATTCGCCGGCGCGGATCGCCTGCTTGGCGGCATCGGGAGCGGCGCGGTATTTGGCGAGGTGTTTTTCGAGCGTCTCCTGGACGACGGTTAGCTCGTCGGCATCCGGCGGGCGCGACAGAATAGCGCGATAGGCAAACGAAATCCGCTCGGCCGGCGTCGAGCCCCCTTCCAGCATCATTCGCTCGGCCAGCGCCCGGGCCGCTTCGAAGTGCTGCACGTCGTTGAGGGTTTGCAGCGCCTGGAGCGGCGTGTTGCTCCGCTCGCGGCGGGTGCAGAACGACTCGCGGTTGGGGGCATCGAAATTGGCCATGAACGGCGGCGGGGCCGTCCGCTTGAAAAAGACGTACAGGCTGCGGCGATAGAGCGCCGCCCCGTGATCCTGCACGTAGTTCCTGGTATTCGAGCCGACAAACCCGACCGGCTCCCAGATGTTCGGCGGCTGATAGGGCCGCACCCCTTTGCCGCCGATTTCGCTCACCATCAGGCCGCTGACGAACAGCGCATTGTCCCGCACCTGCTCGGCATCGAGCCGCAGCCGCGGCCCGCGAGCGTACAGCCGGTTGTCCGGATCGAGTTTGAGTAGCTCCGGCGTGACCTGCGACGACTGGAGGAAGGTGGCGGACGACAAGAGCAATCGCGTGAGGCGCTTGACGTCCCACGAGGAGTCCAAAGTCCAAAGTCCAAGGTCCAAAGTTGAGGCAGGTCCTTCATCCTTGTCGCTCGTCTCCGACTTTGGACTTTGGACCTTGGACCTTGGACTTGCTCCGCCGAACTCCGCCGCCAGCCAATCCAGCAGCTCCGGATGACTCGGCGGCTCCCCCTGCGCCCCAAAGTCAAAGCTCGTCTTCACCAGCCCCGTGCCGAAAAACTGCTGCCAGAAGCGGTTGACCGTCACGCGGGCTGTCAGCGGAT
>DATKDU010000500.1:0-15468 GCA_035512595.1 Pirellulaceae bacterium
TGCCGCACGGCATTGCGGATGTCGCTTCCCATTTCGACGATCGCCCGGCCGTCGCGGACCGTGTCGCCGACGTAGGAATAGAACTCCGCCATGGCGTAGACCAACAGCAGCGTCAGCGCCATGGCCACCAGGAGCTCCAGCAGCGTGAATGCCCTGCGAGAGGGGCGGGAAACCCTCTCCCAGCGGGAGAGGGAGCGAGAATGCGCACCGGGACGACAGACAGCGGCAGTTGCCATGGCGAGACCTCTTCTCTTCTCTAAAATTCCGTCCCGCCGCGAGCCGCGCAAGGCCGATGCGGGATGATCCAGGGGGATATGCCGCCCGGCCAAACTGACTGCCGGGACCCACAATGCACCGGCCTCACGGTGCATTCTCTATTCCATCGTCAAAGCGGGGGATTGTCAAGCAGAATACCCCGTAGGACAGGTTTTCAACCTGTCCAAACCGCAGGACAGGTTGAAAACCTGTCCTACGGCTGCTGGGCCACCTTCTCCAGCCGCTCTTCGACCCCCGTCATGTACGGCGCCAGCTCGGCATTGTCCCCGTACATCGTCTGCAGGCTGCGGAGGATTTTCTCGGCCTGAGCACGTTTCTTGTCGGTCAGCAGCTCATCCACTTCGGCCAGCTTCTCCTCGATGAATTGGCCGCGGGAGTCGGTCCGCGCAGCGCCGGTCTCCTCGAGCCTGGCGATCTGCCGGCGGGCGAGCAGGACGTACGGCCGGTCCTCCCCCTCGGGCTTCACCAGGGTCACGATCCCCTGGTAGCGCTCCAGTGCCGTCGCCTGGTCGCCGAATTCCTCGAACTTTTTCGCCTCGGCATACAGCCGCTGCCCCTCGCCGGAGAGCTCGCGTCCCAGCCGGAGGCGATTGGCCAGCCGCTTCTCCGCCAGGCTCATGTCCATGGTGTCGATATGCTCTTGAGCCCGCTCGGCGTGTTTCCCATTGGGAAATCGCTCCAACAGCGGCTCCAGGTAATGTTCCCGCGCCTGTTGCCAGCGGGACGGATCTTCGCTGGCCATCAGCTTCTCGGCCCGGGCCATGAGCCTGTCTTCGCTGACCGGCCAGAAGGGAATCGACAACACTCCGGCAAGTAGCGCGACCAGCAGCGACAGGCTGAGAACGAGAAACCAGGGGCGCTCCCAGAGGGGCGCATCGTCCCCATCGCCGTCCCGGGATTTCCGCTTGCCGTGGACGAGGCGGCGGACCTCCTGCTTGTCCACTGGCACCTTGAGGGCACTGATGCCGGCCAGGGCGTGGCGGGCGACGCCTGCGCCGGAGGCCATATTCCGCTTGGTCTCCTCGAGGGCCAGCAGCACCGCATCGATGGTGTGCGGCCGCCTGGCGGGATCTTTCTCCAGAAGCTGCGAAAGGAGCGCGTCGAGCCACACGGGGGCGTCGAGCGCCACGGTCATCACCCGCGGCGGCATTTGCGACAGATGCGCCTCGGCCACTTCGTCGGCCGAGTTCCCCAAGAAGGGAGTGCGGCCCGTCAGCATCTCGAACATCAGGCAGCCGAGCATGTACAGGTCGGCTTTGTGGGTGATGTTCTCCGCGCGGCGAATCTGCTCGGGGGACTGATAGGCGATCCGCGGCAGCGAGCGGGTCTGCGACGAAGTGCAGAGCGGGTTCTTCTCGCGCTCCTTGCGGAAGTCGGTGACCTTGGCCTGGCCGGCGGAGGTGATCAGGATCTTGTCGGGGGTCAGGTCGTGGTGCGTCAGCTCGATCTCGCCGGCCGCTTGGAGGGCCTGGCCGATCTGCACGGCGAAATCGACCGTCTGTTCCCAGCCGAGCCGGCCGCGGCGGGCCAGGAGCGAGCTGAGCGATTCGCCCCCGATCAGCTCGTAGGCGATGTAGGCCTGCCGCTCGTCCATGTTGCCGCCGAAGCAGCGAACGACGTGGGGATCCTGCAAGCGTTTGAGGAGGGCCATCTCGTCGCCAAACAGGAGCCGGCCGTGGAGATTGGCGGCGAGCGAGACGGGGAGGACCTTGAGGGCGACCTGGCGGCGCTGCTGAACGTGGATGGCGCGGTAGACGTGGCAGCCGGCGGGACCGAGCCGCTCTTCGAGAGCAAACGGTCCGACTCGAGATTCGTCCATAGCGCCAGTTCCGGGGGATTGGCGACTATTGTAATCGGCGGAGAGGGTTCAGGGTTCAGGGTTCGGGGTTCAGGGTTCGGGGTTCAGGGTTCAGGGGTCGGAGGAGGCGGCAATTGCAAATTGATAATTTGCAATTGGCAATTTACAATTTTCAATTGCCGCCGTCTCTATTCCCTATTCCCTACTACTACTCCTGAACCCTGAACCCTGAACCCTCTACTGCACGAACTCCTCACTCTCCTCCGGCGCTTGCACCGTGATCTCCCCGGCGTCTTCCAGCCGGCGGACGATGTCCACGATCTGCTGCTGCACCTGCTCTACTTCCGAGAGGCGGACCGCGCCCAGGTATTCCATTTCTTCCTGGAGAAGGGCGGCGGCCCGCTGGGACATGTTCCCCAGGATCCGCGCCTTCAGGTCGGCACTGGCCGCTTTGAGGGCCATGGCCCACTGGCTGGTCTCGACGTTCTTGAGAACTGACTGAAGATCTTTATCCGAGAGCTTGCAGAGATCTTCAAAAATGAACATCAGCCGGCGGATTTCCTCGACGAGTGCCGGGTCTT
Organism: Pirellulaceae bacterium; assembly: GCA_035512595.1. Lineage (GTDB taxonomy): Bacteria > Planctomycetota > Planctomycetia > Pirellulales > Pirellulaceae > DATKDU01. The sequence goes on from DATKDU010000500.1 coordinate 2,656, forward strand.
CCTGGGCCAAATTCTCCATCAGCGCCCGCCCGGTCGTGCGGTCGGTGACGTTGAGGATCTCGGCCACGCTGGTGACCCCGCCCGCCTTCTGGAACGACTGGTTCATCAGGTTGCTCATGCGGTGCTCCAGGCCGTGCTCGACTTCCTGGATCACCTCGGGGCTGGTTTGCCCCATGTTGGCGATGCGGCGAATCACGGCGAGCTGGCGGTCGGCGGGGAGCCCCTTGACGATCTCCGCCCCGTAGGCCGGCGGCAGATGCGACAGGATCAGGGCGATCGTCTGCGGGTGCTCGTCGATGACGTAGGTCAGCAGGTTCTGCGGATCGACCTTCTTGAGGAAGTGGAAGGGGAGGGCCTCGATCGAGTGCTTGAGGTTCTCGAGGGTGCCGCCGGCCTTGTCGCCGAACGCCCGTTCGACGAGCGACTTGGCGACCTCGACCCCGCCCAGCTCGCCGCCGAGGGAATGCGGATTGGATTCGGCAAATTCTTTGGCGACCGACGCCAATTCGTCCCCCGCCAGCCGCCCCAGCTTGGCGATCTGAATGGTGACCGCTTCCACCTGCTTGGGGGTGAGCTTGGACAGAATCTGAGCAGCCTGCTCTTCGGGGAGGCAGGTGAGGAGGATCGCGGCTTTGCGGACTTCGGGCACGGGGGAGGGTTCAGGGTTCAGGGTTCAGGGTTCAGGGTTCAGGGTTCAGGGTTCAGGGCGGAGGAGTAAGAGAATGAAATGAGGAAAGACAAGTCCTACTCGTTCTCTTGCTCTTACTCCTCTTCCTAATCTTACTCCTACTTCTTTCTCTCTCTCCGTCCGACAGCGCAGGGCCATTTCGCGACCGAGTGCTAGCACGACCCCGCCAGGTTCCGCGAATCTTGCCGCAGGAGACAAATGCTGTCGAGGCCAATTCTGATGAGCGACCAGGTCCCCAGGCCCCTGACCAATGACGCGTGGCCCCCTTTGGTCATTGGGGCTTGGTCATTGGTCATTTCCTACGTGCCAATCGCCGCCAGCGCTTCGTCGGGAATATTGAAGTTGGCCGAGACGCTCTGCACGTCGTCGTGGTCGTCGAGCTCGTTGACCAGGTCCAGCACGGTCCTGGCCGTTTCGACGTCGGCGACTTCCACTGTGCTGGTCGGAATGCGGGCGAGCTGTTTTGATTCGGGCTCGATCCCCCCGGCAGTCAGGGCGTCCGACAGTGCGGCAAACGCATCGGCGGGGGCGGTGACCTGAAACGCGTCCCCCTGGCGGGCCAGATCGTCAGCGCCGGCTTCCAGGACGATCTCCATCAGCTTCTCTTCGTCGATCTTGGCGGCCGAGACGATGAACACGCTCTTGCGCTCGAACATCCAGGCGACGCAGCCGGTGCCGCCGAGCTTGCCGCCGTGCTTGTCGAAAATCTTGCGGACTTCGGGGGCCGTGCGGTGGCGGTTGTCGGTGACGATTTCACAGAGGATGGCCACGCCGCCGGGACCGTAGCCCTCGTAAAGAATCTCTTCAATTTCACCCCCTTCCAGCTCGCCGGTCCCTTTCTTGACGGCCCGCTCGATGTTGTCCTTGGGCATCGAGACTGCTTTGGCGTCGTTGATCGCATACCGCAGGCGGAGGTTGCTGTCGGGATCGCCTCCCCCCATCTTGGCGGCGACGATGATCGCCTTGGAGAGCTTGCTCCACAGCTTGCCGCGCTTGGCATCGACTGCCGCTTTGCGGTGCTTGATATTGGCCCAAGGGGAATGACCAGCCATGGCGGGAGGGTTCAGGGTTCAGGGTTCAGGGTTCAGGAGACAGGAGACAGGAGACAGGAGACAGGAGACAGGAGACAGGAGACAGATCACTCTCACCACTCACCACTCACCACTCACCACTCACCACCTGACCCCTCAGCGCGGTTTCTTCTTCGCCAGTCCTTTGCCGCTGTCCTTTTTGGCGGCATCTTCTTTCTTCTTGACCGGCGGCGGAGGCGATTTCTCCTTAGCGGCCGGCGGCTGTGGTGGGGCGGGGCCTTTGACCGGCGGCTTGGGCAGCGGTTTGGCAGGGGGCCGGCCGTAGGACTTGCCCGACTTGGGGGGAGCCTGCGCGGCTTGCTGCGCCCGGGCTTCCTCCTTGGCGGCCGCCTTTCGCTTCGCGCGATCAACCGCCGCCTGCTGCGCCAGCTCCTCGACCCGCGTGGCCCGCTTGGCGACGCGCTCCTTGAAATCCGAATCGACCTCGGCCAGGATCGCCTTCAGCTTCGAAGAGCCGGGAGACGCCAGATAGTCGGCCCCCAATTGCTGCAGGAGCGAGCCGAACTCGACCCCTTTGTTCTTGGGGATCGCCCGCTCCAGTCCCGGCACCTGCCCTTTCTCAATTTCGCCGTCGCTGATAACGCCCACGGCGTACAGCACCTCCATCGCCCCCTGGTTGACCGGGATCGAATGCCCCGCCAGCGCGTTCTGGGCGACGTACGACCGCACGAAGGGCGTGGTGCCGGCAATCCGCTCCAGGTCCTTCTCCGCCTTGCCCAGGTTCTGCTTGCGGAGCGCTTCCAGGTCGAACTGGTAGCCGGTCTCGAACACCGACTGCAGCGCCTTCTTGATCCGCTGCCCCGCGGCAATCGCATCGGGAAGGCCGGAGAGGACTTCGGCCAGCTCGCTCACCGTCGTGACGCGGATTTCGTTCCAGTCGAAGTACAGCTCCTTGAGCTTGGCCAGCGCCTCGTCGGCCGCGTCAGGCCGGGCGTTTTCCAGGCAGGAGGCGTACAGCAGGTGCTCCAGCACGCCGCGATCGGACGGCGGCGCGTAAGGCTTGTAGTGCTTGCGCAGGATCTTATGAAGCTTCGTCAGGATCGCCGCACGGTTGGGTGTCGTCATGCCGGTGTATCAATGATTTGTTCAGAGATGAAATGTCGATCGGCCCGCAAGGGCCGAGCTGCAATTGGGTGTCAGTCTTCGACTTCGTCAGAGCCTTCAGGATTTTCTGCGGGTGTCTTCTCGGGCTTCGGCAGCACTTCGCTCAGGATCCGCGCCACTTCGAGGGAGTTCTTGACCCCCTTGTCCAGCTCGAACGTCAGCCGCGGCGTATAGCGCATGTCGATTTCGTCGGCAATCCGCTTTTGCAGAAAGCCGGCCGAGTGTTGCAGGCCGGCCAGCGACAGCCGCTCCTGCTTCTCGTCCCCCATGATCGACACGTGGACCTTGGCGGATTTCATGTCGGGGGCCACTTCGACCATCGTCACGGTGACGTTTTTGACGCGCGGGTCGCGCACCTCCGTGAGGATGGCCATGCTGACCACCTCGCGGATTGCTTCGGCCGCTTTCAAGAGACGACGAGAACTCATGGATCGCTCCTACAGCGTGCGGGCCACTTCCTGGACCTTGTACGCCTCGAGGATGTCCCCTTCCTTCACGTCGTTGTAATTGGCCAGCTTGATGCCGCACTCCATGCCGCGGGCCACTTCCTTGGCGTCGTCCTTGCCGCGCTTGAGCGAATCGATGGCGTAATCGCCGATCGTGCGGCTGTCGCGGTTGACGCGGATTCGGCAGCCGCGTTCGATCGAGCCGCGGATCACCTGGCAGCCGGCGACGGTGCCGACGCGGCTGATGCTGAAGGCCTGCTTGACGAGGGCCGCTCCCAGCTCGATGGTCTGCAGCTCGGGCTTGAGCTTGCCTTCCAGGATCGCGCGGATATCGTCGGTGACCTTGTAAATGATGTCGTAGCGGCGAATTTCGACTTGCCGTTCCTCGGCCAGGGCACGGGCCGTTTCGTCGGGAATGACGTTGAAGGCCACGATTACCGCGCCTGAGGCGCTGGCCAGGGTCACGTCGCCGACGGTCACCCCGCCGACCGACGCCTGGAGCACCTTGACCTTTACCTCGGGATGGTCGAGCTTGCCGAGCTCCTTGAGGATCGCCTCGATGGAGCCGCGAACGTCGGCCCGAATGATGAGGTACAGCGTGGCGACCTCATCCTGGGCCCCCAGCCTGCCTTCGGAAAGCCGCTGCTGGAATTCGTCGAAGGAAACTTTCTTGGTGATTCCCGCAAGGGACTGTTGGCGGGATTCGAGCTCGCGCTGGGCGGCCAGCTCGCGGGCCTGGGTAATGTCGTCCAGGACATAAAACCGCTCGCCGGCCTGGGGGGCGGTATCAAGTCCGGAAACGTTGACCGGAATGGCGGGACCGGCTTCCTTGATCCGCTGCCGCGGACGCAGCGCATCGTACATCGCCTTGACGCGGCCGTATCCCGCGCCGCAAACGACAATGTCCCCCTCCTTGAGCGTGCCGTTTTGGACCATCAGCTTGGCCATGACGCCGCGGCCCGCTTGCTGCTCGGCCTCCAGGCACATGCCGGCGGCCGGCCGATTCGGATTTGCCTTCAGTTCGTGCAATTCGGCAGTGACCAAAAGGGTCTCCAGCAGCGTGTCGATTCCTTCGCCGGTGATGGCGCTGGTGCGGACCACTTCGATGTCGCCCCCCCACTCGCTGGGGAGCAGGCCGGCCGTCGCCAATTGCTGCAGCACCCGCTGCTGATCGAGCCCCGGCAGATCGACCTTGTTCATCGCCACAACGATCGGCACTCCCGCCGCCTTGGCGTGGCTGATGGCCTCTTCGGTTTGCGGCATCACGCCGTCGTTGGCGGCGACGACGAGGATGGCCACGTCGGTGACGTTGGCGCCGCGGGCCCGCATCTCGGTGAACGCTTCGTGCCCAGGCGTATCGACGAACGTGACGTGGCGGCCGTCCTTGGTCGGGATCGAGTAGGCCCGGATGTGCTGGGTAATGCCGCCGGCTTCGCCCGCGACCACGTTGGTGCCGATGATCTTATCCAGCAGCGACGTCTTGCCGTGATCGACGTGCCCCAGGACGGTGACGATCGGCGAGCGGGGGCGGAGAGTTGCTTCATCGTCCGGGGACTCGAACATCGCGCGGATTTTTTCTTCCAGCGACTGCGGCTGGCGGAATTCCAGCTCCAGTCCCAGCTCCGACGCGACCAACTCGACATATTCCTCGGGAATGCTGGCGTTGATCGTCGGATTGGCCATCCCCAGCCCCATCAGCGTCTTCTGCACGGCGCCGAACGGAACGCCGGCCGATTCGCAGAACGTGCGGACGGTGCTAGGGAGCTGCACGACCGCTTTGCCCTTGCGTGGGGCGGCGGTGCTGCCGTGGGATTTGACGCGGACGAGCGTTTTCCGGCGGCGGGCTGGTGTGCCGTCGTCATCGGACTCGAACCCTTTGCCGCGGGCCTTGCGGGCCTTCTGCCGGTCGGCGCGGACCGAGGCCATGTCCCCCAGGCCTTCGAACTCGCCGCCGCGTCCCTTCTTCCCCTTGCCCGGCTTGGCCAGAACGCCGGTCTGCGACTCGCCCTTCTTCTTGTCGCCGTCGATTTTGCTCTTGCGTTCTTTCTCGAGGCGGGCGGTCAGGTCGTGCAGCGGCGCTTTCGTTCCCTTCTTGATGACGTCGGTCGGCAGCTTGATGACCGGCTTTTGTGCCTTGGGCTCGCCTGAGCGCGTGCCAGGTGTGGGCTGCTTGACGTCCGGCATCTCGGCAAAGCGGGGGCCGCGGCGCTCGCGGTCGGCGGACCGCGCGTCACCCCGCTTTTCGGCGGGACGCTTGGTCTTGGTATCGATGACCTTTATGGGCCGCCGCGGGATTAACGAATCGCCGCGCTGCGGACCCAGTTCGGCCGGGGCGGGAGGCGAAGCTGCTGGTTTGGACGCCGGCGTCGAGGGGGGTCTGCTGGCGGGCGTCCTGGGCGCCGGAGACACCGGCGGAGCAGGAGGGGGCTCGGCAATTTTGGCTGCCACGGCCGGAGGGGCTTCGACGGGCGAAGGGGGCGAAGGTGCAACGACAGTTGGCGCGACGCTAGGCGCCGCTGCCGGCCGCGAGCGGAGGGGCGTGTTCCGCGGCGGCGGAGGAGGCGGAAGGGTTGCCGTGCCAGCCACCGGCGAAGACAAGACAGCCTTCGTATCGACCAGCGGGGCAGGGGCGAGCTGCGCAGCGCGCTTGGTCGTGGCGCTTTCCAGGAACACCTTCAGCTTGGCAACTTCATCGTCTTCCAGGCTGGCCAGCGCCGAACCCTTGCCGGGAATCCCTGCCTTGGTGCAGAGATCCACCAGCTCCTTGCTGTCGATCTTCAAATCTTTCGCTAACGTGTAAAGCCGAGTGGGCACGCTTGCCCTCCTAAATGTGCCCGTGCAGCTCACCTTGTCTGGGAGCCGCACCAGGCCGCTGGGAACTATTTGTTCATAACCGTCTCCTGTATTGCCAACGCACAAACCACGCTCGTCGGCATTCCGGCCACCCGGCAGAAACAGCCCGTCCGCAGGCAGCTTCAGCGCCCGCGCCGAAAACCGCCACAAAGAGGGATGCACTGCGCCGCCAGGCAAGCGGAAAGTGACCTGTTAATCTACCCTGACAGGAGGGGATCTGCCAATTGGGGCGGAGGAATGCGAATCTGGAGGTCGGCCCTTCCGGGCCGGCCAAGGCGGCCAAGGACGGCCCGGAAGGGCCGTCCTACCCTGCGCAATCAAGCCGATGTCTCCGGCGGCGCCGCCGCCTGACTGGCCGCGGCGGCCGCGTCCTCCATTCTCTTGCGATCCTTCTCCGCCTCGGCCAGTTTTTCGGCTTCCTCGGCCATCGTTTCCGCCTGCTCGACGATCGTATTGACCTGCTCCTCGGTCAACCCCCCCATCGACGCCAGGGCGTCGGGTTCAATCACCGACAGGTCGTCGTACGACAGATATCCTTGCTCGACGAGCCGCTGCGCCAATTCCTCCGTCATCCCCTCGATGCGGGTGAAGCCGGCCACGGCCCGGTCGATCTGCTTCTCCAGTTCGTCATTGGTCATGATCTCGATGTCCCAGCCGCAGAGCTTGCTGGCCAGGCGTACGTTCTGTCCCTTGCGGCCGATCGCCAGCGACAGTTGATCCTCGCGAACCAGCACGATCGCCCGCCCGATCATGTCGCACAACAGCACCTGATCCACTTCCGCCGGCTGGAGTGCCGCCCGGATCAAGGTCTCGGCATCGTCGCTCCAGCGGACGATGTCGATCCGCTCGCCGGCTAGCTCGTCGATGATGTTCTTGATCCGATTGCCGCGGACGCCGACGCAGGCGCCGACGCAATCGACGCGGGCGTCGCTGCTGGAGACGGCGACCTTGCTGCGGTGGGCCGGCTCGCGGGCGATGGCGTTGATCGAGATCACGCCGTCGGCAATTTCGGGAATCTCCTGCTCGAACAGCCGCTGGACGAAGACGGGGCGGGTGCGGCTGAGGACCACCTTGACGCGGCTCCCTTGCGGTTTGACCTCGAAAATGATCGCCCGCACGCGCTCGTTGGGGTGGTGCGTTTCGCCAGGAATCTGTTCGCTGCGGGGGAGGATCGATTCGATGGTTCCCAGCGAAACGATCGTCGCGCCCCCTTCGGCCCGGGTTACCACGCCGGTCACCAGCGTGCCGATCTGCTCGCCGTACTCGCCCAAGAGCTGGTCGCGTTCGGCCTCGCGAATCTTCTGGATGATCACCTGCTTGGCGGTCTGGGCCCCGATGCGGCCGCTAATCTCTTCCGGGTCGAGCACGGTGCCGTCGTGGGCGCCGGAAACGGCCCCCGTTTCGCGGTCGATCACGACCTGCACGTCCGACAGCTCGCCGTAATGCTTCTTGGCGGCAGTCACCAGCGCAGCTTCGATCGCCTGGAAGACGAGTTCTTTGTCAATATTCTTGTCGCGGTGAATCGAGTCCACCATCCGCAACATGTCGCTTGGATTCATGGCTTCCCCTCGTGGGACAGGTCTTTGTAACCTGTCCAGCGTCCATCGTTATCTTCCGTCACTCCTCGACTCGCAACCCCGTCACTGCGTCAAACCAGTGCAGCCGCTGCCGATCGACCCAGACTTCCGTAGTCTCGCCGGCCTTCGGCGGCCGCTCGGTGCCGCGGCAGAGCCACGCCTGTGCCTGGTCTGCACCGTTCAGCCTCAGCCGCACAAAAATGCTTTCTCCCAAGTCCTCATAATCGATCACCGTCGCAGTGCCGACTTTCACGCCGCCATTGGAGCCGTCGCTCGTCAGGCGTACGTCCTCGGGCCTGGCAGCCAGCACCTTGTCGCTGGCCACACAAAAATTCATCCCCTGCGAACCAAAAAACCCAGCCACAAACCGCGTCGCCGGCCGCCGGTAAATCTCCGCCGCAGTCGCAACTTGTTCAACCCGTCCTGCGTTCATCACCGCGATCCGGTCCCCCAGGGCCATGGCTTCCGCCTGGTCGTGGGTGACGTGGATCGCCGTCAATTTCAATTCCGCATGCAGCCGCTTCAGCTCCCGCCGCAGCGAGAGCCTCGTCGGCACATCCAGGCTCGCCAGCGGCTCATCGAGCAATAGCGCCTGCGGCCGCCGGACGATCGCTCGCCCGAGGGCTACCCGCTGCTGCTGTCCGCCCGACAGCTCCGCCGGTTTGCGACCGAGCAGATCGTCAATCCCCAGCAGTGCCGCCGTTTGCCGCACTCGCTGATCGATTTCGTCTGCCGAAAGCCGCTCGCCGGAGCCGGGGGCAAACCACTTTCCCTTCTGCCTGAGCCGCAAACTGAACGCCATGTTCTCGCTTGCGGTCAGGTGACCGTACAGCCCGAGTTGCTGAAAGACCATCGCCAGGTCGCGCTGCCGCGGGGCAAGTGCCGTCGCGTCGCGCTTCCCAATGCGAATCTCTCCGCTACTGAGCTGCTCCAGTCCCGCCAGGAGCCGCAGGGTGGTCGTCTTCCCCGAGCCACTGGGTCCGACGAGCACGAGCAACTCCCCATCCGCCACGGTCAAATCGAGCCGATCGACCGCTTTTACCCCGCCGGGAAAAACCTTGGACACGCCGACAAACGCCAGTTCGGCCATGCCGCGGTTCTCGCGGGCGGAAATAAAAAAACGCGGTCTACCCTTTCGAGCAGCTCGCGCTGGTAAAGGCTCGAAAATATTGTGCGAACACGACTTAGAGTTTTGGCTCCAAGCTAAAATAAGGATATAGATGCCAGGGAAAAGTGTCAAGTTGGGATAAGCGGGGTGATGACGGCAATCGTCGCCGCCGAGATGGATTCGAGCGATCAAGATGACCATGTACAGCAGTTCCAGGTTCAAGCTCCACCGACCCTGGTCGGTGGAAATGAGATTGAGAGGCTAGCAGCGAGGCACCTCACCCCCCACAATTTTTCCCCTCGCATTTCCCTCCGCCGCTTCGCGGCGGAGGGAAATGCGAGGGGGTGGTATTCGCGGTGTCGTTTCTAGCCATTCAGTCATTGTGCCACCGACCAGGGTCGGCGGTGTTTTTCCGATGCAGGCGGGGGAACTTGGAAGTACTGATGTACGCCATCGATTTCGACATGGACATTGAGTCGCTACGGACCCACTATGGCGATCCCTACAACAATGCGTACCTGGAGATTCGCAAAGTTCTCGAGTCCCACGGGTTCATGTGGCGGCAAGGGAGTGTTTACTTCGGCGGCCCGGAGATCAATGCCGTCACTTGCGTGATGGCGGCAATGGACCTGGCGAGGCAACTGCCGTGGTTCTCCGCTTCCGTCCGGGACATTCGCATGCTGCGGATTGAGGAGCTCAACGACCTGATGCCGGCGGTGAAGCAAGCGGCGGTGGAATAAACCGGCCGCAATTCAGAAATCCGACCGGGAGCGATGTTCTTCCTTCGAGCGCCATCTCCGCCAGCGCTTCCCCTAGCACGCTGGTGAACTTGAACCCGTGACCGGAAAGACCCGCGGCAAAGACGACGCGGCCAGATTGCGGATGCAGATCGACGAGGAAGTGCTCGTCGGGAGACATCGTGTAGAAGCAGACGGCGTGGCGATTCAGCGGGCCGGTGACCGTCGGCATGCACTGGGCGAGAAACTCTTTCGCGCGTGACAAATCGCGCTCGTCGAGCTGCCGCGGATCGTTCAGCGGATCGCCGACAACCGCGCCGCCGCTGTGTTCGGCGACTTTGACCCCGAGCGCATCGATGGCAGGGAAGCCATAAAAGACCCCCTGCGGCATTTCGTAGAGAAACGTCGGACAGCGAGCCTGATCGAGTGCGGTGTCGCTCGTTCCCAGCCAGTAGAGATGCTTACGGCGCACCTCCAGGCGGATGCCGAGGTCCGCCAGGATCTGCGGTGCCCAGGGGCCGGCGGTGATCACGAGCTTTGCCGCGTGAAACTCACCTTGATCGGTCGCTACGCAAACTCCGTCACCGTCCTCTCGCCAGCGTTTCACCGCAACGCCGCTCTTGAATTCGGCCCCATATAACTCTGCTGACTCCAGATGAGCCAGGACACAGGCTTCGACCCGCAAGTATCCAGCGGAAGATTCGTACGCCCCGATCATCCCCTCAGGAATGCGAAACGCTGACCAGCGGCGACCGATCTCCTCGGCAGTCAGCTTCTCGACGGCGAGCTGGTGCAGCTGCGCGCTTTCCAGGACGCCATGCACCACGGGACCATGCTCGGGGCCGATCTGGATGAGCCCCACCTGATGAAACAGGTTTTCGCCGGCCTCTTGCTCCAGTTCTCCCCATAGCTCGTACGCCCGTTTCAGCAGCGGCACATAGTCCGGATGCTCGAAGTACGCCTGCCGGATGATCCGCGTCTCGCCGTGGCTGCTGCCGCGGTCGTGCCCGCCGGGGAACCGATCGAGCCCCAGCACCTTTGCCCCGCGGCGGGCCAGATGAAATGCCGCCGCACTGCCGACTCCGCCGGTGCCGATGACGATGGCGTCGTACATGATTTGCAATCACAAGGGTTGAGCCCAATACCACAAGCCTGAAGCGCAAGCGAAGGAAAGCCCTCCATTGGCAAGATGAGCGTTCCTTCGCTTGCGCTTCAGGCTTATGGCATCAGCTCCTTCCGCATGTCGATGATCGCTGCGAGCACCGGCTTGGGTTTGCCTGCGGCGTCGTACAGGCCGCCGTGCGGAAAATCGTGCGGCACATTATCCCGGAGTTGATTCCAAAAAACCGCTTGCATCGGCTGCCGTGCGACCAGCAGCGGGATCAGCCCCTGGGCCTGCTCGCACTGCCACTTTGGGGTCACGCCGCCGGCCGCCAGCGACGGCAGCACGGTCGCCTTGCTTGATGCGGACGGATCGTCGTCCCCGCGGCTGGGGAGCGTGACGACTCCGACCAGCGGCACTCCCAGTTGTCCCCAGCGGTCGATCTGCCGGCTGATTTCCAGCGCATCCCGCGGCAAAGTTCCGCCCCCCAGATAGCCAAAGTTCATTTCCATGGCGACGCCCGCCAGCCCCAGGTCGCTGCGGGCGAGGGTGTCGGCAAAGTGCAGCGGCGTCAGCTCCTGCTCCTCATCCGCAACATACTCGGCCCACGGCTGATCGAAGCTGACGATCGTCGGCGTCCGCGGATCGATGCTCCGCACCAGCTCCAGCAAATCGACGGTCAAACGCAGCCGCTGCTCCTCCGACAAGTCCATCACGCCCGGAACGTTCATCCGCCCGGCGCAGTTCCACAAGTGTACGCGGCCCAGATAACGCTGCACGACCGCCCGGGCGAAATCGACGACGCTCGCTTCCAATTCGTCAAACTCTTCTTCCCACAGATAGAGCCAGTCCGGCAGCGACGAGCGGTCGAACTGCACGACCGGCCCCATGCAGACTCGCAGTCCCTGATCGCGGCACCATTGCACCTGCTCGTCCAGCAGGTCCCACTCGTATTCTCCCACCCGCACCGACAGGTCCCGCCAGTTCGGGACGATCACGGCCGTGTTGAATGCCGCCGTGAAGGCCTCGGCCGCCTCGCCGGTCGGCACATGATCGAGGCGGCACCCCAGCAGCATGCTCATCATGGGCTGCTCGCGGCGACGAATTTCGAGCACTTGCCGCGAGTAATCGCGACACAAGAGGTCGATGGCCCGCATCGCCAGCTCGATCGACTCTCCGGCGGCTTCGTCCGCCGCAGCGGCGTCCTCCTTGCCGATCGCCGCGCGGGCCAGCGCCAGCGTCGATTCGTGAACCAAAGAGCGGCACTCGTCGGGGATCGTTGCCCCGCCGCTCTCCCAGATGTCGATCTGGTTCCGCAGCCGGTTGAGTGTGCCGCGGGCCAACTCCACCGTCAGGTGATACGACCGCTCCCGCTCCATCAAGCTGGCCGTGCAGAGCGTGTACTCCCCCTGGCCGGGGACGAGCCACGGAAAATAGAGATTGCCGCTTTCGCGCACGTCGCGCTCGATCGACAATACCCCGTCGGCATTGGTCCGCCGGCACTCCCAGGGAATGCCGTCTATCCCGGCGACGTAGGCGCGCGTCATCGCTCCCGGCGAAAGCCGCTCGGGGCGCGGGATGGCAAAGCGGAGCTGGCCCATGATGTGTCGGTTAGAGGATGGCTGCGGCAAAGGGGAGTCTACCCGAGCTTGGGACCGGTTTCCAATGCGACTTGAGCGTGGTCCACCCGCTTCGCGAGTGGACGGGCGAGGGATAGGCTTCCTTGGCTGAGTGGCCTGCGAGTTTTCTGCTATCTTGAACGGCCGCGTTCCAGACCGCTACCACGTTTCGTCGGCCCCGATGCCTCCCCTGCTCCAAACCAATCTTCCCTTCCCCGTCCGCCGCGGCAAGGTCCGCGACGTCTACGACCTGGGGGACAAGCTGCTGCTGGTCGCCACCGACCGGATCAGCGCCTTCGACTGGGTGATGCAAAACGGCATTCCGGACAAGGGGCGGATTCTGACGCAAATCAGCGCGTTCTGGTTTGAGAAGCTGGGGGTGGAGAATCATTTGCTGTCCCTCGACGTAGGACAGGTTTCCAACCTGTCCCCGAGCAGTCCGCTCGCTCCGCGAGCGGATGAGCACTCGCGGAGCGAGTGCTCTACAT
>DATKDU010000501.1:0-3116 GCA_035512595.1 Pirellulaceae bacterium
GGTGTCGTCGGCCGGTCGAACAACACGCCGGCACATTTGCCGGCGGGGTCGGATGTGGCGAACCTGAGCCTGTTTGGCTACGACCCGAACGTCTATTTCACCGGCCGAGCGCCGCTGGAAGCCGCGGCCCAGGGGATCGAGCTTGGCCCGGAAGACTGGGCCATCCGCTGCAACCTGGTGACGATCGAAGATGGGATCATGCGGAGTTTTACCGCGGGGCACATCTCGTCGGCGGAGGGGGCCGAGCTGCTCAAGGCGGCGCAGCAGCATTTGGGTGCCGTCAACCTGGAGTTCATCCCCGGCGTCAGCTATCGCAACTTGCTCCTCTTCCGCGGCAGCAAACAGTCGCCGGCTCCGTTCACTCGCGATACGAAATCAACGCCGCCGCACGACCTGACCGACAAGCCGGTCGCCAGTGATTTGCCGCGCGGCCCTGGAAGCGATCTGCTCAAAAGCCTGATGGGCTTCAGCCAGCCGCTGTTCGCTTCGCATCCGGTCAACGACGCCCGCCGAGCCAATGAAAAGCTGCCGGCGACGCAGGTCTGGCTGTGGGGCCTGGGGAAAACGCCGTCGCTCACGCCATTCTTCGACCTGCACGGCAAGCGCGGCGCGATGATCACCGCCGTCGATCTGCTGCGGGGTCTGGCCGCACTCATCGGCTGGGAGCGGATCGAAGTCCCCGGCGCTACCGGCTACCTCGACACCGATTATGCGGCCAAGGGGCGCTATGCCATTGAGGCGCTAAAAACCACCGACATCATCTGCGTCCACGTCGAAGCGACCGACGAAGCCTCGCACGAAGGGGATTTTCGCAAGAAGATCGAGGCCCTGGAAAACATCGACCGCCATATCGTCGGCCCCTTGCACGCCGCCCTCAAAACCTACGGCGACTACCGCATCCTCGTCTCTCCCGACCATCCCACCACCTGCCGGATCAAGACCCATCAGCACGGCTTTGTCCCCTTCACGATCTGCGGCAGCGGCATCACTCCCGACGCAGCGACTACCTACGACGAAGTCGCCGCCGGCAAATCGAGCCTGGCTTTCGAAGAAGGCTGGGGGTTGATGGGATACTTCTTGAGATGATTTTGGGCGTGCGGGCTAACGTCCAAGCTCACCTGCCGCGGCCGCTGTTTGACCGGCGTTCTTCGATGGACCACAATCATTCATCGCGATTCCGTCTTGTTACTCGCAGTGAGCTTGCCGTCATGTCTCGAACCTGCCACCTGCTTTTAACCGCCGCCAGCCTGCTCGCCGGCATGTGTCACACCACGACTGCCGCCGATTTCCCCACGAAGCCGAACGTGGTCGTGATTCTCGCCGACGACCTGGGCTTTAGCGACGTCGGCTGCTACGGCGGCGAGATCGAAACGCCCCACCTCGACGAGCTGGCCGCCGGCGGCATCAAGTTCACGCAGTTCTACAACACGGCCCGCTGCTGGCCGACGCGCGGGGCGCTGTTGACCGGCTTTTACGCCCAGCAGATTCGCCGCGATGCCTTGCCCGGCGTACGCAGCGGCGGCCAAGGAGTGCGTCCCAAGTGGGCGCGGCTCTTGCCCGATATGCTGCGGCCGCTGGGGTTCCGCTCGTATCACAGCGGCAAATGGCACGTCGATGGACCGCGGCTGGCCGGCGGGTTCGACCGCTCCTACAGCCTGGAGGATCACAACCGCTTCTTCGGGCCGCAAAACCATTTCGAGGACGATCGCAAGCTGCCGCCGGCAGGCAAAGATGTCTACGTGACGACGGCAATTGCCGACCATGCGATCAAGTGTTTCCAGGAACACGCAGCGGAGCATGCGGACAAGCCGTTCTTTTCGTATGTCGCGTTCACTGCGCCGCACTTTCCGCTGCACGCGCTGGCCAAGGACATCGCCCGGTTCAAGGAGCGGTATCTGCGCGGGTGGGACGAAATTCGGCTGGCGCGCTACGAGCGGCAAAAATCGCTGGGGCTCGTGAACTGCGAGCTCTCCGCGCCGGAGCGGGACGTCGGCCCGCCTTATCCCTTTCCCGATGCGCTGGAAAAACTCGGGCCGGGGGAAGTCAACCGGCCGCTGCCGTGGGGCGAGCTGACGAGCGAGCAGCGCGAGTTCCAGGCGGCCAAGATGGCCGTCCACGCGGCGATGATTTACCGCATGGACGTCGAGATCGGCCGGCTGATCGAGCAACTCCGCGCCATGAACGCCCTTGACAACACGCTGATCTTCTTCTTGTCCGACAACGGCGCCAGTGCCGAGATCATGGTCCGCGGCGACGGGCATGACCCGAAAGCACCGGCCGGATCGGCGGCGACGTACCTGTGCCTCGGCCCCGGCTGGTCCACGACCAGCAACACGCCGTTCCGCCGGCACAAGACCTGGGTCCACGAAGGGGGGATCGCCACGCCGCTGATCGTCCACTGGCCCAAACAGATTGCCGCCCGCGGCGAGCTGCGGCATTCGCCGGGGCACGTCATCGACCTGGTGCCGACGATTCTCGAGGCGGTCGGCGGAAAGCCGCTCGCCAAGTGGGAAGACGCCGAAGTGCCGCCGCTGCCCGGCAAGAGCCTGCTGCCGGCGTTCGCCGCCGACGTTCCGATCGAGCGCGACTACCTGTGGTGGTTGCATGAGCAACATCGCGCGATCCGCGTCGGCGACTTCAAGCTCGTGGCCGCAGCGCAGCAGCCTTGGGAGCTGTACGACCTGTCGAGCGACCGGAGCGAGTCGCACAACCTGGCGGAAAAAATGCCCCAGAGGGTCCGCGAGCTGGCGACGTTGTGGGAAGCGAAGCAGGACGAGTTCAAGTCCCTGGCGACGCGGGACCTGCCCGCGCCAAAGCCGTAGAGCGCGGCAAAAAGCATTGCCGCTGTGTGCTTCGCCCACGAAATGGCGGCTGGTCGCAACCGCCACTGCCGGTTGTAGGGGCGGTTGAGGAGATTCTGGCCCGAATTCGGCCCGAATTGGCGGCGTTTCTCGCCGGGGATGAAGGGCGGTTTCCAGTCGCGCCGTAGAGTTGTAGAGCCTCATCACGGCTGCGCACCTTCGCCTCTTCAATTCGTCCCAAGGACTCGCGCATGATCTCTCACTCGAACCTTCCGGGGTCTCTGCCGGAGCCGCACAGCTACTTCCTGGTCAACT
>DATKDU010000502.1:0-9169 GCA_035512595.1 Pirellulaceae bacterium
GCACCGTAAATCGTGGTAGAAGGCGAGCATGAACTCAATCAAACGCACTCGGGCGGGACCAAACGCAACGGCTGGCAACAACCGCGGCATTGGCGTCGGCGGATACTCTGCCCATACCTTAAATTCTATCGGCCGCCGATCCGACCGGTCAATGTCGCGGCAGAGCGCCAATCTGCGGCAGTCCGCAGGGAAAGGAGAGGAAGTTCCGCGGCATACTGGGTACCAGGTACCGAGCACATCGTACTCCCGATCAGCCCCGAACATCCTCTTGGCGACAGCCAGCCAATCGCGTTCCGGTGCCTATCCGGCCGACCGGCGCCAGACGATCGTACACAGCCGCGGAGAGATGAGCTGCGTCGTGTTGATGGTCGCCGAGGCCTGGTCGTCCTCGGTGGGGACGTTGTTGTTCGGCGTGGAGTCGCTGTCGAACTCGTTCATGGCGGTCACCTCGGCCGAGTTCACCACCTGACCCGGTTGCGAAGCCGTGGCGACGATGGTCAACGTGGCGCTCGCGCCGGAGTTGAGCCCGCCGATGTCCCACAGGCCCGTGGCCTGAGTGTAAGTGCCGACGCTGGCCGTGGCGGAAACGAACGTCAAGCCGGCCGGGAGCAGATCGGTCACTTGCAAACCGCTGGCGGCTTGCGGGCCGTCGTTGGTCGCCGTGATCGTGAAGGTGACGTTCTGCCCGACCTGCGGCGCCGCATTGGACACTTGCTTGCTCAGCCGCACGTCGGCGACGTTGGGAGTAATCGTGATCGTGGACTCGTCGTCCTCGCCGGCCGCCGTGTTGCCGGGTGTGGAGTCGGGATCGAACTGATCGGACGTCATCAGCCGGGCTGTATTCTGCTTGACGTCCGCCGTCGTGTTGGTGGCGGTGATCGTCAGCTCGACGGTCGTGCCGGCAGCAATCGTGCCGATGTTCCAGATGCCCGTGTTCTGGTCGTACGTTCCGGCGGCGGTGGTGGCCGTGCCGAACGTCATCCCGGCGGGAATCTGGTCGGCGAGGGTGACGCCGGTGGCCTGCTGCGTGGTGCTGCTGTTGGTGACGCGGATCGTAAAAGTGATCAATTGACCATTATTCGGGGTCGCGTCGTCCACTTCCTTGATGACCGACAGATCGGCCACCTGCGGGGTCACATCGACGCTGTCCTGGTCGTCGGCCGCGTTGCCATCGAACTGGTCCGAAGCGGTCACCTGCGCCGTGTTGGTCTGGACGCCGTCGCTGGTGGCGGTCGCAGTGAGAGTCAGCGTGGCGCTGGCCCCGCTGGCCAGCGAATCGATCGTCCACTGACCGTTGGTCTGGTTATAGGAACCGGTGGCCGTCGTTGCGGTGCCGAATTGCAACCCCGCGGGCAACTGGTCCGTCACGACCACATTGGTCGCCGCTACGGGGCCCGTGTTGCTGACCACGATCGTGAAGGTGATCAGATCGTTCTTATCCGGCGTGGCGTTATCAACGGTCTTGGTGACCGCCAGGTTAGTCTCTTCAGGCGTGATGGTCACGCTTGCCGAGTCGTTTTGGCCGTTGGTATCGAACTGGTCGAGGCTCGTGAGCGTCGCGGAGTTGACCTTGGCGCCGCTCGTCGTGGCCGTCGCCGATAGAGTCAGCGTCACGTCGGCTCCGCTGGCCAGCGAATCGATCGTCCATTCGCCGGTGGTCTGGTTGTAGGCCGTTCCAGCCGGAGCGTCGAAGCTGTCCAGCGACAGCCCAGCCGGCAGCAGATCGGTGATGACGATGTCGGTCGCTGCATCGGGCCCGCCGTTGGCGGCAACAATCGTGAACGTCACCACGTCGTCCCGGTCGGGGGTTAGATTGTCCGCCGTCTTGGTCACCGAGATGTCCGCGATCGTCGGCGTGAGCGTCACGCTCTGCTGGTCATCCTCTTCCGAATTGTTGTTGTTGGGGGTCGAGTCGACGTCCGCCTGGTCGGCGGCCACAACCTCGGCCGTGTTGATCTTCGGGTCAGAGGTGGTCACGATGGCGGCCAGCGTGAGCGTGGCGTCGGCCCCGCTGTTGACCGTGCCGACGGTCCATAGCCCCGTCTCTGGATCGTAAGTCCCCTGAGTGGCCACCGCCGAGACGAACGTCATGCCCGGGGGCAAGTCGTCGTTGACGACGACGCCCGTCGCGTTGTCCGGACCGGCATTGGCCACAATGATGGTGAATGTGACCTGCTGGTCGCGATCGGGCGTCACATTATCGGCGCTTTTGCTGAGCGACAGGTCAATCAAGGCGGCATCCACGATGACCGAATCCTGGTCGTCTTCCAGGGGGTCGTTGTTCCCCGGCGTCGAATCGGGGTCGAACTCATCGACGCCGGTCACCTCGGCGACGTTTTCCTGGCCGTCGAGGGTGGTCACCGTGGCCACGATCCCGAGCGTGGCGTCCGCTCCCGCATCGATGCTGCCGACGGTCCAAATGCCGGTGATGTTGTCGTAACTTCCCTGGCTGGGGGTGCTGGAAACGAAGTCCAGGCCGGCAGGGAGCAAATCGGTGACGACGACGTTGTTGGCCGCGCCGGGGCCGGCATTGGCCACGGTGATCGTGAAGGTCACATCCTGGCCGATCGACGGCGCGGCGATATCGACCGTCTTCGTCAAGCTCAGGTCGGCTGAGTTGGCGAAATCCTGCGCCTTGACGGTCGGGGCGATGGTCTCCACGACTTGCACGAGGCCGTCGGTCGCGTCCACCGTCGTATCGATTTGCATCTCGATCGCATTGACGCTGGCGAAGTCGGCCGGGCCACTGGCGCCGCCCCCGGTCGCGAAGCCGGAGAAGAGGAAGATCAACTCGCTCCCGGGAGTAGCAGGGATGGCGATCGCCTGCTCCGACCAGTTGTTGGCGTCGCTGTAGATCCTCAGTCGGGCCGTAGCGCCGCTTTGATCCGCTCCGGCCAGCAGCCGAATGCCGGTGGCTGTCCCGCCGCTGGTCAGGTCATGGTTGCCCAGGCCGGCAAAATTAATCGCGCTGGCGTCGCCGTCGATTCCGTCCCACACGCTGACGTAGCGTCCCTGCGAGGTGAGCGAGGCGTCGAAGCTCAATCCGGTGGAAATCGCCTCCAGGTCGACCGTTTCACCCGCGCTGCCGGAGGTGAACTCGACCAGCAGGTCGCGCTCGCCGCCCAAGGCGCTGGCGGCCAGCGCGGTGCCTAAGCTCTGCGTGCCGACGGGAGGACCGGCCGACAAGCTGGGGCCGGTCTCGGTATAGTCGTCGATCGTGCCGGCCACGGTCCCTTGCGCCTCGAGCGCGGTGATCGTGATCAGGGCGCTGTTCTGGGCGCTCAGGACGATGGCCCCGACCGTTTGCGCCGGCTGCTCGATCCAATAATCCCCGGCCGCCAGACCGTCGAAGCGATAGCGGCCGTTGGCATCGGTCACGCCGGCGGTGGCCGGTGCGTCGTCGCCGGCCGGCTCGAACACGCCGTCGCCGTCGTCGATGTAGAGATTGACGGTCGCGCCTGCGACCTCTTCCCCCGCCGTGAATCCATCGCCGGTCGCGTCGCGATAGATGAGGCCCGAGATCGCCCCCAGGTCGCTGGCCAGCATCGCCCGCGCTTCGAGCGACTCAAACGCAAAGCCGCGGCGCTGCGGCCGTTTTTCCTCCTGCCGGCGAAAGACCGTTTTCAGGAACTGGGCAAAGACGGAGGGCATCGTGCGGCGGGAGCGTCGTGCCATGGATTGCACCTGCGGTTAGCGGGGCGCCGTTCGGGGCGGCCGACAGGGTGAAAACGAAGCCTGCGGCCGATCGTGAAGGCGGCTTTCGAGGCGGGATTTGACGTGGGTAGGCAGAATGTCGTCTCTGAAGGTATCGGAATGGACTTGCGTGGAACTTGTTCCAATTCTGCCTGCCGGCACGGCCGTCAAGTTTCCGTCACGGGAATAGTCTTTCCAGCCCGCACAATTGCCAGTCCCGGTGCGAACCGTGGATTTCAATGACGTGGCATCACCGCTACGATTGGGCCTCACACGATGCGGATTTTTTGTTCATGCACGACACGGTTATTTTGACGATCGCCATTGGATTTGGCTTTGCGCTGCTGTTTGGCACGCTCACCAATCGGCTGGGGCTGTCTCCCATCGTCGGGTATCTGATTGCCGGCTTCATGGTCGGCCCGCGCACCCCCGGCCCGGTGGCTGATCCCGCGGTGGCGAACCAACTGGCCGAGGTCGGCGTGATTCTTTTGATGTTTGGGGTGGGGCTGGAGTTCCATTTCAAAGACCTGCTGCGGGTGAAATCGATTGCCGTCCCGGGGGCCGTGTTCCAGATTCTGGCGGCCACGGCGTGCTGCACCGCCATTGGCATGCTGCTGGGCCTGTCGTTAACCGCCGGTCTGCTGCTGGGAGTTGCTGTCTCGGTCGCCAGTACCGTGGTCCTCGTGCGGGTGCTGATGGATTACGGGGTCCTGCACACGCCGCAGGGGCACGTCGCCGTCGGCTGGCTCGTCGTCGAGGATCTGTTCACCGTGGTGGTGCTGGTCCTCATGCCCGCACTGACGCAGGCGCTGGCTGCCGGCAGGATTGGCGTCGTGGCCGGCTCCATCCTGTGGACCATCCTGAAGATCGTGGCCCTGGTGGCCCTGGTGATGATTGTCGGAACGCGCCTCATTCCCCTGCTGATGAACTACATGGCTCGCACCCGCTCGCGAGAGCTGTTCACGCTCTCCGTTTTGGCCGTGGCTTTGGGCATCGCCACCGGCTCGGCACTCGTGTTCGGAGTCTCGATGGCCCTGGGTGCATTTCTCGCCGGCATGGTGGTCAGCCAGTCCGACGTCAGTCAGCAAGCGGCATCGGACGCCCTGCCCATGCGGGACGCGTTTGCGGTGCTGTTCTTCGTTTCGGTGGGAATGCTCTTTGATCCGGCTTCGCTGCCGCAGAACTGGCTCCTGACGCTGGGAGTGCTGGGGGTGATCCTGGTGATCAAGCCGCTGGCGGCACTGATCATTGTCATGGCGCTAGGCTACCCGATCCGCACGGCATTGACGGTAGCGGTGGCGCTGGCCCAGATCGGCGAGTTTTCGTTCATTCTTGGCAGCCAGGCGGTGGAATTGAAATTACTGTCGGCGACCGAGTCCAGCGTGCTGGTCACCTGCGCGATCGTCTCGATCACCCTCAATCCGCTCCTCTTTCAATTGGTGGCGCCGGCGGAACGCTACCTGCAAGCTCGTCCGCATCTATTGCGATTCCTGAAACAGCGCCGCAAAGCTGACCCGCTGGCGGAGGTTGCTTCCCTGGAAAGCGAAGCGGAGGGTGCCGTCCAGGCCCTGGTGATCGGCTATGGGCCGGTCGGCCAGACGCTGACGGCCATTCTCCGCGACTTCAAGATTCGGCCGCTGATCATCGACCTGAACGTGGACACCGTCCGCAGGCTGCGGCTGGAAGGGACGCCGGCACTCTACGGCGACGCCAACAGCGTCGAGATCTTGCGCTCGGCGGGGATCGACCGCGTCAGCTACTTGCTGCTGACCCTTCCCGATGAAGCCGCGCGGTACGCGATCATCGCCACGGCTTTGACGCTCAATCCGCAGATCAAGATCATCTCGCGGGCGCGGTACGTCGCCGAGCGCGACGTCCTCAAGGAGGCGAAGGTCTCCGCCGTCGCCTACGAAGAGGCGGAAGTGGCGGCGGCACTGGGAGAAATGCTGCTCAAGGAAGTCGGCGTGAGCGAAGCGGAAGTGATGGCCCGCTCGGCGAAGATTCGCAGCGACTTGTCGCTGGGAGACAAACAGTAACCCGAAGCGTCAGCGAGTGACTACGCCAACGGACGTAAATGCCCTCGCTGACGCTTCGGGTTGGTATGCCACCAACACCCCGACTCGGACATGGCCCAGGCGAACCGTGCCACCATGCCCGAGTCGTTGGGGTATCACTCCAGCCAGGCGGAGCTGGAGGAGTTTTCTGAGTAGAACGGATTTCAATCCGTTCCGGGCGGGAATGAGCTTCGTCCGTCTTCGGAACGGAATAAATTCCGTTCTACGCGTCAAAAAAGGCCAGTGCCGGCGGCAGCTTATCCGCCGGCACTGGCGCGACACATAGCGTTCTGTTACACGGCCGCGAGCTCGTCACCCGCCGGGCCGGCTCCTACCAGGTCGAGCGGCTGGAGATGAGTCAGATCACCGTGTCGATCGACAAAGTGGAAAGCGTTGCCAACAGTGCAGCCGTCATCCGTTCGCTGATCGAGCAGTTCCATCCCCGCAAGGATGTCACGATCACCGTCCCCCTGGACCTCCTGCAAAAGGCCGAGCAGACCCAGCAGCTCTTCACGATGATCCTCGGCGCCATTGCCAGCATCTCCCTCGTCGTCGGCGGCATTGGCATCATGAACATCATGCTCGCCACCGTCACCGAGCGGACCCGCGAGATCGGCATTCGCCGCGCCTTGGGGGCCAAACGCCGCGACATCGCCACGCAGTTTCTCGTCGAGTGCCTGATTCTCACCTGCGGCGGGGGCCTGGTCGGCGTGGCGCTCAGCGTCGCCCTCTCGTATCTCGTTTCGCACGTCCTGTCGCTGCCGACGATCATCCCCCTCTGGTCGCCGCTGGTCGCCTTTGGCGTCTCGATCCTCGTCGGCCTCGCCTCCGGCCTCGTCCCCGCCCGCCGCGCCGCGGTCATGAACCCCATCGAAGCCCTGCGGCATACGTAACCGTAGTAGGCACACTCCGTGTGCCGTCGTGGGGCGGGCGTCTCGCCTGCGGGACGGCACACGGAGTGTGCCTGCTACGTTACCAGTGCATCACAAACCCGCCATCGACGTTCATCGTCTGGCCGGTGATGTTTTTCGCTTTCTCGGACGCGAGAAACACGGCGAGTGCCGCGACGTCCTCCGGCTCCTGCCAGCGGCCAAGGGGGCAGACGGTTTTCAGTTTGGCGCCCGCCCATTCATCGTACGTCTGCCGTTTCTCTGGCGGCTGCTGGTCGTGCCACGCCTGCCAGACGCTGCGGTTCAGCGGCGTCTGCACCATGCCGGGGCAGATCGTGTTGACACGGACGCTAGCCGGCGCGAGGTCCTTGGCGGCACACTGGGCGAAGTTGATCAGCCCGGCCTTGGCCGCGCTATAGGGCGGATCGGTCTGCGAGCCGATTTGGCCGGCGACCGACGAGATGAAGAGCATCGTCCCGCGCCCGGCCGCAACCATTGCCGGCGCGAACGCATGGGCCGCATTCACCGCGCCGATCAGATTCACCCGCAGCACCGGCTCCCAATCAGCCGGCGCGAGGTTCCAGAACGGAAAGCCGAACTTGCCGCTCCCCATCCCGGCGGCATACGCCAGATGCTCCGCGGCTCCAAATTCGCTTTCGATCTCTGCCGCTGCCTGCCGCAGTGCGGCATAGTCCGTCACGTCGGCCACGAGTCCCAGCGCCCTGACCCCATGTTCCTTCCCAATTGCTGCAGCCATCTCCTGAACCTTCTCACTTCGATCCACCACCGCCACGCTCGCCCCTTCCACCGCAAACGCCTTGGCAATCGCCAGCCCAATGCCGCTGGCGCCGCCGAGAACGACGGCAGTCGCGTCTGTCATTTGCAAATCCATCGTCAATCCCAACTCTTTACGAAGCCTCGCTTTACCCGCTTCCATTGCCGGTCTATACTTTTGATAGATACCATCGTTTGAAGGAGAATCGGTTATGGATACCGCCAAGCTTTTCCAGAACGGCCGCAGCCAGGCGATCCGCCTGCCCAAGGAATATCGCTTTCCCGGAAAGCAAGTCTACCTGAAGCGAGTGGGAAATGCCGTTCTGATTCTTCCCGAGTCGGGATCATGGGATTCACTTCGCAAGAGCTTCTCCATGTTCACGGAGGACTTCATGGAAAACCGCGACCAGCCGCCGATGCAAGAACGTGAGGAGATGTTTCCGTGAAATTCCTGGTGGACACAAATATTTGTGTCTTCGCGATTCGGGGCCGGTCCGAGATCGTGGTCAATCGGTTGGAATCGCATTCACCTGATGACGTTGTCGTGTCCGCGATCACGGTCGCGGAACTCCGCTACGGCGCGATGCGCAGCAAGGATCCTGGCAGAAATATGGCGGCACTGGATGCATTTCTTCAGCCGTTCCAATTCTTGCCGTTCGCCGAGGATGCCACCGCGGCTTATGGGACAATTCGGGCTGAACTGCAGTCGAAAGGCACGCCCATTGGAGCCCTCGACATGCTGATTGCTGCTCAGGCCGTCGCACTTGGTCTGACCGTCGTGACGAACAACGTCCGCGAGTTTTCGCGAGTGCCGGGGCTGGCGGTGGAGGATTGGACGGTGCCTTAGCTTAGTTCTTCGCGTGATCCTCCGCACGGTGCGAAGGATCGTGCTGTGGCAACACCACACCTTCGTTTATGATCCTGGCCGACGACCGATGTACGGCCTGGATATTGCCACCACGTTCTTCAATGCGTTCGATAAATCCGTAGTCCGGCATGTGACGCACCATGACGGAATCCCCAGCGACTTGCCAGCGTCCTGCGAGCCATCCACCTGCTGCGTGCGTAGTGAATGTGTGCCATCTTCCATCCTCAAAGAATGTGACGTTTTCATAGCGCGAACCACCGCCGTAACCGATCGTCCAGCACTTGGTCGCAACCAGCTTTTTCGAAAGGGCATTGTGCTCGGATTCGGGCACTTCGGGGCCGAGTATGCGAGTGCACACAAGATTTCCGGCCTTGAGCGCGGATTGCTGCGGGTCGAATCGTAAGGTGCTCATCTCCCTACTGCCGGCAAGGATCGCCAATACCGTCCCGTCGTCCTTCGCCGCCCAGAAGCAGGGATGGGGATGCCAGCCAGCCATTGCCGAGCCGTCTCGATTTAATCGGAACCAACACTTGTCGAGTTGCCCCGGATCGGCGTTTGGCCAGTTCCAAGCTGTAGCACAGAGCACATGGCGCAACGCGAACCGCGGCGGCCCGGCTGCCTGAAGTCCCGCGACCTGCTCCTTTCGCCGGTTGCCGTCCATGGGCGCCAGCGGGCAGACTACGATTTTCCCGCCGTCGTCGATCAGAAGCGAGGCATTCCGCGCATCGAAACGGGCAAAGTGCGTCTTACGATTGGCCGCTAACAACAGCCATACGGATCCATTTTCGCGCGCTGCCCAGAAACAAGGCTGGCCGTGCCAGCCGGCGACGGCCGTCCCGTCGTAGTTGAGGCGAAACCAAGATTTGTCCGGTTGATTCGCGTCCGCCTGG
>DATKDU010000503.1:0-9819 GCA_035512595.1 Pirellulaceae bacterium
GGTCAAGGCGACCCGATCGAGTTTCCCACGCGGCGTCGCGGATATTATTCCTGGCACTCGTTCTGCAAGACGCAGTACGCAGGCAATCCCAAGTACGGCGGCGAGCCGAACTTTCTCAGGGCGCACCTGTCGCTGATCGAGATGCTCGACCAGATTCAAGCGACGGGCGTCAAAGTGCGCGTTCGCGACGACTCGCGGTATGCCAGACATCGCGACGTCGATCGACTGCTGCGAAACTTGCGAGAGTGGAATGGCCTGATCGCAAACTTCGTCGGCAAGTTCAGCGACGCCTTGGGCGACGAGGCCGGATTGATCGTCGCTCCGATCAAGGAACGGCCCGATTTCGAGCACCTGGAAGCGGATGGGATCAAGGTGCTCAAGAGATTGGCGGCCCGGCAGCGCAGACGGAGAAAGGGCTCTTAGTACACATCAACGGACGAAATCGTTACCCTCAGCCGATTGTCGGACATAGCAGAATAATGACGGCAGAATAATGGTTTTTTGATTTGAAAAATTATTCTGCTCCCATCATTCTGCAAATTGCCAGCGTCATGACCGCGGGATTCGGGCTGTACCCTCGCGGGTAGCCAAAATCTTTCGGGAATTTCTCCGGCCGATGTCGAATGGGCCGCCACGTCCTCGACTACTTGGTGGGAAGCGGTCCCAAAGTACCCCTTTTTCTAGTCGAGGAGAGAAACATGTTGCGGCAATTTCTGGCTTGCGGGCTCGTGGTGGCGATTTCCCTGGCGGCATTGGGAGAGGAAAAGGCCGCTGCGCCGGCACCCCCCACGAACGCGGGGTTTGAGAAAATGAAAAAGTTGGTCGGAACCTGGGTTCAGGCGGACGAAGAGGGCAAGCCGACCGACACGGTCGTCTCGGTCATCAAGCTGACGGCGGGAGGGAGCGCGATTCACGAGACCCTCTTCCCCGGCCAGCCGCAGGAGATGATTTCCGTCTACACGGTCGAGGGGGATCACCTGGTGCTGACGCACTACTGCATGCTCGGCAATCAGCCGCGGCTGAAGGCCGACCCGAAATCGGCCGCCAACCAGCTCAAGTTCGACTTCGCCGGCGGCGCGAACCTGGACCCGAAGAAGGACAAGCACATGCACGCGGCGACGCTGACGATCCTCGATGCCGACCACCTGCAACTTGACGGGGAGGCCTGGGACAACGGCGCGCCGGCCAAGGAGATGTGCTGCGGGATGAAGCTCGTGCGCCAGAAGTAGCGGCAAACGGGCAACTCAACTCCACAAGCCCGAAGCGCAAGCGAGGGAAAGCTGTCCACTCGCCAAACGGCCGTTTCCCTCGCTTGCGCTTTTTGATGTTGCGCTATTTTTGCTCGTTATCTCCGAGGATTTCGCGTTTTTTCACTCCCGGACGCACACGAAAAAGATGCCGTGGGGGCAGCTACTCGCAAAATCCTCGGGAAAAACGTGATTTTGAAGTCGAAAATAGCGCAACATCAAAACTTGCGCTTCGGGCTTGTGAGCAAATGCCGGCTACAGCCACTCCCGCACCGGCTGCACCTTCACGCGCGGCTCGACGAGCCGCTTGGGTACGAGCGTCGGCCAGTAGGCGAATACAGGACGAACGTCGGGGCGGCCGGAGGCATAGCCGGCCAGCCCCGCCGGACCGCTGGTGATCAGCGGGGCGAATTGGCGGGCGAAGCATTCGATCGCTTCCCGCCGCGGATCGTGAGCGGTCACGCGGAGGACGACTTCCCCCGGCGGCTGGTACTTGCGGTGAAAGAATGCTCCCGGCACGCCGGCGCCATAGCCGAGCAGTTCCACGTTCGTCCGCGCGAGCTCATATCCTGCGGCCTTCACGCGGGCCAGGATGATCTCGCCGCACGCTTTGGCCTTCTCCGCGCAGTCGGGACCGTACACGAGCAGTTGTCCGCTGGCCAGGAACCCGTCGCGATAGGCCAGCGAGACTTTGTACGTGTCGGTCGCCGCCCGGCCAGTCGCGCCGCGAACGGCAACCCGATCGGGGCCCGTTTCCTCCAGCTCCACCGTCGTAAAGTCGCAATCGACGTCCGGCGTAAGGTAATGCCGCGGATTGCCGATCTCGTAGACGAGCTGCTCGGCAACGGTGGTTCGGTTGACGCTGCCGCCGGTGCCGGCGGGCTTGGTGATCGTCGTGTTTCCGTCGGCATCGATCTCGGCAATCGGATAGCCGACATTCGCCAGGTCGTACTTGCTCCACTGGGTGCTGTAGCCGCCGGTGACCTGGGCGCCGCATTCGATCAAGTGCCCGGCCACGCTGGCGGCCGCCAGCTTCTGCCAGTCGTCCCACGCCCAGCCGAACTCGTGCATGCAGGGCCCGACGGTGAGCGACGCATCGGCCACGCGGCCGGTGATCACGATCCGTGCGCCGCGCGACAGGGCCTCGGCAATCGGGCGAGCGCCGAGGTAGGCGTTGGCGGAAGCGATTGCGGATGACCCACTATCGTGGGTGCCCCGATTGCGGATTGCGGATTGGTTCGGCAGCAGTTTTGACAGCGGTTCGCCGGTTTCCAGGTTGGCGAAATCACACCCTTGTCGCACCAGGTCATCGAGCTGCGGCAGCAGATCGTCGCCGCTGACGATGGCCAGCGGCATATCGATCAGCCCGGCTTCGAGGAGGACCTTCGACGCTTCGCGAGCGCACGCCTCGGGGTTCATGCCACCGGAATTGGCGATGATCTTCAGCTTGGGCTGGGCCTTGAGTGCGGGCGTCAGCGAACGGAGGATGTCGAGAAAGTCGGCGGCATATCCCGCCTCGGGGTTCTTCTCCCGCTGCCGCGCCAGGATCGACATCGTCAGCTCGGCCAGATGCTCGATCGTCAGGTAATCGATCTCGGCCTGCTCGACCAATTGCCGCGGCGCGAAGGGCCAGTCACCGAGAAAACCAGCGCCGTTGGCGATGCGGAGGGGCGGCATCATCGTGGGGCAGGCGTCTCGCCTGCCAGTAATGGGAAAGGCAGGCGAGACGCCTGCCCCACAATCATACCTGATACACGCCCACCCGAAACGGCTCGTCCGTCGCGTGCCGCGTGGCCACTTCCAGCGACTGGATCAGTACGTCGCGGGTCTCGACCGGGTCGAGGATCGCATCCACCCATAGCCGGGCGGCAGCATAGCGGACGTCGGTCTGCCGCTCGTAGTCGCTCGCCACCTGCTCCCGGAGTTTTTCCAGCTCCTCGGCGTCCACGTCCCGCCCCTGCTTCTTGAGGCTTGCCACCATCACGTCCAGCAATGTTCCGGTGGCTTGCGACGGTCCCATCACCGCGCAGCGCGCGGTCGGCCAGGCGTAGATGAACCGCGGATCAAATGCTTTGCCGCAGAGCGCATAATTGCCCGCGCCATACGACCCGCCGGTGAGAAGGGTGATCTTCGGCACGCGGCAGTTGCTGACGGCGCTCACCAGCTTCGCCCCGGCCTTGATGATGCCGGCCCGCTCGCTCTCGCGACCGACCATGAAGCCGTTGACATCCTGGAGGAACAGGATCGGCAGCCAGTCCTGGTTGCAGTTCATCACGAACCGCGCCCCTTTGTCGGCACTATCGACGTACAGCACGCCGCCGAATTGAAACTCCCCTTTGGCCGTTTTAATCCGATGCCGCTGGTTGGCAACGATGCCGACGGGAAAGCCGTCGAGCCGCGCGGTGCCGCAGACGAGGGTCTGGCCAAACTCGGCCTTGTACTCGTCGAACGAGTCGGCATCGACGAGGCAGGAGAGGATGTCGCGGACTTCGTAATTGCTCCGCGGATCGGGATCGACCAGATCGTACAGGTCGGTCGCCGGCCGGACCGGATCTTCGGCCGCGTGGCGCACGAAAGGGTGCGGCGGCAGCGGATCGTCCGGACGATGGGCGCTGGCCAGTCGGCGCAGCCGCTCGAGGCACGCTTCGTCGTTGGGCTCGCGGTAATCGATCGTGCCGCTGACTGCCGCGTGCATCTCCGCGCCGCCAAGTTCCTCGTGCGAGACTTCCTGGCCGATGGCGCTTTTGACGAGTGCCGGCCCGGCGAGATACAAACCGGAGCCCTCGGTCATGAGCAGCTTGTCGCACAGCACGGGCAGGTAGCCGCCGCCCGCGACGCAGTTGCCCATGATGGCCGCGATCTGGCCAATGCCGGCGGCGGAGAGCACCGCGTTGTTGCGAAAGATGCGGCCGAAATCGTCTTCATCGGGAAACACGTCTTCCTGGAGCGGCAAAAAAATGCCGGCTGAATCGACGAGATAAATCAGCGGCAATCGATTGGCGAAGGCGATCCGCTGCGCTCGCAGAACTTTCTTAGCGGTCATCGGAAAGAACGCACCGGCTTTCACCGTGGCGTCGTTGGCCACGATCATGTGCCGCCGGCCGCTGACGGTGCCGATGGCGGTCACCACGCCGGCGGCAGGCGCGCCTCCCCAGGCGTCATACATGCCGTACGCGGCCCACAAACCCAATTCCAAGAGGGACGTGTCGGGATCGATGAGCCGGGCAATTCGCTCCCGCGCCGTGAGCCGCTGCCGGGCGTGCTGCCGATCGATGGCCTGTTGTCCACCGCCCAGGCGGACTTGATCCGCCAGATCGCTCAGCGCCTTGATCAGCGAGCGAAGCGAAATCGGCGCGGAATTCTGGTCATTCATAGGTGCGTCGATGCCCGCTGATGCGCGCTGTGGGCGCTATCGCGCAGTCTAGGAGGAAATGGTACAAAAAGTGGTGTTCGTAACTCCTCTGGCAATTGTAGCTTGTGACCAGCCTCCGAATTGGCCGAATTGGCATAACCATTGCTCACTTCTGGGTTGGGTAGGCGCGGTTACGCAAGAATAAGGAGAAAGCCATGAACACCAAGTGGATCATGACGACGGCTTTTTTGGCGGCAATGGCTGCAGTGGCGATGGTTCGCGGGCAGGAAGTGATTCCCAGCCCGGGCAACGACATCATTGAGGTTCCCTATGGCGTCTACGATCGCGGTTCGGTCGCTACCGATGCCGGCAGCCGGTTGTACGGCATGGGTGTCTACGCCCGCGGCGCTGGCGAATACAACCTGTACACGGCGCGCGCGATGCGGGAGTACCAGGAGGCCCGAGCGCGGGCAATTCAGAACCACAAGTTGGCGGTGGAAACCTGGTTCGACCTGAAGCGCCAGAACCGCCAGTTCCGAGCCAAGGAACTCGATCCCCTGACGCCGGATCAACTCAGCCGCGCGATCGAGCGGCAACGGCCCGCGCGGCTCACCGCATGGCAGTACAACCCGGTGACGGGATCCCTCCGGTGGCCGGTGGCGCTGAAGGGGAAGCCATTTGAATCGGAGCGCGAAGCGCTTGACTATGCGTTCTCTTCGCGGACTAGCCAGGACAGCGGTCCCGATTCGGTCTTTTCCACGCAGGTTCGGCAAACGACCGAAAAGATGCTCGCCAAGTTGCGCGACCGCATCGAGTTGTTCAGCCCCAGTGAGTTCATGGCCGCCAAAAAATTCCTGGTCGGCCTGCGCTATGAAGCTCAGTCGCCAGCCAATGCAATGGCGCTGGCCTCGCGGTAACGCAGCCAAGGCATGCCGTAAACGGCTATGTTGCGATGCGTGCTTCGGCACGCGCCGCGGCGGGGACACGGCAGCAAAACTGCCGTGTCCCTTTTTTGTTGTCTGACGATGATCGATGATTCCCAGGGACTGAAGTACCAATCGCTGGGCAAATGATGATCGTCATCGGCCCGGCGGGGTGCATTTCCGCCCGCCCGCGGTCAGAATGGCGGCATGAAATACTTCGACCGGCCCGCTGCCTGGTTCGTGTTGATTGCGGTTGCCTTTGAACTGGCGCTGGGAGCGATCGCATTTGCCGGCGGACAGTTCTGGAGGCACTGGCCGCTGGTAGGTCTGGGGGAGAGCACTTCGCCTGATTCCATGCTGGTGGCCGTCGGCTGGGGGATGCTCGCCACCTCCCCGCTGACCTTGGGGTTGGCGCTGGTGACGGAGTCCCGCTGGCGGCCGCTGGTCGAACTCTCCGATCAGGCCGAGCGCCTGCTGAAGCCGCTTTTGGCCGGCGTGCGGCCGATCGAGCTCTTGTTCGTCGCCCTGGCGGCCGGAATCGGCGAGGAGCTGCTCTTTCGCGGCCTGCTGCAAGCCGGGCTGGCGCAGTGGTGGAGCGGACATTGGGCCGGCTGGCTGGCCGCGTGGCTGCTGACGTCGCTCGTCTTTGGCGTTTGCCACTGGATCAGCGGCATGTACGCGATCCTGGCTTTCTTGGCCGGGTTCTATCTGGGGGGCCTGCTGCTGGTATTCGACAACCTGCTCGTGCCGATCACCGCCCACGCGATGTACGACCTGGCGGCACTGATCTACCTGGCAAACCGAATGCGGGACGTGCGCGACGAGTGGTGAAGCGGCCGCAACGCCCTTGGAAGGCCAGCGCACGTGCGATAGGCTGCTGGAAGCTGTCGCCTCTTCTGCCGCGAAAGTAAGGAACCCTCCGTGTTCGTCGCCTGGATCATGCTTGTTGCTGTGGCTGCCGCACCGGAAGGGACACAACCGACAGTGGCCCCGCCCGCAGTGGGCGCAAAAATCGCCAGCTTCACGCTGAGCGACGTCCATCGTCGGCCCCGCTCGCTGGAGGCGTACAAGGACGCCAAGGCAATTGTCGTCGTCTTTTCGGGAACGGAGTGCCCGCTCGCCAACTTGTATGTCCCGACGCTCAAGGAACTGCACCGGCAATATGCCGAGCAGGGCGTTCAGTTCCTGCTCATCAATGCCAACGTGCAGGACTCGTTCATCGAAGTCTCGGCCCACGCTCAGGAGCGAGAGATTCCGTTCCCGGTCCTCAAAGACTTCGACCACGCCGTCGCCGATCAGTTCGGCGCGACGCGCACGCCGGAGGCGTTCGTTCTCGATGCCGAGCGGAAGATTCGCTACCACGGCCGGATTAACGACCAGTATGCCGTCGGCATTCATCGCGAAAAGCCGACTCGCGAGGACCTGAAGGCGGCACTCGACGAGCTGCTGGCGGACAAGCCGGTCACCACGCCGACGACCGAGCTATCCGGCTGCATCATTGGCCGGGCTGACACGCCGCGGCTCGATAAGCATGTCACGTACGCCCGGGATGTGTCACGAATCTTGCTCAGCCGTTGCCAGGAGTGTCATCGCGCGGGGCAGATCGGGCCAATGGCGCTGGCCACGTACGACGATGCCAAGGCCTGGGCCAAGACGATTCACGAAGTCGTGCTCCAAGAGCGAATGCCGCCGTGGCACGCCGATCCGCGGTTTGGAAAATTCTCCAACGACCGCCACTTGAGTGCCGCCGAGCGGGACACGCTGCTGGCCTGGGTCGAGCAAGGCTGCCCCAAGGGGGATGACAAGGATTTGCCGCCGCCGAAGGACTTTCCCGAAGGCTGGACGATCGGCACGCCGGACGCCGTTTACACGATGGTCGAGGAGTTTAAAGTCCCGGCGACCGGCGTGATCGACTACAAGCGATTCGTCGTCGATCCGGGGTTCAAGGAGGACGTGTGGATCCAGGCCGCCGAATGCCGGCCGGGGAACCGGGCGGTCGTGCATCACATCCTGGTCTATATCCAGCAGCCCTTCCGGCCGATCTATTCCCCCGACGGCACTGCCATGACTCTCTCCGGCTGGGCGCCAGGGGATATGCCGGCGATTT
Organism: Pirellulaceae bacterium; assembly: GCA_035512595.1. Classification (GTDB taxonomy): domain Bacteria; phylum Planctomycetota; class Planctomycetia; order Pirellulales; family Pirellulaceae; genus DATKDU01. The sequence goes on from DATKDU010000503.1 coordinate 7,630, forward strand.
ATCCGCCAGACACAGCTCGGAAAGTTCCTGCCGGGGCGAAGCTGGTCTTCGAGGTGCATTACACGCCCAACGGCATTGAGCAGACGGACCGCTCGAGCGTCGGCGTGATCTTCGCCAAACAGCCGCCGGAAAGGGAGGTCGATGTCAACATTTTGGCGAACGTGATGCTCCGCGTGCCCCCAAAGGCCCCTAATCACAAAGGGGAGCTGGTCTATACGTTCTCCAAGGACGCGACCGTGCTGTCGTTCATGCCGCACATGCACCTGCGGGGTACGAGCGCCCGCTACGACGTGACCTATCCCGACGGCCGGAAGGAGACGCTGCTGTACGTCCCCGACTTCGACTTCAACTGGCAGAGCATCTACCGGTTCCGCGAGCCGCTCGCTATCCCGAAGGGCACCAAACTCACCTGGACCGGCTGGTGGGACAACTCCTCCGACAACCCGCGCAACCCCGACCCCACCAAAGAAGTCCGCTGGGGCGAGCAGACGTGGGACGAGATGCAGAACGGGTGGATGGACGTCGTGTGGGAGAAATAACCTGTAGGACGGCCCTTCCGGGCCGTCCAGCATATTAATTTGCCCTCGTTCCCAGGCTCCAGCCTGGGAATGCGCTAACGCGAGGCTCTGCCTCGCCGGGCCAGCCGAAGGTTTGCGAAAACGAGCGCCAGCGGACCCGCACCGAGGCGGAGCCCTCGGGTTATTCCGTTACGAGGCAGAGCCTCGTAACGAGTAAAACGCTTGAAGAGCATTGGACGGCCCGGAAGGGCCGTCCTACGGAGGAGCTCAGGCCGACGCGCTGCCGCCGATCCCGCCGCGAATTGCATCCAACGAAGAGCTCCCTCCTCCGCATCCCTCGCCGCAGCAGAGGCAGCACCACCGGCAAACCGCGCCCGAGCAGCCGATGGGGCGCGGGCCCGCTTTCCAGCGGTGCCACGTCCTTTCAACAGCCGCCTTGCGACTCGCAGGGTGCGGACGCGTCCCGCTTCGCGGTACGCAAGTCTCCCCCGACCCTGGTCGGGGGATTCACGACTGAGTGGCTAGACGACGACCGCCGCGATACGGCACTCCACCGACCCTGGTCGGTGGTAAGACGACTCGTGAGCCGGAGCCGGCCAGTCGCTGCCCCACCGACGCGGGGTCGGTGGAGGCACGTTCCCTGTCCCGGTTCGCATCTAGCCTCCCAGTCATCATTCCACCGGCACGGGGCCGGTGGTGCTACGAGCGCCCGGTACGATGATTCGGACGGCGCACTTCCCGATTGCTCCCCAAGTTCATTTTGCTGCCAGCCGAGTTCTGGGCTGGGCCATAAGCGGGTCGTGGGAAAACGAGCGATTGCCGCCGGGGCAGCGTCTTGTCAGAATATCGCTTGCGGCTCGTAGGTGATGGACGGTCGGTACCCAGCTCCCACTGTCGGGCGACCCGACAGCGGCACCCATTTCCTTGCTGACATTGCCACCCGCCCGACTTCGATGACTAAATTTGGTCAAGTCCGCTGGGTTGTCATCATCGCTTTAGGTGTGTTTGCAGGATTGTTACTGTGGACTGCCCTAAATGCGTTCGTCGCCGAATGGCAAAGGCAAGTTGAGGCCGCGAAAAAACAGGCGATCGAACGCGAGGTACGCGACGAAAGCGAGCGTATTCGAAAAGAAACAGATAAAATGCTTGCGGAACTGAACCGCAAACAACGCGAAGCAGATCGCAAACGTCAGGACGAAGCGGAACGATCGCGCAAAGCAACGGAGAAACTGCTTGCGGAAAGGGCCGTAGTATCAAGACTTTGGGAACAGATTCTCGACAAAGTTCTACCTGAGTACGGCGGGTCGTTTGTCGATCGACTCGTCAGCCATCCTGAATACCAAGGGTCATTTGTTCAGAGACTTGTTCGCCAACCGGAATACCAAGAGCGATTGAAGAACGTTGGACTCACGCAGTGCCAACGGGAAGAGCTTGACGCGATAAGGAATAGGTTGCTCCGCCACTTTGAGACGGTCGAGCAAAAGGTTTGGGAGGGGGAGCTGAGAGCCCGCCAGCAATGGCTTGTAACGGAACTAAGAGGCTATCCGAAAAGTGATCTTGTTCTAAATTGCCGAAACTGCGTAGTGTGCTGGCTTCCATCTTCCCCAAACCAAGGAGCATGCACATGGACGTGCCAGCACGTGAAACGTATCCCAGCGACCTGACCGACACG
>DATKDU010000504.1:0-22556 GCA_035512595.1 Pirellulaceae bacterium
TAATTCCGCTCCAGGGCCTGCGCCTGGCCGCGGACGTGCTTCAGCCGCCGCGCGTACTCCGACAGCTCGCTGGCGGCGACGATCCGCGACTGGCGCGGAGCATAGAACGCGGGCGTGTCGAGGTCGAGCTGCTGCGACCGCAGCTCCTGGCGAAACTCGTCGAGCGAGGCATAGAGCTCAATGTGAAGTCGCCGCGGCACTTCGACCCGCGGCGGCAGGAGCGTGCGAAACGCGCGGAGGATCTGCTCGATCCGCACGACGCAGCGGCGCGTCGATTCATCGCCGGCCGTTGACGAAAGCGTGAACCAGTCGCCGTCGAAGATCAGCACGGGTTTGCCGCCGCGCGAGTCCCCATGCAGGGGGACTTCTTCCATGCTTCCAGCCTCGATCACGGCCCGGTATCTAAGCTGGCGGAAACGATCGGCGAGTGCTTGATGCTCTTGCCTTGGCAGCAATTCAAGGCGGGCAACCTGCGCCGGATCAATGCCGCGGACGATGGCATAGGTCGGCCTTCCGGGGCGCTGAACGATCTCGGCAAAGTCGATCTGGCGCTCGGAGCGTGTTTGCAGTAAGCCCCGAAATTCCTTCCCTTCCTTGAGGACGATCGTTTCCAGCTTCCAGACGCCGTCGGATCGCGCCGGCTGCTGCGCTGACAGCGGCGAAGAACCGGCGAGCAGCATTGCCAAGAGCATCAAGTGTCTCACAATCCGGCCGCCTTTCCGGGGACGCGCGGGTCGTGAATGCCTGCGAATTCCTTGGTCAGCGGCTCCCGGCGGATGAGCTGGCTGACTCCCATTCGCGGCACAACTTTGAGCTTGTGGCCTCGCTGCGCCAGTCCCTGTTTTGTTTTCTCGTCCAAGCCTTCCTCGATCCGCAGCTCGTCGGGAGACCACTGGTGATGGAACCGCGGCATGGCCAGGGCCTCAGCCAGCGGCAGGTGAAGATCGAGCAGACGCACGATCGCGTGCGCGACCTGCGAGATGATCGTCGGCCCGCCGGCGGCGCCAAGCGTCATGATCGGCTGACCGTCACGATCGATCACAATCGTCGGGCTCATGCTCGACAGGGGGCGCTTGCCCGGCGCGATCGCATTCGCTTCACTTCCCACCAGTCCAAACGCATTCGGCTGGCCGGGAAAAATTGAAAAATCGTCCATCTCGTTGTTGAGAAAGACCCCGGTCCCCGGCACCATCACCTTCGAGCCGAAGCTGGTGTTGATCGTCTGCGTGATTCCCACCCAATTGCCGTCAGCATCGGCGGCGGCGATGTGGGTCGTGTGTTTTTCGAAGATCAGCGGCGACAGTTTGCCATAGGTTCTTGTCTCGGGGTCGGCTGGCTCTCCGTGGCCGGCCACGGGCGTCGCCTTTTCGAGGTCGATCTTGGCAGCCAGCTTTGCTGCATAGTCGCTGTCGGCAAGACCGGCAGGGACTTTAACGAATTCGGGGTCGCCGAGCCAATGGGCCCGATCGGCAAACGCCAGCTTCATCGCTTCAGCCACCAGGTGCATGAATTCGGCGCGGTCGCGATGATAGATGCCGTCGAGGTCGAAATGCTCGAGGATGTTGAGGATCTGAGCGACGTGTACGCCGCCGGAACTGGGGGGCGGAAAGCCGAGAATCTCATGCTCCCTATAGGAACTGCGCACCGGCATTCGATACTGCGGCCGATAGGCGGCGAAGTCGCTCGCGCGCAAGATCCCGCCGTTGGCCTGCATCCACTCACCGACGAGCCGCGCAAACTCGCCGCGATAGAACCAGTCGATCCCCTGATCGGCAATGGACCGCAGCGTGCGGGCCAGGTCGGGTTGCTTGATCAGGGTTCCTTCCGGCAACGGCGAGCCATCTTCCGCCAGCAGCAGCTTGCGGCCGGCGTCAAACTTCGCCAACGATTCGCGCGTCGAGCGAATGTTGCCGGCATAGATGCGGTCGAGGGAAAATCCGGCTTCCGCAATCTCTGCTGCTGGGATGACTAATTCCTTCAGCGGCAACTTTCCGCGCCTTTTGAGCGCCAGATCGTAGGCGGCGAGTGCTCCCGGTGTAGCGACGGCCAGCGGTCCGGTCTGACTGAGCGTTGGCTGCGGCTGGCCATCGACGAGGAACATGTCGCGCGTCGCCTTGCCCGGCGCGGTTTCGCGCCCGTCGATTGCCAAGTGTATAGCCGCGACCACTGGTCGCGGTTTTCCAGGAGAATCCTGGCTGCCTTGCAGCGGCATTCCGGGATAAATCAGAATCAGACACCCGCCCCCCAGCCCCGAATTATGCTGATCGACGACGCCCAGAGTGATGGCGGCCGCAATTGCCGCGTCGATCGCATTGCCGCCGCGTTTGATGGCATTGACGCCGGCATCCGTGGCCAGCGGATGGACCGTCGCCACCATTCCCCGTTTGGCGCGGCCAATATTGGCCGGATCAGCGGCGAGGGCCTCGTCGCGAGCCAGTCCGGCCAGCGAAAACGAAGCCGCGGCGGCGGCGGACTGGCGGAGCATCGTGCGGCGGTTCATCACGCAATCGCAGGTTTTTCAACCTGTCCCCTGTTTTCAATTTACTGGACAGGTTGGAAACCTGTCCTACGTTAGGAATTCAGCTTCACGCTGGCATCATCGGCCACGTTGACCCAGACGTGAACGTGCGGCACTCCGCGGAAGTACCACACGAAGCTCGGCCCTTCCAGCCGCCACACATCCCAGATCTTGTCGTCGCCCAGGTCCGGCTCCTTGTAAAACGCGAGTCCGCACTTGTCGAGTCCGCCTTGGGCCTCCAGGCACTGGCGGACCTCCTCCTGATCGACCTGGCGATACGGCTCGATCAGCTTCGCGAGGGTCTTTTGGACTTCTTCCTTCTGGTCGCTCGATAGCTCGCTGATCGGGATGCCGGGGAAGTTTCCACTCAGACCCTGAAAGCCGACCTTCCCTTCGTCGGCATCGCTGGGTGCTTTTTCCTCGAGCGCCTGCTCGCGCTGCTTGCCGTCGAGCATCTCGAAGACCTTGTTGGCCTGCAGCGCTTGCTCCCAGTAGACGTTGCCCGGATGCCCCGGCTTTTCGTGAAAACCGCTGGCGGCATGGCCGTAGAAGATCGGCCCGCCCAGCGCGACGTGCTCGGCGCTGTTGCCGTCGCAGCGGAGGGTCATGTGCCGCCCGGTCATCACGAACCCGAATTTTTTCCCCGGCGTGCCGAAGATGGCCAGGCTCTGCTCCTGGCCCCACTCCTTGCCCCCCGTGTCGTCCTGGAGCTGCTTGTCCACCCGCTCCTGCCAGCTCGGCTGGATGATTCCCTCGAAAATGCCGCGGACGAGCGCCTGCTGGTCGGCGGTGAAGAAGTCGCTCTTGATGTGCGGCTTGGTGATCTGCCAGTTGTTGCTGATTCGCGAGCGCAATAGGCCGCGCTGCGGATCTTGATAATCCCACTCGAAACAGACTTCTTTCCTTTGGGAGTCGCTCAGCGAATCGAAGAGCTGCTTGACGAGCGTTTCGGGGGGATTGTCAGCCGGCTTGTCCTCGGCCAGCAACAGGCGCGGCGCGGCGGCCAGGACGGCCGTTGCGCCAGCCGCTTTGAGAAGTTCGCGGCGGGAAAAGGGGGACTCGGCGGCATCGCAATCGGGGCAGCGGCGATCGGCGGACATGTCAGCCTCCGGCAAGACGAGGAGGAGTGGTGCGCAGGGTGAAAACCCCGCGGTTCGGACTACTCCAGTCTATGCTGCCGGGCGGCGGTGGTGCAATTCGGAGGGCGACTCCCGACCCCGTTGGTCCTCGTGTGTCCTTTTCTACTGCGTCTTCCGCTTCAGCGTAAACGTCATGTAGTGAATTCCCGTCTCGTCGCTGACCATCATCCCGCCGCTGGGGGCCAGATACTTGGCCAGGACCGAAAACGGCGGCAGCGGATTGTCCTTGAGGGCCTGGTCCACGTCGCGGAGGAACGGGTTTTCCTCGCGGCGGCGGTCGAGGAATTGCCGGGCGTCTTCCCCCATCGCCATCTCATAGATGAACCGCATCCCCTCTTCGGGGCGCGAAAACTGCACCATCCCGGCGGTCTCGCCCCCCTGCTGCCGCTTGATCTTGCCCGCAATCAGCTTGTAGTCGAGCTCATTGGCCAGCGACGTCTTAGGATCGCTTTGCGTGAGGATGCACTGGTGCAAGGCCGCCGAGCTGTCCGACAGGATCAAATAGTCCCCCAGGATGCAGAGGCACCCTTCTGACTGCCGCAGGTTCGGCCGCGGACGATCCTCGCCTGACTGTCCGTCGTCCGGCGCCTCAATCCGTACGCGCGGTCCGCCGACCACTTGACCCTGCGGCAGCGACGCCATCCAGTAGTGTACGCCGCCGAAGCTCTTCCGCTGAAATTGCTCGATGTATTTTTCCACCACTTTGTCGAGCAGACCTTGGGCCGCCTGCGGGTCCTTGAGCTTGATGCCAATGAGGTTCGTCTGGCTGTTGATGCGGATCGGCTTTTCCATCCAATTGACCATCGTCACCCGCCCGTCGAGGAGCGGCAGCACCTCTTTTTCCAGGTCAATTCCCAATCGCTCGGCTGTCCGCGAACGGACGAAGTTTTGCAGCGCGTCATCGCCTTGCAGGCTGTTGAACAGCTTGGCCCCCTTGTCGAACGTCGTGGCAAAGTCCCAGTGCAGCGTGGTGTAGCTCACCACGTCGCCGGGAACCCACTTTTCGGGGGTCGTATCGCCGCCGGTCATTTGCAGCAAATCCACCACGCCGGCCCGCGGGTCGTCGAGCAACAGGTGCAAATGCATCACGTCGTCGAATTCACCGGGCGAGAAGATCACGCTGCCGCCGACGCCCTTGATGCCGTCGATGCCCAGCACCGGGAATAGAGCGAGGCCCAGCGCGCCGGGAGTGCCGCGGAGGACGCGGCGGGCCGTTTCGACCGGATCGAAGTACCAGGTGACGTGCGGGCGGTTTTCCCCCGCGCCGCCGCAGCGGTTCATGATCGAGACGAACTTTTCGTTTTGGCTGAGCCGCTTCCCTTCCGGCTTTCCGTCCCAGGCTTTGAGCAGCGGGGCGATGAGCGCCTTCTGGGTCGTGAGGACAAACGTGCCGTCTTTCTCGAACTGGCCGATGTTGACTCCGTCGGGCGTGGTGTAGATCGTGACCTCGAGCTGCTCGATCGTTTCGGTCGCCTTGCTGCCGCCGTTTTCCAGGAGCAACTGCTCGCCCCGCTCCAGAAGCGTCTTGGCTGTGGCCGCCTGGTCGCGCGTATCGAGCAGGGCGATCACTCCCGGCGGGCCTTCTTCCATCGGGATCACGGCGATGCAAATCTCCCCCTGCGGCACTTTGAGGATGCGATCGAGGGGGACGCCGACGCGGTCTTCGATCTGCTTCCAGGCGTCCTGGGCCGCACTATAGACCTGCGAAACCAGCGGCCGAATCTGCTCGTCCTGACTCATCCGCCCCATGGCCGTCTCGCGGAATTTTTCCAGCATTTGCTGGGTGTCGGCAATTCGGACCATGGCCAGGGTCGATTCCGGGAGCAATTCGGGGGCTGGGGGATGGTCGGCCCGGCCAATTCGGGCGAAGGACGCCAAAATGACCGACGAGAAAAGGAGGACTCGCCAGGCGATTCGACGAAACATTGGCTGCGATAGCACGTTTAATTCCCCAAGGAGTGATGCGGAGCGCCGTGGGCGCTGCCCGCGGCATTGAAGCGTACCCGCTTTTTGCGGGGCGTGTTTCAATGGGTGTTCGCTACGGCCAGTCATCGCTTGCCTAAATACCCCAGATCGGGGAAAATGTAGAGTTGGGGCGGTTTGCCTAAGCAGTAGTTGCGCAAAGGGTTGCGTCGCCGGCAAAATGATTGCCGATGGTGCGATTGGACCTTAATACCCTCGCGACGAGGAATCTGTCATGAAACGGCTTACCCTTCTGGCAGCAACAGCCTTCGCGGCCAGCGTCATGTGCGCTGAGTTGTCGGCGCAGCAGACGAGCACCGGGGCGTTTGGGCAGCGGACGACGGGGGGGACGGGCGGCGTCCAGGCACCGCGCGGCGGATCGTCAAGCGGCGCCACCGGAAGCAGCTTTGGCAACAACGGCGCGGAAGGTGCCGGCGCTACCGGCGGATTGTCGATGTTGCGCGAAGTCGAAGGCAACGCGTCGGGGGATGCTCGCTACATCCGCGGCAATCGGTCCGCTGGGGACTTTGTGGGCGCGGACACGGGGGACGCACGCGTTGCCGGCGTTATGGATATCGGGGGAGCCGGCGGTGGTCGCGGAGGAATGCAGCAATTTACGTCGCTCTTCAGCGGCGGACGTAACGGCAACGCCCTTGGCCAATTGTTTTCCGGTCAACTCAATCAGGGGGGCAATCAGCGGACCCGCAGCAGCGCCGGAGGCAACATGGCGCTGCGCATCCCAATCCGGATGGACTTCACTCCGACACCTGTCGCTACGAGCCGCTTCACGGCGCAATTTCAGAAACGTCTCGGTAAACTACCTGGCCTGACGACTGTGGGGCCGATCCAGGTTGTCCTGGAGGGTGAGACGGTAGTCCTGCGGGGTGTTGTGGCGTCTGAGGGAGACCGGCTGCTGGCGGCTGATCTCGCCAAGCTGGAGCCTGGGATCGACGTGGTGAAGAACGAGCTAACGGTCCAGTCCGTGGCCGAATCGGCTGCCGAGGGATCACCGGTCCCCACGACCGCGACGCCGTAGTTGGCGCCGCATAGCTGGCGGACGTGGTTGCATTTGGCGCGACATGAGTTTGTGGCTGCGACGCGGGGATTTCATCGGCTACTGCGTTCTGGCTAATTTGTTCCCCAGGCTGGGCAGCCAGCCGCTGAGCAGTGGCTTGGGGAAGTCCGATCGTGTGCGTCACGAGCGACTGGTGACGTTCCCTTCTGTCCGTTTCCGTGCCAAGTGAATCGATCCGCTGCTCGTAACGGGTTTCGGCCTGAGGGGTTTCCGGCCCAGGCAGCAAGTTGCGCGACTGCTGACCGGTGAGAACCGCACCGCCAGTATTGGTGAAGATCGGCAGGAGCGAGATGTCGGCCTGTGGGCTGCCGACGGCATCCCAAGGAATCCAAATGCTGTATGAAGCGCCGAGCTGCGTGGGTGCAAAGTGTTTCTTGAGCTGATCGGCGGTAAAGGCAAACCGCCTGGTAGGAACCTGGCTGGCGTTCTGTTTGCTCGTGTCGTCGAACGCGTACACGACCAGTCCGCCGTCCACCGGCACCGCTTCTTCTTTGGCGTTGTAGAAGTAGATGCGGCCGCCGAAGCCGCGCGTCGCCATTTGCCCCGGCTGAGTGTACATGGCAGGCGACCAGATCACGGTCATCTTCACCGGCTGCTGATAGGGAGGCTCTTTCTCCTTGCCATCGCCGACCCACGGCAGCTTCGCGGACAGGTCTGGCAGCGGCGACTTGCAGCCGGCGAGAACAACGAGCAGCGTGAACCAAACGGCAGCAGGGAGTTTTGCAGGCATCGGACCATCCTTGGTTGGCGTTGCTTCATTGGGATGGGACTTATGGGACTTATGGGACAAATGGGACTGATGACATCTGCGCCATAAGTCCCATAAGTCCCATTAGTCCCATAAGTCCCCATTGCCTCCCCGTACGCTTCGCGCCTCCCTCTCAAGCTTCACTCATAAATCGACTGACTCGCCACCGGGTACATCGCCGGCATCGGTTGCTGATAGCCCGCGGGCGCAATGGTCGCCGGCGTCAAGCCGCCGGGCGCCTGCGGCTGTGGCGATTGAGGGGGCGGCAATCGCTGAGCGCTGGGGTCGGCTGCCGGCTGCTCCTCCCACTGGAAGGCCGGCCGCACCTTTTGGGGAACCGCAGCAGCCGGCTGCCAGGCGGGCAACCTTCCCGACGCCTGGTCGGCCGGCTGCACGGCGCGGCGGCTCGATTGCGGCGGGATTTCCGGGGCAGGGATGGCTGGCGGCGGTAAGGCTGTCGGTGGGATCGCGGGCACAGGCACGGCAGGCGTTGGCAGCAGCCGTAAGCGCGGATCGAGCGGTTCGCCGGGCGTCATGATCGACGGTCCCGTGGGAGTCTCGTCCGGAAAGATGAGCGGGGACTCATGGCTCCAGGCGTTGACGCCGGCTGTGCCGATGGGTAGTGCGCCATGCACATTCACCACGTCAGCCAGGCACCAGTTCAGCCGCTCCGTCTCGCGAAAGTTGTATTGCGATTCGACTTCGGGTGAATCCATGATGTACGGCGTCAGGATGAACAGCACTTCCTTGCGTTCCACCGACACTGAGTCAAACCGGAACAGCCGTCCGAGTACGGGGATATCTCCCAAGTAGGGAACACGGCGCGTCGTTTCGCCGGTGGCATGCGAAATCAAGCCGCCCAGAATGACCGTCTGACCGGACCGGGCCGTGATCGTCGTTTGGGCGAGATTGGTCAGGATTTGCGGCGAGATGATCGCGTTCCCAAACGAGTCGGTGCCGATCACGATACCCGTTGCGTCCGGGCCCACTTCCGATTTCTCGGCATCGATTTCCATCACGACCATGCCGTCGGGAGTGACGCGCGGCGTCACCCCCAGCAGGATCCCGACATTCTCGTCTTGGATATCCTGGGTCACATTGTTATTGGTCACTGTCTGCCCCTGGACGCGCGGCACTCGCGCCCCCACCTGCACGAAGGCCGGCTGATTGTCCATCGTCTGGATTTGGGGCCGGCTGAGGATCTGTGCCCGCTGGGACAATTGCAGGGCGCGAATCAGGAGCGATACCGATTCGCTGCTGGCCGACAGGACCAGGCCGCCCACGCCCCCGGCGGCGCTCGTTCGGCCAACGCCAAAGCTCGTCAGTCCCTGCCCGGCCGTGTTCTCGGTATTGACACCGGTGATCGTGTTTCCCAGAGGCTGATTGTTGAAGTTGAAGCCCGGAATTGGCGTGCCGCGCTGGAACAGGAGCGAGTCCTGCAGCCCGAGTTCGACGCCAAACTCATTCAAATCGTCGAGCGTCACCTCGACGATCATGAGCTGGATCACCACCATCGGGTTGCGGCGGTCGAGGTCCTCGATCATCTTCTCGACGTGGGGCATGTAGCGCGCCGTGGCGCTCACGATCAGGCTATTGGTGACCGGGTCGGCGACTACGATCACCTGCTCTTCCAAGCGTTCCAGCGCACTGATGAGCTGCCCCTGACTCTGCTGAAGACTTTGCTGCTGCGCGAGAAAGTCCTGGAGCGCCGCGGCCACCGCTTGCGCCGACGTATTCTTCAGCCGGAAGACCTTTAGCTCCCGCTGACGGATGCCCGCCTCATCCATGTGGATCAGAATGTTTTGCACCACCCGCAGGTCGCTCCCCGAACCGGTGGCGATGATGCTGTTGGTGCGGGTATCGACCGCGAACCGCAGCGGCACCAGCGGCGATGCGCCGGTGCCGGTGACCGATTGAGCGCCCGCAGTGCCGCCTTGCGCTTGCGCGCCGAAGACGTTTTGGAGCATCGTGGCAAGCTGCGTCGCGTCACCGTTTTCGACCCTAAAGACTTTGACCTGTGCCTCGCCTCCCGGCGGCGCGTCGAGCTGGCGGATTAGTTCGGCCATCAGCGGCATCGTGCTCACCGGGCCGACGATCACCAGCGAGTTGCTGCGCGGATCGGAGGAAACCGTCAAGTCGGACAAGATTCCCGATTCGATAATTCGCTTCCCCTCGGGATCGAGCGAGAACATTTGCAGCCGCGTCTCGCGCTGGGCGCTCGATTGCGGAGTGGGAGTGCCGATCCCCCCTTGGCCACCTTGTTGCTGCTGTTGCTGCTGTTGTTGTTGTTGGCCCTGGATTTGGCCGGTAATGGCCTCCTGGATCACCAGCACCAGGTCATCGGCCAGCGAGTTTTGCAGCTTGAAGACGCGGACCTCCTTGGTCGGTCCCTTTGTGTCCGGACCGTCCACATCGATCTGCTCCAGCAGCGTGGCGACCTCCTCCAAATCGCGCGGGCTGGCCTGCACGATCAGGCTGTTGGATCGAAAGTCGGCAATGGCCAGCACGCGCGTGCCCAGGCCGGGGCGCACAGTCGTTTCAGGTCCGGGGCGCGTCGTAAAGAACGTCCGCACCGTCCGCTCCGCATCAACTGCCGGCAGGAACTTGAGCGGAAACACCCGGAACTGCGTATCAGCCGCCACGTTCTGATCGAGCCGCCGGATCAATTCGAGGACCGGCCCGATCGCTTCCTTACGGCCGATGACCATCACCGCGTTGGGCTTGACCAGCGGCGTCAGCGTCACCTGCCCCTGCGATGGAAAAGCGGTGACATAGATCGTGTTGATGATGTCGGTGATCTGCTGGCCGTCCACGTGCTGAAGGTAATAAATCTCCACCTCCGGCTGCGTCTGGATGCTCATCTCTTCGATCTGGCGGATGATCTCCTTGACCATCTCCACGTCGCGGCGATTGCCGCGGATGATCAGCACATCGAGCCCCGGAACGAACTCAATTTGGACATTGCCGATGCGGGCCAGAGCTCCGGCGGCTCCTTCGCCTCCGACCTGATCTCCCGGCTGCACGTCGATCGCCGGCGGCGGCTGGTCTCCGCCTGGCTGCGCGGCCGGTTGTCCACCGGGCTGTGCGCCGCCCGCGGGCTGCCCTTCCTGAAAGATCATCGACACGAACTGGCCGATATGCTGTCGGCGGACTGGCGTGCCGGACGCACCGATGCCGCGGCTCGGCAATGCCGCGGGGTTCTTGGTGGCCGTGTGAATCAGCTCGATGGCCCGCCGGATTTTGAGCGGATCGGCCCGGTCGAAGGGAATCACACCCACCTGATTAGCGGTAGTGCGGCGCGGCGAGTCGATGTTGGCTATCACCCGTTGCCACGATTCGAGCGAATCCTGCGGGGCGTCGATCGTCACCAGGTTCCGGTCGTGATCGACGACCAAAAGCACCTCGCCGTGATTGCCGGCGGGGATGCGGACAGTCGTCGTTTCGCCGCCGCGGCTGGTGCCGAAGGCGGCGGTCTTGCCCCAGATGCCAGCCAACTCCAGCTCGGCATCGCGGGCGGAAATGTTCTTGAGGGCGTGCGTCGTGCGGCCGATGCGGACCGGTTCGGCGGCATGTTCGGCGACAACAGCCGCGGGAGCAGCCTGCGCGGCTGCCGGCGGCGCAGCATCGGCCTCGAGCCGGCCCGTCACCTGTTGATGGACTGCCGCGGGCGCGACGACCACCAGGTTGCTGGTCTGTTCATCGGCGCCGATATGAATCGACGGCTGGCCGGCGAATTCGTTTTGCAGTTCGGCGACGATGGCCGCCAGGTGCTCGGCCGGCACCTTGTAGAGCTTGACGACATTGGGAGCAGCAGGAGCAGCCGGCGCCGTCGGACGGGTGTTCAGCGGAACCCGCTCTTGCACCTGGCCGTGGCAATTCCGTCCCGCCAGCAGCGCCGCCAATCCCACCGCGGCAGCCGCGCTGCCGAGCGTCCATCGCCACGAACGATTGACACTGGAGTTCATTGGGTATCCTCACCCCGACACCAATTCAGCAAGCTGCGCAAGGCGCATGGCCCTGCCGCTACAACCCGCATTGGTGGAATAATCGGCAAAGTTTGCCTGAAAGCTGAACCGAAATGGGATCTGCTGTCTGATTCTTTTTCCGGCTTAAACCCTTGACTGGCCAGCAGTTAGCGAGGCAACGAGCGAAGCGGAGCTTGCAGCCGAAGTCGCCAGACTTCAGGCAACGCCAGCCGAAAATGGGGCCGCACTCTGGCGAGTGCGGCTACGCTACTGCGTCGCCGACTCGGCATTCGCCAGGAATTCCCGGGTGCCAAGCCTCATGAGCCTGCCATCGCTTTCGAACACGAAGGACGAGCCGGCAATCGACTTGACGGTTCCTTTCACCGAGCCGATCTCGAACGAGTCCCCGACGCCGAGCTTGAGTATGGCATTGCGGTCGCGAGGGCGAACGTGCAGCCAGATCTCGCTGGTCCCGGAGTTGTCGATCACCGCGGCCAGGACGGTGAACTTTGCTTCGTCGAAGGCGAGAGTCCGCGGCTGGGGGGGCGGGGCGGGAGCGTCGCCGACCGTGACGATCAGCTTCTCGGTCGCCGTCTTGGCGGGTATGCCGTCGTCGGTCACCGAGATGGTGAATTCATAGGTTCCGGTGCGCCGCGGCGTCCAGCGGAAGGCGCCGCTGCTGCTATCGAGATACGCATCGCGGGCTTCGCTCTTTTCGAGCTTGAAGGTGTGCTTGTCGGCGGCATCGTCGTCGGTGACTTCAGCGACGGCGGTGAATTCGCGCCCCGTTTCCGCCCGCACGTCGCCCAGGCCCGACAGCCGCGGCGGCTGGTTCGGCGCGCCAAACAGGTTGCGGTTGAGAATGGCCGTGAGATAATCTTCCCGCGTGGGCATCTCCAGCCGCTTCCCCGGACGCTGGGCAAGCTCGTCGGCATCGGGGGCCCCGTCCATCGACAGCGCTTCGACGGTCATCGTCAGCAGGAACTGCTTGGGCTCCTTCGTTGGCACAATCTTCAGCCGGGAAATGCGGTGCAGATGATCGACGGCATAGAAGTCGTACAAGAGATCGACGATCTGCTGGAGATTTCCGGTGCCGCTGACGGTGAAGGAGAGCCCCGTATACAGCCCGCGCTGGGGGTTGTCCGCGCCGGCGGTAACATTGGGGTTGGCAAATTTTGCAGCCACGACGCCATCGAACAGCCAGGCGCGATACAGAGAGCGGGCGTGGCCCGGATCGCCGGGAAGCGAGCGACTTTTCCAATCGGCAATCTTGCGTTTGGCGGCCTGGGTCTCGCGCACGATCCGCTGCTTTTCCGCAAGCTGCCTTTCCAGGCCGGCGATGCGATTCTTCCCCGACTGAAACCAGCCGGCGACGCTCGAGTACGCCAGTTGCGCGCCGAACAGAACGCCCACGGCGCCGAGGGCGATCACGACGATCAGCAGCACCCGCTCGCGCTGGTTCATGACCTGGCCTCCTTGGCGGGAGGCGTCCGGTCCTTGCCAGCAGGCTCGTCAGACGGAGAGCCGGCAGCTTTCGTTGCCGTCTTCCGCTCGACGATCGGCTCGGCTGCCACCGTCAGGTCAAATTCGTAGGGAAGCGGGCCGGGGACTTTCTCCTTGCGTTTCACTCCCTTCCCCTGCACCATTCGGCCGGTTTCCGCCAGCCGCTGCTCGATTTCGAGAACCGTCTCGTTGTCGCTGGCCAGGGCGTGAATGGTCATCTCGCCGCCGCCCTGCGGCATGACGACCGCCTGCAAGTCCTCGATCCGTGTTTTTTCCGGCGGCGGCGCCTTGAGCGACATCAGCCGCAGCTCGTCGAGCCAGCTAATATCGCCCCGCTCAAACCGCTCCAGCTTCGCCGCCTGATCGCGGACGGCTTTGCCTGACTTGGCCAGCTTGTCCTGCTGGTTGATCTCCGTTTGCAGCCGCCTCGCCTGACTGCTTTGACTGGAAAGCTGCATCCACAACAGCAATAGCAGTGCAGCGGCGACCGCGCCGGCAATGCCGCCGGCGATGGCATACAAACGCCGCCGATCGGGGGCCTGCGGCCGGCGGCGCGGATGGAGAAAATCGATCGGCTGCGGCCGGGCGGCAGCTTCTTCCGCCAGCATGCCCAACAGGGGGGCGAAGGTGCCGGGGTAATCGGGCCGCTGCCGCCGCGATTCACCGTCCAACTCTACGTGCGTGAACGGGTCGAACAGCTCGACCCCCGCTTCGAGCGTCAGCTCTTCCTCGATCAGCTTGCGCAAGCCGGCGTGATGCCGCTCGTCGCCGAAAATCACGACCTGCTCAACCTTGCGGCCGCCGAGCTGGTTCTGGGCGGCAATGACCGTCCGGCGGATTTCGCCGAGCAAGGCCCGCGCCTGCACTTCGCCGCCATCGCTGGCGGGCAAGCGGATCGTGCGGGGGAAGATCACCTTGCCGCCGGCCATCACCGTCAGATCGGCTTCGTCGCTGAGCAAATCGACCAGCATCCGGCAGCGGTCTTCGGCCTTGGCCCCCAGGAGCAGGGCGGCCGTGGCAAAGGGGCGCAGGACGAGCCGCGAGCAGTTGATCCCGGCCGCAGAGCACGTGTCGCGGATTTGCCGCACCAGCTCCGGCGAGATGGCGGCGGCCAGGACGTTGATGCCGCCGTCGCGGTTTTCTTCCAGCGGGACGAAATCGAGCGGCCAGTCGTCGCCGAGCGTGGTGAACTGCCGCATCGCCTGGAAACGGACCAGGTCGGGGAGTTCTTCCGGAGGCGTCGGGGGCGTGGTGAGAAACCTTAGCTCGATATTGGCCCGGCCCACCGCCACCAGGGCGTCGCTCTTGGCCAGGCCGCGCTGCGCCAGCGCGGTGGCAATGGCGGCGCCGATTTCCTTCTCGCCGGCGGCCGCATCGCCTGCCCGCTTGGGCAGCTCCACCGTGAAGGCCTGCTCGACGACGAGCGCACCGGCCCGGGCGCGGCCGACGGCCACGCGGGCTTCGGAGGCATCCCATTCGATGGCAAAGAGGCGGGTCATGGGTGGTTGGCTGGTCGGTGGGTCAGAGAATTGGTCGCGGGGCCGATGGGACTCATGGGACGAATAGGACCTATTCTTGCCGAGTATTTCATTTCATGAGTCCCATGCGTCCCATCGGTCCCATTTCCCAGCAGCTTTCGTCAAATCGCGGGCTCAACTACTCACTTGCTTCCGAAAAATCGACCCCCAGGGTCTCCACGGCATAGCCGCGGCCGAGGTGGCTGATATCTCTCCAGAATAGTAGCCGCGGCGTCGTGCCGGTAGCGTCAAACACGGCTTCCGCCCGGCTGGAGGCCTCCCCTCCCTGGAAATAGCCCACCACCTGGGCCCGATAAACGTCCCCGCCAGCATTCACAAGCGGCATGAGCTGCTTCATCTGGTCGAGCGTGACGATCCCCTCGACGAGAATCCACGTCTCGTGGCGATGGTTGGGGCGGTCGGTATCGATTTCGTAGCTCCGCGACGTGAGGATCGCATCGACGATCTCCTCGGTAATGCCGGGGATTCCCAAGAGCACGGTCCTGGTCGCCTGGTTGATGTTGATCCGCCCGGGGATCGTCTTGGACGGATTGACGGTGACATTCTCCATGAGGAGCGGAAAGCCGAGCCCCATCGAGATCAAGTCGTCCTGGATGGGGGAGGCCAGGATGACCTGGTTCATTTCCCCTTGGAACGTGACCTGCACCTTGGCGCCGACCAGGTCAAGCACGGTGCCGATGGTCCCCCGCGGCTCCTGCGTCAGGTCGAGCGTGCCGGTCAGCCCCTGCTCCCCGTCGTTCGTTCCCGTGTAAGCTCCCGCCAGGCGGTAGGCGAGAATGAACGTCACCCATTCCGGCGGGAAGACTTCGGTGAGCTGGTCGCTCAGGGTTTGCAGGTCGCTCTGGTTGAGGTCGATCCGCGGCTGGCCATCGGACCGCACGTTGTTCTCAGTGCTGTACAGCGTCAGGTACGACGACCAGCCCAAGCCCGAGGTTCCTTCTGTCGCCGTTTCGTGGGCGTCGATCGTGCCGTTGCGATTCACGTCGCCGCCGAAGAGCAGCTCGGGAGTCACGCCCCGCACCAGCAGCAGCTCCTCAACCGTCTCCACCGGGCCGTTCTTGGCGGCATACGCCGGACGGAGGCCCGTGTAGTAACCCGATTCCGCGCCGAGTGGCCGCTCCTCGTCGTCGTCATCGAGCCAATCCAGGATCGCGTCGGCGACGTCCTCCGTCATTCCCGGCAATGCCATCAGCAGGGTCGTTCCCGTGCCGGGAAGCGTCTCCTCGAGCGTCGGCAGGATGTTCAGGTTGAGCCGCGTCGATTCGTCTTCCAGGCCGTGCCGCGTGCCGGCTAACTCGTCGATTTCGTCCAGGCTGGGGGCAATGATGGCGAAGCTCCCCCGTTCGTTGGGATCGTCCGCCGCAATCACCGTGCGGCCGCGGAACGCGTCGGGATTGTCGAAGACGCCGCCGGCGTCGATCCGCGCCTCCTCGGTCTGGGCCAAAAACATTTTGACGTATTCGACCCCCGAATCGACCAGATAGCGGGCCTGCAATCGTCGGCCGGTCAGTTGAGCCGACTCCTGATAGGTGAGCATCAAGTCGGTGAAGGTGTACGCCCCCAGCGACAGGAAGACGACCACCACCAGCACAATGATCAGCACCAGCCCGCGACGACGGATCATGGCGTGGTCTCCGTTGTAGGAGTGCCCGTATCCACATTGCCCCCGGCGGCATCGGTCGATTCGGTCATTTCCGTGGACTCTGCGGCGGCGGGGCTGATGCCGCCGACCGGCAGATGGACGACCATGCGATAGGTCGGCTGCGTGGTTTCATCGAGCGGCTGCCCCAGCGGAGTCGCTGCCTGTATGTCGGAGTTGCTCTGCGGCGAGCCGATCGTGAGCACGACTTCAATGGCCGTGGGCAGGCCACCCAGATCGTCCGAATTCCACTCGGTGAGCCACTCGGTCCCGTCGAAATACTGGAACTGGAGGGACGTGACCTCCGCCGCCAGTTGTTTGGCCCCCGCGAAAAGGGAATCCGTCGAGCCATTGATTTCGCCAAAGGCGCTGACCGCCCGGTCGCTCTCGGCCCGCATCAGCCCGCGGCCAGTACCGCTAGTGCTCGGCTGAGCACTGGCAGTCATGGCGAAGGCGCCGCCGCTGTCGGCGACCTCTTCCTCGGCCAGGAAATAAACGACCGTCTTGATGTCGCTGGGGATCTGCAGCGAGCCGTCCTCGGTTTCCTGCGACTGGTATTGATCGACCCGCGGCAGTCGGCTGACGTCAAACTGAAGCTGGGTGGCCGAGCCGTAGAGGCCGACGACGGTGCTGGGACCGGACTCGGCCGTCATTTCCCCTTCGGTGGCGGTGCCGCCGGCAGTTTCGGACGTGCCGGTTCCTCCCGCGCCTGTGTCGTCGGAGGGAGTTCCCTCGTTGTCGTTGTTGGGTGGATTTTCACCTGGCGGCGGATCGTCCGACTCGTTGTCCGGCGGCGTGTCGTTGGGCTGTTGCTCGGGGGGATTATTCGGGTCGCCGCCGCCATCCCCCGAGTCGCTATTGGTGGTCCCTTCGCCGATTGCGCCACCCGCCGCATTCGCCACGAGCGAGGTGAGGTCGAGCCCTTCCAGATTCGGCGGCTCGAACTTGAGCGTGCTGCGAATGTCGTCGCTGATATTGCGGAGGATCGCGCTGGCGAGCTGGGCCTCTTCCACCCGCGAGCGCTTGATGTCGAACGCCCGCCAGTGGATGTGCAGGGCCATGGAAATGGCCATCAGGAGCAGTGCCGAGAGGGCCAGCGACAGGACCAGTTCCAGGAGGGTCATGCCGCGGGGATCGCGCGCCGCGCTACGACGAAGGCGATTAGGGAGCATTGGCGCCTCCCGTCGTGGAGGTGCTGGCGCCTTCCTCGGTGATCTCGGTCTCGAGCATGGCCGGATCGGCGACCCACCGCACGAGGGTGACCGAATGAGGGCGGCTGTAGAACTGCGGGTCCTGCTCGACGGTGACCGTCACCGCCAAGAGTCCCTCGATCTCGGTCGCATCAGCCGCCACCGAATAGAGCCACGTCGCATCCTCCAGACAGCTCGTCTGCGACACGGCGGTCGGCGGCAACACGCCGGCCGCGATTTCGTTCATCAGATTGCTGCACAGCCGCTGGCCGTCGGACAGGTCGCGTGCGGCCGCGGCACTGTTGCTTCCGATCCGCACCAGCTCGCCGATGATGGCGAGGGAAGTGCCGAAGATGGCGATCGCCAGGATGACTTCCAAAAGCGACAGTCCGCGCCGCTGGTAGGACGGCCCTTCCGGGCCGTCATGAACGGCCCGGAAGGGCCGTCCTACAAGGATCGCACTTAAGAATGGCTGACGCATGGCTAGTGCAGGAGCTCCTCCAGCGACATGATCTCGCCCACGGTCGCCAGGCCGGTCAGGCCGCGGAGCTCGACGCGGACCGCCTGCTGCTGGTCGTTGGCTACGATGACATAGGCATCGGTCGCGCTGCCGTCGGGATAGAAGAGCACCGGGGCGCCCATTTGGCCCTCGCTCCCTCCGCTTCCGGAAAGAGCTTCCGCTACAGATATGCCGCGCGAGTCGGCACTCGCCTCGCCGCCGACGAAGATCACTCCCTCGGGAAGCCCGGGACCGTCCTCGACGTCCACTCCGCCGGCCGCCGTGCCGCTGGCGGTGGCCATGCTGAAGCTCATCGTCTGGGCGTCGGCATTGGTCGAGCTTTCGAGCGCATCGTCGTCAGATACCCAGGGGATGATCTCGAAATGCCGACCGCCGTTTTCGAAGCGATAGACGTGAATGCGGCCCGTTTTCATCGCCCTGATATGAGCCCGCATCCACTCGGTCCGCACCGACTCGGCTGCGCTTCGCAGCCGCTGCGAGCGGAGCATGCCGGCGAAGGCGGGCATCGACACGGCGGCAATGATCGCCAGGAGCGACAATACGATCATCAGCTCGAGGAGGGTAATGCCCGCTCGATTTTGTCGAAAGTCGCGATGTGGGCTGGTCTTCACGTCAAACCTGCAGAACGGCCTTTTCCAGGCCGTCAAGAGTGAACGGCCTGGAAAGGCCGTCCTACTTATCAGCGGATGATTCGCACGTCGTCATCCGTGCCGGGCTGTCCGTCGGGTCCGTTGGACGTAATCTCGAACTGTTCCGAGTTGAACAATTCGTAGTTATAAGGATTGTTCCAGGGATCGAGCGGCAACTGGGTGGCGTCGAGGTAGGGGCCGCGCCATTTGCCGGGGGGTGCATCGGCTGGCGGGTTAAAGAGCGCATCCAGGCCGGCGTCCATCGACGGAAACGTGCCGACCTCGATCTGGTACGTCTTGACGGCCGTCTCCAGATTGCTGATCTGCGTTTTCGCCGTATCGATCATGGCGTTCTTGCGGATCTGGCTGTAGCTGACCCCCACCAGCGCGCCGAGGATCACCAGGATCGCCAGCACCAGCAGAATTTCCATCAGCGTAAAGCCGCGGCGACGACGCATACGGCGGGCAACGTTTGGTTTCATATTGTGACTCCCTGATCCAAGCGATTCGAATTGCCTTGTACCCTAGCCCCAAAAAACCACTCACCACTCACCACTACAACGCCTGGCTCATCTTGATCACCGGCACCAAGAGGGCAATGACCACGAACAAGATGATGATCGCCAGCACCAGCAGCATCACCGGCTCCAGCAACCGGACCAGCAGGTCGAGCTGCCGCGTGGTCCGCCGCTCCAGCCCGTCGGCCATCTCCACCAGCACCTTGTCCAGCGTGTTCGATTCCTCCGCGACGGCGATCATCTCCACCACCATCTTCGGAAAATGCCCGCTGGCGGCTAATGGCCGCGCCAGCGACTGACCCGAGGAGATATTCTCCGAGGCATCGGCAATCGCCTGCGCCAAGATCTTGTTCCCCGCCGCCTCCCGGCTGATTTCCAGCGCCTTGAGGATCGGCACTCCGTTTTTCAGCAGCGTTCCCAGCACGCGGCAAAACCGCGCCACCGCGAAGCTCAAAAAAATCGGGCCGGCCATCGGCATCTTGATTCGCAGCCAGTCGGCACGGCGCCGCCCCGCATCGGTCTTCAATTGATAGTAGACCCAGACGCCGGCGCCGATTGCCAGCAGCGCGATCCACCAGCCTTGATTTCTTAGCGTATCGCTGAACCACAGGAGCCAGTCGGTGAGAAAGGGCAATTCGCCGCGCTCGCGCAGCCGGTCGAACATCACGGCAAACTGGGGGACGAAAAACACGATCAGCACGGTGACCACCGTCATTCCCGCCACCGCCAGGACGCACGGGTAGGCCATCGCGCTGACGGTCCGCCCCTTGAGGTCTTCCTGCGTCTCAGTAAACGAAGCGACACGCTCCAGCGCATCCTCGAGGAAGCCCCCTTCCGCGCCGGCGCGGACCATGTTCACCGCCATCTCGTTGAAGGCCCGCGGATAACGCGCCATCGCATCCCCCAGCGCGGTGCCGTCCTCCACACGGTGATGAACGTCGTCCAGGATCAGCTTCAGGTTCTTGTTCGACGATTGGTCCTTGAGGACCGCCAGAGACCTGAGCAGCGGCACGCCGCTCTTGAGCAGCGCGGCAAGCTGAGCGTACAGCGTCGCCATCAGCAGCCCCTTCACCCGCAGCGATGAAGAAGCAGACGCCGATCTCTCCGCCGTCACCTGCACCGGGAAGAGCGAACGCGTCGCCAGCACCGAAAGCACTTCCCGGTCGGTGGCCGCCGAGAGAGTGCCGGTGATCTTCTGACCGGTCGCGTCGCGGGCGATGTAGGCAAAGTCGGGCATAACGCAAAATGACCAATGACCAAATCCAAATGACCAATGTTATTAACCCCTAACTGGTCATTGGGATTTGGTCATTGGTCATTTGCCGGGCATTTTCCCTCTATTTTGATTGACGGTCGGCCGCCGGCAATGGCAATTACTTCTTCATCAGCAAACTATGGTCTGCCTTGGCGTTGCGCACGACCTCCTCGACGCTGGAAATGCCCGAAAGAACCTTTTTCCAGCCGTCTTGCCGCAGGGTCCGCATCCCCTGCTCGATGCCGCACTGCACCAGCTTCCAACTGCTCGTCCGGTCGTGGGCCAGTTGGCGAATCTCGTTGGTGGTCACCAGCAGCTCGTAAATCCCCTGCCGGCCGCGGTAACCCGTGCCGCGGCATTCGCGGCAGCCGACGGGGCGGTAGATTTCCCGGCCGGCCATCTCATCCCAGGGGAAATCGGGGGGCAAGTCTTGGCGCTCGGGGCGATAGGCTCCCTTGCAGTGCGTACACAGCCGCCGCACGAGCCGCTGGGCCATCACCGCCTCGACCGTGCTGGCCACGAGGAACGGCTCGACCCCCATGTCCCCCAGCCGCGTGTAGGCGCTGGCGGCGTCGTTGGTGTGGAGCGTGCTGAAGACCAGGTGGCCGGTGAGCGAGGCTTGGATGGCGTTCTCGGCCGTTTCCAGGTCGCGGATTTCGCCGACGAGCACAATGTCCGGATCGTGGCGCAGGATGCTTCGCAGCGAATGGCCGAACGTCAGTCCGATCTTGGTATGGACCTGGATCTGGTTGATCCCTTCGAGCTGATACTCGACCGGATCTTCCGTCGTGATGATCTTGACGTCGGGCTTGTTGATCTCGATCAGCGCGCTATAGAGCGTGGTCGTCTTGCCGGAGCCGGTCGGGCCGGTGACCAGAACGATCCCGTGCGGCAGCTCGATCAACTCGCGGAAGGTGGCGTAAGTGTCGGCCTCCATCCCCAGCTTCTGGAGATCGAAGACCATCGCCCCCTTGTCCAGAATACGCAGCACGAGCCCTTCGCCGTGGATCATCGGGATGATCGACACGCGGACGTCGATCTCCCGACCGCTGACCCGCAGCTTCATGCGGCCGTCCTGCGGCAAGCGCTTCTCGGCGATGTTCAGCCGCGCCATGATCTTCAGGCGGCTGATGATCGCGGCCTGGAAGCGGTTGATCTCCGGCGGCACCGGCTGCGGCTGGAGCATGCCGTCGATCCGGTAGCGGACGACGACGCCCGAAGGCTGCGACTCGATATGCACGTCGCTGGCCCGCGCGTCGATCGCCTCCATCAAGATTTCGTTGACCAGGCGGACAACCGACGCTTCCTGCGCTTGTTCGGATAGTTCGGAGCCGTCGGTTTCGATATCGCTCAGGAGCTCGACCGCCGCGTCCTCGTCGCTGGACTGGGCGGCAATCAGCCCATCGACCGTCTCGCTGCCGACGCCGAGATACCGCTTGATCAGCCGCGAGATCTCCGCCCGGCCGGCGAGCACCGGCAGGACCGACAGCCCGGTCGCGGCACTCACTTCATCGAGCGGATAGAGATCGAACGGATCGCTGGTGGCGACGATGAGCTGCCCCTGGTTGCGGCTGATCGGAAAGATCGTCTGCCGGTGGATCAGCTTGTGGGGAAAGCCCTTGAGGAGGGTCAGATCGACGTCGATGTCGCTCAAGTCGATAAAGTCGATGCCGACCGCTTCGCCGACGGCTTTCAGGGCCTGTTCCTCGGAGCAGAAGCCGAGCTGAACTGCGGACTCGATGAGGCGCAGGCCATCGCAATGGCCGTTGGCCTGATTCCGCGACCTGTCCAATTGCTGGCGGTCGAGGAGTCCACGTTTCAGAAGGATTTCACCGGCTTCCATTCGTTCACAACCGTGCGACAGCCGTCGCGGGGAGGGATTCTTGTCAGGAGGGATAGGGACCGGCGGCAGGACTCCCTATTCTATCCCCCAAGGATGTAAAACACTACCTGCAAATGCCGCACAGCGTTTCGAACAGGACGGCCCTTGCGGGCCGTCCTACGACAACGTCACAACTTAGTCGCCGTCGGGGAGCCGTTCGACCGGCGGGCGAGCGGGACGACCGCCGCCATCACCGCCAGGTCCGCCACGACCGCCCGGTCCGCCACGGCCGCCGCCGAAGCCGCCCCCGGCGCCGCCGGCGCCGCCAAACCCACCGCGGCCGCCCTGTCCGCCGCCAAAGGCGCCGAAGTTGCTGCTGAACTCAAACTTATTACCCATCATCGACTTCAGCTTGATTTGCTGCGACGCCGACAGCGAGGCAATCACCTCCTCGCGAGCTTTTTCCTGGAGCCTTTGAATCTCTGCCCGCATCTTTTCCTGGGCCTCTTCCGCCGCCTTGCGAATCTTTTCCTTG
>DATKDU010000505.1:0-24786 GCA_035512595.1 Pirellulaceae bacterium
GCGAGCGTGTCGAGGGCGGAGTCCCATGAGACCGGGGCCAACTCGTGCTGGCGGCTTTTGCGCAGCAGCGGCTGCGCCAGCCGATCGAAAACGGCGACGGTCTGGTCGAGCGTCGCGCCCTTGGCGCAAATGCCTCCGCGGTTGGCGGGCGCGTCCGCCGCCCCTTTGACGCGCAGCACCTTGCCGTAAGCCATTTCGGCCCACAAGCGGCAGCCGACGCCACAGTACGGACAGACCGACTCCCCGTACGTCGCGCGGTGATCGAGCGCATCGGCCATGCTAGCGCAGCAAGCTCCCTCCGCCTGAGGTGAGTCGTGAAGCAAGCAAGCGGCGTGCCCTGCTGGAAATGCCATCCACGGCCGGGTTATGCAGCGGCCGCCGCGACAATTGCACGCTTGTTGGGCAGCGGTCGCCGCGCCCGTGGGCAAGGATCGATGCTCGTAGCCGGAGGAAAACTGCGTTCTTAGCCGGGGACAGCGCTCCCCGCCTAACAGAGTGTGCTGGCACGCCATGTGCCTTCGCATTCGCGACGGATGTGGGAAGCGCGCAGCGGCGCGGTTCGTTCTCGTCTCCGAGCTTGGCTGGGCAGCGGCTGCTGGAAAGTTTCGTTCCGGAAGCGGAGCGAGCAAGTCCGTCCTACAACACAGTTCGATGCTGGTTGCCGGCCTGGCAGCTTGCCGGTCGCAGGCGCGATCGTGACTCCTGCCGAAGCCCGGGCTTGCCATCGACCCGATTGTCCGTCTGCACCCGGCGTCTGCGTTCAGCGGTGGGAGAGGCCGCCTGAATTCAGACTGCCCGGGTCGCAGCGGGCATTTTCTGTAGCAGGCACGCTCCGTCTGCCGTTCAGTCCCTCTCAACATGTTTCCATTTCCGCGGCGGATGGTTTAGGATCGACAATCGTCAATTCACGCACCGCACGGGGATGCCGCGTGTCGATCCGCGTAGGTCCCGCTTGCCGAGCGGGACCTTGCACCGGGATTTGTTGTTGCCTCAAGGTCCCGCCCGGCAGGCGGGACCTACTACTTGCTGCGAATGATCGAATTCGACCGCATTCAATCGGCGTGGCAGCGCGTTCGTAACGAACTCTTGGCGGAGCGCACGCCGGAAGGGCATTGGGTCGGTGAGTTGTCCAGCAGTGCCCTTTCGACGGCGACGGCGGTCAGCGCGCTGGCGGTGGTCAAGGCGAGCGGGGGGCGACATACGGCGAGCGGGGGACAACAATCGGCGAGCGGGGGACAACAATCGGCGAGCGGGGGGCGTCAGCCCCCTGATGGGATTGCGGATTGCCGATTGCCGATTGCGGATTTGGTGGATCGCGGCATTGTGTGGCTCGCCAGGCATCAAAACGACGACGGCGGGTTTGGGGATACGGATAAGAGTCATTCCAATATCGCCACGACGTATCTGGTCGTGGCCGCGATGCACCTGGCCGGGAAGGCGGAGGCGCATCGCGAACTGCTCGCGCGGGCGGAGGAGTACATCGAGAGCAAGCGGGGGATCGAGGGGCTGAAAGTGCGCTACGGCATCGACAAGACGTTCGTCGTGCCGATCATGACGAACCTGGCGCTGGCGGGGCTCGTGAAGTGGGAGGAGATTTCGCCGCTGCCGTTTGAATTGGCGGTGGTGCCGCAGTCGTGGTACCGGTTCGTGGGAATGCCGGTGGTGAGCTACGCAATCCCGGCTCTGGTGGCGATTGGCCAGGCGCACTATCACCACAAGAAGCCTTGGAACCCGATCACGCGGTTAGCGCGCTGGCTGAGCATCACGCGGAGCCTGAAAGTCCTGCGGCGGATGCAGCCGGACAGTGGCGGGTACCTCGAAGCGACGCCGCTGACGAGTTTTGTGGTGATGAGCCTTTGTAGTCCCCTTGCTCCGCAAGGGGACAGCGCGGCCCAAAATCATCCAATTGCAGAAGAAGTGATTCGCGACGGCGTCAAATTCCTCGCGAACTCCATCCGCCCCGACGGCAGTTGGCCGATCGACACCAACCTCGCCACCTGGGTCACGACCCTCTCGATCAACGCCCTGGCCGCCGGCGGCGAAGACGTGGCGGAAACTTTGGGACTTAAAGAGCTGCGCGACGCTGCGGAGCGTAACATCGCCTATCCCACCGACCCTTATAAGGCATTCGAGGATGCGCTCGAATCGCAAAGCAATGTTTTTCGCTGGCTCACTTCCTGCCAGCACCGAAAACAGCATGCGTTTACCGGTGCCGAACCAGGCGGCTTTGGATGGAGCGATCTAAGCGGTGCAGTGCCTGACGCCGATGACACGCCTGGCGCTATCGTCGCCCTTTGTCACATCGAATTGTTTCCGTGGGCGTGGGGTCATGCGCGAAACTGGCTACTTAAGTTGCAGAATTCCGACGGCGGCTGGCCAACTTTTTGTCGCGGATGGGGAAGGCTTCCCTTCGATCGAAGTGGGACGGATTTGACCGCGCATGCGATTCGTGCGTTTCGAACGTTGGCCGGATCCCCAGAACAAGTTTGGGGTGGAAAGGTTGATGGGTATTTTCAGCAACTCTATGCAAATGCGGTCGATCGCGGTCTGACATTCCTTGCTCGGAAACAGCACCCCGACGGCTCCTGGTCCCCACTCTGGTTCGGCAATCAGGATCATCCGGACGAAGACAACCCGGTCTATGGCACGGCGAAGGTGCTGTTGGCCTATCGCGATCTGCATCTGCTCGAAACGCCCGAGGCACAGCGCGGGCTGAATTGGCTGCGGGAGAACCAGAATGCCGACGGCGGCTGGGGGAGCGGCGTGTGGAACAAAAGGGCCGCGCCGAGCGACAGTAATAGGCGAGCGGGAGGCGTAAGCCTCCTGATTGGTGACGCCAAGACCGGTCGCGATGCCTATCAGGGGGCTGACGCCCCCCGCTCGCCAATGCTCCACTCACCACTCACCACTCACCACTCACCACTCACCTCCTCCGTCGAAGAAACGGCCCTGGCGGTCGAAGCCTTGCTTCCGGTCGCGGGCCGCGAAGAATATCGCCAGTCGGTCGAGCGGGGCCTGGAATGGCTGGTAACGGCAGTCGAGCGCGGCGACCACAGGTGCGCAGCGCCTATCGGCTTCTACTTCGCCAAGTTATGGTATTATGAGAAGCTTTACCCGATCATTTTCACGGCCTCCGCCCTCGGGAGGGCCTGCCAGCAATTGAGACCCGCCAACTCGTAGCTGAACTCGCCAGAGTTCAGGCTCAGTGAGCCAAACTCGCCGGTGGTCAAACGGTACGGCCGGCTCCTGAATTCTGGCGAATTCAGCTACGAACCCGCCTGAGCCGATCGAGGACACCTTGCTAGACGCACCTGTGACTCAGACGCTGCCTGATACCCCGCCCGAAATGGCCGGCGACGCCCCCCGCCGCAGCAAGCGGCGGCAGACGGCCCACTTGAAGCTCGTCCCTGAGACGCGCGAGCTGCGCGACAAGCTGCAAGCCCGCTGCACCGAAGTCGCGGCGAAGCTCGACAAGTCGCGGCCGCTCACCAAGGACGAGATGGAATCGCTCGTCCGCCGCACGCTCGACGACATGGGAATGCCTGAGGGGTACGTGGGCTGGATGATGGTCGTCCTGGCGACCGAATTCTGGAAAGACCAGGTCTCGGCCATCCCGCCGTCGCGGCGATTGTTCCTGCTTCCCCACTGCCTCAAGCACGCCGAAGGCTGCCCCGCCGACTACGACGAATTTGGCATGAACTGCAAGCAGTGCGGCGCGTGCAGCATTGCCGATTTCCGCACGATTGCCGAGGAGATGGGATACAAGGTCCTCGTCGCCGAAGGCTCGCCGATCGTTTTGAAAATCATCGTCAGCGGCCATATCGATGCGATCGTCGGCGTCGCCTGCCTGAACGTCCTGGAAAAAGCGATCGACAAGATCCTGCTCGCCGGCATTCCCTGCATGGCAGTGCCGCTGCTCTCCAGCGACTGCCGCAACACGAGCGTCGATGAGGACTGGGTGCAGCGGATGATCACGGTCAAGCACGCCGAGCCGGCGCAGCAGACGCGGTCATACGTGCATCTGCTCCGGGCCGCATCAAAACTGTTTCAGCCCGACGAGCTCGACCGCATCGCCCCCCGCGTCCGCGGCGGCAAGAAGCTTTCGGAAGCCAACGGCGACGGGATTGCCGCCCTCGATCCGATCGCGGCGACGGAAGCGATTGCCTACGACTTCCTGGCCAAGGGTGGCAAGTATTCGCGGCCGTTCATCACGCTCGCCGTCTACGACGCCCTCACCGGCGGCAAAGGGACCGAAGCCAATGGGGCCGAGCACGTCGCCAGCTACAGCGACAGCGTCCGCCGGGCCGCCATGTCGATCGAGACCTTCCACAAGGCGTCGCTCGTTCACGACGACATCGAGGACGACGACGCGTTCCGCTACGGCGAAGACACGGTTCACAAGCGATTTGGCACTCCGACGGCAATCAACGTCGGCGACTACCTGATCGGCATGGGTTATCGCCTGGTGAGCCGCGAGAGCAAGACGCTTGGCGCCGATGCGGTCGCCGACATTCTCGACACGCTGGCTGACGCCCACCTGCGGCTCTCGGAAGGGCAAGGGGCCGAGCTTTTGTGGCGCGACGCCCGCGACAAGCGGCTCAAGCCGATCGATGCGCTGAAGATTTACGCACTCAAGACGTCCCCGGCATTTGAGGCCGCCCTGTTCACCGGCATTCGTTTGGCTGGGCCAATGACCGAGTATCAAAAGCCCATTCGCGAGTTTGCCCGCAACGTGGGGGTCGCTTTCCAGATCCTCAACGACCTGAAGGACTGGGAAGGAGACGACAACAACAAGCTGGCTGCCGGCGGTGACATCCTCGGCGGCCGGCCGACGGTGCTCTGGGCGCTAGCGCTCGACGGGTTGTCGCCGGCGGGGCAAGAGGAGTTGCTGTCCCTGGTAGAACGGAATTTATTCCGTTCCGAAGTCGAGGGGAACGGAATGAATTCCGTTCTACAGATCAACCGCGTCCGCGAGCTGTACCAGCAGGCCGGGGTGTTCGAGAAGGCGCACCGCCTGATCGAGAAGCACCAGGAGCGGGCCGAAGCGATTGCCGACGAGATTCAACCAGACGAGCTGCGGCGGCTGCTCTACTACTTGATCGACAGCGTGCTCGACGGGCCCAAGCCGGCGTCGGCGCCGCAGATCGTTCCCCTCCAGATCGCCAGCGCCTAGGCTGGTGGCTGTGGCGGAGTCCGCGACGCCACGGCCTTGAGTCACGCTTGCCGGGGCTTCGCGGCTCAGCCCCCAGCCACCCCAGCGATGCCCGCCCTGGATCATCTTGCCGGACTCTTTTACGCCGACATGGCCGAGTTGGGCCTGTTCGAGGAAGTCCTCGCGGAGGGAATGCCGGCGGGGTACCGCGAGCTGCTGGCCCACCACGACCACATGACCGTGTCGCTGGAGCAGCATCACGGCTGCAAGGTGGACGTGGAAGTGCTCGCCACGCAGCAGACCGGGGACTATTACTCCCGCAAGATCATTCTCCATCGGCAGTCCGACGGCCGCGTCGTGCTGTTCGGCATTCCGCGGATCAACTTGGCGCTGGTGGACGATCAGGTGCGCGAGGAGATCCTCGGACAACAGACGCCGCTGGGGCGGGTGTTGATCGAGCACAACGTCCTGCGCGAAGTGCAGCTCGCCTCGCTGTACCGCGTCACTCCTGGTGCAGACTTGTGCCGGCTCTTTGGACTGACCGCGCCGCAGACGACGTACGGCCGGACGGCATTCATCTACTGCGACGGCTACCCGGCGGTAGAGCTGCTGGAGATTGTAGCGCCGGAGTGATCGGGGTCGGCGAGTAGCTTCGGGCCGATGAACCGTGCTCCACGAACGACGCCGACCCGAAACGACTCCCGACCCCCTGGCGCTAGTGCACCGCTCCGCTTGGCGACCAAGCGCCGGGCGGAATTCGCCAAGGCCGGCGCAGCGACGCACCCGCCGCAGGGGGTCCGATTGCCGCGAGTGGCCATGGTGTACTGGCGGAGCGAGTGTACTACTTTGTGGGTGACGAGCCGGCAGCGAGACGCTATCTTATAAGCCCTCGCCCCCGGCTTGCCGAGACTTAGACCGCCCGCCATCCGCACCTCGCGATAGAGCACCACGATGTCCCAAGCGAAGCTCGCCCCTCCCGCCCAGCCGCTGACGATGACGCAGTGGCTGATCTGCTTGATTGCCGCGATCGGTTTTGCCTTTGACATCTACGAGCTGCTCATGCTGCCGCTGATCGCCCGGCCGGCGCTGCTGGAGCTGGGCGGCTACGCGCCGGGTTCCAAGGAGTACCTCAATTGGGTCGGCATCCTGTTCTACGTGCCCGCCTTGTGCGGCGGCGTGTTCGGCCTGCTCGGCGGCTACCTCACTGACCGGCTCGGCAGGCGGCGTGTGCTGACCTGGAGCATCTTGCTGTACGCCTTCTCGGCGTTCTTCGCCGGCTTTGCCACGAACT
The DNA here is from genome assembly GCA_035512595.1 of Pirellulaceae bacterium. Taxonomy (GTDB): domain Bacteria; phylum Planctomycetota; class Planctomycetia; order Pirellulales; family Pirellulaceae; genus DATKDU01. Next base: position 6,444 of record DATKDU010000505.1, read on the forward strand.
TGTGGATGCTCCTCTTTTTCCGCTGCCTGGTCTTTGTCGGTGTGTGCGTGGAGTTTGTAGCAGCCGTTGCCTGGCTGGCAGAACTGTTTCCCAATCCCCAGCAGCGCGAGAAAGTCCTTGGCTACACGCAGGCCTTCTCCTCGGTCGGCGGATTGCTGGTTGCCATTGCCAACGGGTTTGCAGTGGATTACGGCGGCAGCTTTCCGGCCATCGCCATGCCGGGATTCTTGGAGCCGATGCTGGGCAGCATCGACCCGATCAATCAGCACGCTCCCTGGCGCTACACACTGATGTCCGGGTTGATTCCCGCACTGCCGCTGATCATCATCCGCCCGTTTCTCCCCGAGTCCCCGGTATGGGCCAAGAAGCGCGAGGCAGGAACGCTTAAGCGGCCGACGATCGCGGCCCTGTTCGCTCCGCAGCTCATCCGCACGACGATCGTCACCGCGATCGGCTTCGCCTGCACGCTCGGCATCGCCTTCGGCGCGATCCAGCAGATGCCGCAGATAGTTCCTGGACTGGCAGAAGTACAGGAGAAGTCCAAGGAAGAAGGCGCCAAGGCGGTTGCGGCGGCTAAGGCCAAGGGGGAACAGGACGAAGCCAAGCTTAAGGCGACGGGGGCCGCAGCCGGCGCTCGCTACAGCCAGAAGATTGCCTCGGAATATACCAAGATGCAGGAAGTCGGCGGCCTTTCCGGCCGGTTTGTGATGGCTCTGGTGCTGGCCGGCGCGATCGCCTGGGGATGGAAGCTGCGGATGTTCCAGATTCCCGGCATGATTCTGACGCCGCTGGTCTTTTGGTACTTCCTCCGCGTCCCCAACACGACCTTCTTCGAGATTCCCCTCGATGCGATCTACCTGGGAACCATTCCGGTCACGACGATGTCGCTCGGCATGTTCTTCGTCGGCTTTTGCACCGTGGCCCAGCTCAGCTTCTGGGGTAATTACCTGCCTCACGTGTATCCCGTCCACCTCCGCGGCACCGGCGAGAGCTTCGCCGCCAACATCGGCGGACGGATGATCGGCACGTCGGCCGCCTTCGTCACGACGCAGATGGCAGGCCTGATGCCCTATGACCTGCCGGCCATGAAGATGTCCGCGGCAGCGGCCATCGTGGGGACGACGATCGCCGTAATCGGCTTCATCGCCAGCTTCTGGCTGCCCGAACCCAGGCCCGAGGCGCACGACGAGTAATAGCCGCCGACCGATCTCCGCGCGGCGGCAGTCGGCCTGGCAAAGGGGGTCGGGAGTCGTTTCGGGCCGAAGATTATTCCGTTGGCGAAGTCGTGGCCCCGAAACGACTCCCGACCCCATCACGGGCGCGCGCGACCGATCTCCGCGCGGCGGCGGTCGGCATCTATATTGGGCCGATGCCGCCAGCGCGCAAGGCCGATCGATCGACAAAGCGCGAGCCTGCTGCGCCCCCCTCTTCAGTCGCGGACCAACCGCGTCCGCACGAGCAGCGCAACTTTCTCTTGATCGTCATCTACCAGGTGGTGATGCGCACCGGGTGGATCTTCAAGACCGAGAGCGTGATCATGCCGGCGGTGCTCGACGTCCTGTCGGGCAATTCGGACTCTCTCCGCGGCTGGCTGCCGTTTCTCAATCGCTTTGGCCAGAGCGTGCCGCCGCTCTTGATGGCGCGGCGGATGAAAATCCTGCCCAAGAAAAAGTACGCCTTCATCGCCACGACCACGGCAATGGCCCTGTCGTTTGCCGGCCTGACCGCCATCTTCGTCGTCCCCGGCATGATGCAGCATTGGGCGACGCCCTGGCTGTACCTGACGCTGTACGCGATCTTCTTTATGGCGGTCGGCGTCAACGCGCTGGCGTACAACACGCTCCAGGGGAAGCTGATCCGCGTGACGCGCCGCGGCCGGCTGCTCATGATTGCCGACACGCTCGGCGCCGGGACCGCCATTGCCTGCGCGATCTTGCTGCTCATGCAGTGGCTGCGGGAAGATTCGGCAGATTTTCACTACATCTTCGCCTTTTCGACCGCCCTGTTCGCCATCGCCACGATCACGTCGTGGCTCCTCAAGGAAAGCCGCGACGATCATCAGGAGCCGCAGCGTCCGCTGTGGATGCCGTTCGTCACGGCGTGGCAGACGCTGCGGGACGACGCCAACTTCCGCCGGCTGGGGCTGGTCGCCGCCCTTTTTTCCTGCTCGCTGCTCCTCTTTCCGCATTACCAGGCGCTGGCCGGCCGCGAGCTCGAAATGGGCTATTCCTACTTGGTCTGGTTTCTCGTCGCGCAAAACGTCGGCACGGCGATCTTCAGCCTGATCACCGGGCCGATTGCCGACCGGACGGGGAACCGAATGCCGCTGCGGATTCTGACGCTGGCGATCTGTGCAGCGCCGGAGCTGGCGCTGATCCTGGTGTCGTGGTCGGATCGCGATCCGGGGCAGATCCAGTCGTACCGCTATGCGTATTTCGCGGTCTTCCTCCTGGTGGGAATGACGCCGGTGGCCCAGAAGACGCTCAACAATTACACGCTGGAGATTTCCGCTCCGGAAGATCACGCCAGGTACTTGAGCACGCTGTCGCTGTGCATGGCCGCGCCGATCTTCGCCTCGCCGCTGGTCGGCTGGCTGATCGCCCTCGTCGGCTTTCCGCCCGTCTATCATGGGGTGACGGCACTGCTCCTGGCCGGGGCGCTGCTCAGCGCCACGCTCGTCGAGCCGCGGCACAAGGCGGAGACGACGGAAGTGGTGACGACGGACGAGACGCTATGAATGCGGAGTGCGGAATGCGGAGTGCGGAGTACGGCAGCACCATTCGCGGCGTTATCTTCGATCTCGACGGCACGCTGGTCGATTCGGGCCTCGATTTCGAGCAGATGCGGCGGGAGATGGGTTTGCCGTCGGGAATGCCGATCCTGGAGGGGATCAAGGTGCTGCCCAACGCGGAGGCGGAGCACTGCCGGCGGATTCTGCACGAGCACGAATGGGCCGGCTGCGAGCGGGGGACGCTGCTGCCCGGCGTGGCGGAATTCCTGGCGGTGCTGACCGAGCGCGAATTGCCCGTCGGCATTGTGACCCGCAATAGCCGCGACGTATCGCTGGCGACGCTGCGGCGGCTCAAAGTCCATTACGACGTGCTGCTGACGCGGGATGACGGGCCGATCAAGCCCGATCCGTGGCCGGTTCGGGCGATTTGTCAACGGTGGCAAGTGCCGCCGGAGCAGGTCGTGATGATCGGCGACTTTCGCTTTGACGTCCAATCGGGGCGAGCGGCCGGCACGCGGACGGTGCTCCTGTCCGGGGTCGATCCGTCCGACTATCCCAACGACGAGGGGGCCGACCTGGTGCTGTCGTCGCTCGTCCAGTGGCGGGAGCTGCTAGCGTGGTTGGAATCTTGACAAGCCCGACGCGCAAGCGAGGGAATCGGCCGTTTGGCGAATGGACGCCTGTCCCTCGCTTGCGCGTCGGGCTAGTGCAATCGTCGCCGCCCCCAACCGCTCTAGGCCGCTGGCCAGGATCGTTGCTAGAATCCCGGTCCGCTTGAATTCCGATTCCGATCGAGGAGCGTCAAGGATGACCCGCACCTGCGTTGCCGCCGTGCTGGCGGCACTGGCCGTTTCCCCACTCGCAGCGCAAACAGCGCCGTCGTCGCGCTACAAGCTCCAAGGGCCGGCCAAAGCCGAATCCCAGTCCGCCGGCCAGCGCCAGGTCCTCGGCCCCGTCGCCGCCCCGCGGCCGGCACGCACAACCACCGACGGCAATGTCCGTCCCGCCGGCGACACCCAGCCGATTCGCGAGCCGGGAGCCGGCCAACTGCCGCCGCGCCAACCGCTGCGAGGGGCTGGCCCGCCCCTTCAGCCGCGCGTGGACGGCCCGCCGCAGCAGCCGGTGTGGTTTCCGCTCGCGGCCGAAATGCAAAAGTGGGTTGACGATGTGCTGATCGAGTGGGAGAAGACGAGTTCCGCGGTCCATTATTTCGAATGCAGTTTCCAGCGGTGGGAGTTCGAGCCTGTTTTTGGGCCGAAGGACGGCAAAACGCCGAAGTCGTATGCCACGGGCGTGATCAAGTACCAGGATCCGGACAAAGGTCTCTTCCGGGTCGATTCGCTGAAGAACTACGTTGCTCCGGCGCAGCCCGGCGAAAAACCGAAGTTCGTGACGCCGAAAGACGAATACGGCGAGCACTGGGTGTGTGACGGCACCAACATCTTTGAATTCGACAACCGCCAAAAGAAGCTCATCAAGCGAATCCTTCCTGTGCAAATGCAGGGGAAAGCGATTGCCGACGGTCCGCTGCCATTCTTGTTTGGCGCGAAGGCCGCGACGATCAAGCAGCGGTACTGGATTCGACCGGTACCGGAGACCGACAAACCGCCGGGCCATGACGATGAATACTGGTTGGAGGCCTGGCCCAAGAGCCGCCAGGATGCCGCCAACTTCAAGTTTGTGAAAATCGTGATCGCGGAGAAGGATTTCATGCCGAGCGCTTTGAGCGTCTATATGCCTAATTTCGACGCCAAGAAGAACCCGGCCCATATCGACTACCAGTTTGACAACCGGAAGGCGAGGTTAAAGAACGATAAGTCGATCACTCCCGGCGATCTGTTGTTCTGGCGGAAGCAGTTTTTCCAGCCGAACCTGCCGTTCGGCTGGAAAGAGGAAACGCAAAATCTGAACCCGCCTGTCGCCGCCGGCCCGCAACCCGCACCGCCGCCGCAGGCGCAGCGGCTCAAGACGGGCGTGAAGACGAAGTAGCTGTTCGCTGACGCGAGTGAGCGTCGTCGGAAATCGGTACGGGGTACTGAGTACTGGGTACGAGGCACTTAAACCTCATTTCCCATTCCCCCCGCTCTCCCACTCACCACTCACCACTCACCTCCTCAGCATCTCGCTCAGCGCCTGCTGAACCCCTGCCGGGTCGCGGTATATCCAGTACAGCACCAATGCCCCCAGGAGGAGAGCGACGGTGATCAGGCTGATGCCGTAGGGATTGGGCAAACCCTTGACCTGTTTCAACTCGCGGGCCAATTCGTCCTCCAGCCGCCGCCAGCCGGCAATGTTCTGCATCGGGCCGGTAGAAACGAGCTGCACGTTTTTCAAGACGGCCAGGGCATCGACGTGAAGCTGCACCCCCAGGTTCGGCATCACCAGACTCTCTCCCGCCCAGCGAGCCTGTTCGTCGAGCCGCGCGACGACGTCGGCCAGCACGGGGCGGATCTGCTCGACTGTTGCGTTATAAATCACCAGCCGCGGCCGCATCAGCAGCACGACGAGCAGCAGGCACAGCAGATAAAACGTCATCAGCAGCGCCCAGATCCACCCCCCCAGCAGGGCGGCGGTCATCTCCGGGAGAAACAGTTCCATCGGCCCGGCGGCAACGAAGCCCGAAATGGCGATGCCGAGGGCGGCCGTGTCGCGAGCGCCGGTGGTCACCAGCGGCCGGCGGCCGAGGTTGATCGTCCCCAGGATCAGCAGATAGACGACCAGTGGGCCGAAAGCGATGCACTGGTGGAGCGGATCGAAGCGGGGAAAATCCATGGGGCCATGCTATCACGACCCGCCGAAAGCGGCGAGTGCAGCTAGCAGCAGTCGCTCTAGGTCGAATGCTGGCGTGCGAATTACAATGCGTTTGTCGTGGTCCACTCGCTCCGCGAGTGGCGCCAATGCCCGTTCATCGTCCGAGAATCTGGGACTGACCGGCACTCGCGGAGCGAGTGCACCACATTGTGGCACGGAGGCGTTGACGATGGCCAAGAAGATTCGCACGCGCGTCATTGAGGAATACGAGACGGACGAGGTTGCGCCGGGTGGGCCGCGCCGCAGCCGCCGGCTGCGCCGCGTGCTGATCGGCGGCCTCTTGCTGGCCGCGCTGGCCTGGTTCGCGCCGTGGATCGCCGCCTCGACCGGCCTGTGGAAGTCGCTGCTGGCCACCGCGGCGCCGGACCTGGACGGGAAGATCGACGCCAAGAGCCTGTCGCTGTCTTGGCTCTCGCCGATCGTGGCCCGCCAGATTCGCGTGCGGGATCAAAACGGCCAGCCGCTGGCCGAAGTCGAATCGGTCCGCACGCAGCGCAGCCTGCTGGAACTGGTGCTGTACCGGGACGACGTGGGGCAGGTGCTCCTGACGAAGCCGCATTTGTTCCTGGTGCTGCGCCAAGACGGCAGCAACCTGGAAGATTTTTTGGCGTCGCTGGCCAAAAAGAGCACTACGAGCAGTGCGCCGCTCGGCTTTTCGCTGCAAATTGCCGAGGGGAGCGTGGACGTGGACGACACGATTGCCGGCCGGGCATGGGGGCTGGCCAGCATGAGCGGCGACTTGAAGTGGCCGGCCGCTGCCGATGAGCCCAAGACCGGCAAGATCACCGCCGCCGTACTGGCTGCCGGAAGTAGACAGGACGCGCCCGCCGACCGGGGCGAGCTGTTGGCGGAGATTTCCTGGCAGCCGGGAAAGACGGTCGAGGACGCACTGGGCAGCGGCGCGATCGATGCGGCACTTACCAGCGTTCCGTCGCACGCGGTCGAAGGGATCGTTCGCCGCTTTGCGCTCGACCTGCGTCCGCACGGCCCGGTCACCGCCGCGGGAAGCTATGAATGGGCGGACAGTTTCGCGTCGCAGAAGATCACGGTGAAGCAGGCTGCGTCGCCGGCATTCTCGCTGGCTGCGCCCCTCACCGCGGAGCTGCCCGTGCAGGCGCAGGTGCAAAATCTGTCGGGCATGGTTGAGATCATCGGGGGCCGCATTACGGCCAGCGATCTCGTGCTCGATTCGGATGTCGCTCGCCTCAGCGGCGGCGGCTCGCTGGCGCTGGCGTCCTATTCGCTGGAAGGGCTTTTGGCCGGGCTTCAATCCGCGCAACCTGACGAATCCGTCGCCCTGCAAGGCGCTGTCGATCTAGCGCTGATTGCCGAGCAGCTTCGCCAGCCCTTGCGGCTGCGCGACGACACGCGGATCACCGAGGGGGTGCTCGAGTTGGCGCTGGGAAGCAAGGTTTTTGCCGGCCAGCGCGGTTGGGAGGCCACGCTGCGCGTGAATCGGTTGACTGCCGAAGCGGGCGGTCGCCCCGTCTCGTGGGACGAGCCGGTGCAGGTCACCTGCGTCGTGCACCAGTCCCCCCAAGGGCTGACGATCCGCAAGCTCTCCGCTGAGGCCAGCTTCGCCACGCTCAACGGGAGCGGCACGCTGGCCGACGGCGAGCTGACTGCCGAGGCCGATCTCGATCAACTCCGCCAGGAGCTGTCGCGGTTTGCGGACGTGGGAAGCGGGGAGTTGGCCGGCCGCCTGTCTGGAACGGTCCAGTGGCAGCAGGGAGAACGAGACGCCTGGTCGGCGCGCGCCGATGCCGGCGTCACCGACTTCCAACTGGCGTTTCCCGGCATGTTGCCTTGGCGGGAGAGCGATTTGCAGCTCGCCGCCCAGGCCGCGGGAATTCTTCGCGGACCGGTCCTTTCGCGGCTCGACGCCGCCAAGTTGACCGTCGGCTCGGGGGCCGACAAGCTGGAAGTGCAACTGAAGCAGCCGCTGACGACGCCGTCGCTGCTGAGTGCCTGGCCGTTGTCGTACACGCTGGTGGGGCGGATGGAAACGTGGCTGCCGCGGATGCAAACCTGGCTGCCGCTGGCCGGGTGGGAAATATCAGGCGGGATCGACCTGTCGGGACAAGGGGCATTTTCCCCCGATCGCGTCGCGCTGGCCGACGTCAAACTGCAACTGGCGAATCTATCCGCCAGGCGCGTCGCGCTGGTGGGGACGCAGCCAGTGGCCCTGGTGTCGATCAGCGAGCCGCAGGTGAAGATCGAGACGACGGGGACCTTCGATCGGCAGCGAATGACGCTGGTCTCCCCTTCGACCACCCTTGCCAGCTCGGCAGTCGCCTTTCGGGCGGATGATGTGATCGTGGAGATGGGGAGCAAGCTGTCGCTCTCGGGGCTGGTCGATTATCGGGGCGATCTGGCGCGGCTCTCTGGGTGGCTGGGGGACGACAAGACCCGCACCTGGCTCTTGGGAGGGATGATGGTCGGCCGCATTGAGGCGGCCATTCGCGACGGCCTGGTGCAGGGGAGCGTGGCGACCGATGTGGAGAATCTGTCCTACCTGACCCGTATGGCTTCCCCGCGTCCAGCAGGAACCACGCCCGTCGCCAGTGGAACTCCCGGCTGGGAGATGGCCTGGGTGGAGCCCAAGGTCAGCCTCTCCGGCGAGGGGACCTACGACCCCGCGGGGGATAAGCTCTCCCTCAAACAGGCGAAATTCGCTGCGGCTAACGTCTCCATGGCGGCAGCCGGTACGATCGACCAGCTCACGCGCGCCTGCCAGCTCAATCTGGCCGGCAATTTCTCCTGCGATATGGCGAGCGTCGCCCAGAAGCTGCGACCTATTCTGGGGGACACGCTGTCGATGACCGGCAATCAGCGGCGAGAATTCGAGCTGCGCGGCCCGCTTTTCGGCCTGGCCACTCGTGATGCGGTCAGTCTCACGGGTCAGGCCGGCATTGGCTGGGACCAGGCTCAGTTTCTCGGCCTGACGGCGGGACCGGCCAATATCGACGCCAAGCTGGACAAGGGGATCATTTCGGTCGCCCCGCTGAACGTCGATGTGAGCGAGGGGAGGCTGCTGGCGGCACCGAGCGTCCACCTCTACGAGCCGAAATTGCCGCTGGTCATGGCAAAGGGGCCTGTCGTCGAGAAGGTTCGCATTACTCCGGAACTGTGCCGCGGGTGGCTCAAATACGTCGCGCCGCTGCTGGCCGATGCGACGCGGGCGGAGGGAAAATTCTCGCTCGATCTGGAAGGAGGAACGGTGCCGCTCCTTCAACCCGAAGGGATGGACGTTGGTGGCATCCTATCGATCCATGAGGCCCAGATTGGGCCCGGCCCGCTGGCGATGACTTACATCAACCTGGCGATGCAGGTGAAGTCGATCCTGGCGGGCAAGCCCGGGCAGTCGGCCAGCATCGACCCGAGCAAGGGGTGGGTTCTCCTCCCTGAGCAGCAAGTCCAAATGCGGGCGGTAGAGGGCCGCGTCCATCATCAGGGAATGGTGATGCACGTGAAGGACGTGGTCATCCAGACCCAGGGGAGCGTCGGTTTCGACCAGACGCTGGAACTGGTTGCCGCGATTCCCGTGCAAGACAAGTGGATCGAGACAAGTAAGCTGCCGCCGCTGTTCAAAGGGCAAACGGTCTACATTCCGATTCGCGGCCACATCAGCGATCCCAAGCCTGACGCTCGCGTGCTCACGGAACTGGCCAAGCACGTCCTCGTCGGCGGCGCGAAGAACTTGCTGCAAGGGAAGCTCGATTCAGGGCGCGGCCGCATCGACCAGGAACTGCAAAAGGGACTTGACCGGCTGTTTCAGCCGAAGCCGCCAAACTGAGCCACCGGCGGCCCGCCCGGATGCTCGCGGGCGAGATTTTTGCCCAACTGTGTCAAGAGGCCATCTACTTCCTGCATTTTACCTAAGTTATTCAGGCGGAAAAGTTTATTTTGATCTCACCGCCCATCCGGCGGGTCTTTACTCCCCCACTAGCGATCCTGGGGACTTGCGAACGAGGCGCGGCTGAATCATAACCGCCCTCACCTTCGGGGTTAGTTTACCCAAACTAACACCCGGTTTTACGTTTCAGGTTCGCAAGGAGGGATAAGGATGAGGATTGTTTGCTTCGCAGTGATGGCGTTGACCTGCTCGGTCGCTTTGGCCGAGATGCCCCAAGATCAAGGTCAACAGCAGACCTCTGGCCCCGAGGCCAAACAGGAACAGAAAGAGACACAGAACGAGGCGAAAGAGGAGGTACACCAGGCAGCGGCTCAGGTGGAGATTCCAGTGGAGAAGCCGCTCCATCGGCATCCGACGCTCTTGTCGATGCTGCGGCGGAACAACGAGATCCGCCGGCGTTTAGGGCTGACGCCGCACCGGATCAACCCGGCGCTGACCCAGGCGGCCCAGGACCATGCCAACTACATGGCCCGGACCGGCGATTTCCAGCACTACAGTAACGGCGGGCCGCAGTACCGGGCAGGCAGGTACGGCTTCCGGGGCTTCGTGCGGGAAAACATCGCCTACAACTACCGCTCGGTGGAGGACGCCTTCTCGGTCTGGCAGGGGAGCAGCGGGCACTATGCCTCGATCGTCAGCGGGACCGACGAGGCCGGCTTCGGCTATGCCATCGGGCCGGGCGGGGCGATCTACTACGTCGGCGTCTATGGAACTGCCCCGACTGCCGAAGAACGGGGCGAGGACGAGGCGACGGCATTCAAGCTGGCTGCCGAGGCCAAGGGCGAGACGGCCGGAGACGCAGCCGCGTCGCCGGAAACCACTGTCGATCCGCTGGTTGTTCCCGCGGCTGCCGCCGAGCCAGTTCCGGCCGAGCAACCGGCGGCTGCCGCTGCCGAGCAGCCGCAAACGCAGCAGGTCGTTCCGACCTATAACAATAGCAACCGCCGCCGGGGCCTCTTCGGCCGGCGACGTTAGCCACGTGGGGCAGGCGCGAGCGCCTGCCGCAAACAGGTCAAAAACGACGAGCCACGGCATTTGTCCGTGGCTCGTCTTTTTGGCTCCCTGATCATCCCTGGCCCCTGGCTCTATCCCCCCTGGGACTGCCGCATCTGGAGTTCCTGCCCTTTCATCTTGGCCTCTTCGGCCTTGAAGATGTATTGGCGGTCCTGCGTGGCCTCAAAGGCCCGCTGGTAGGTGGTCGAGAGTGCGCTGTAGTTGAAGACTTCGTCGGGCTCGAGCTGGCAGGCCCGCTCGCTGTGCTCGATTGCTTCGCGATGCTTGCCCACCTTGCCGTAGAGGACGGCCAGGGTCATGTGGCCGATGACGTGCTTGTCGTCGGCAGCCAGCAGTTCCTGGTACTTCTTGATTGCCTCCTCATATTTTTCGGGCAATCGCGTCGTATCGGCTTCGCGTTTGGCTTGTTCGGCGGCCTTGAACAGTTCGGCGGGGGTGGGCATGAAGGGTCTCCGGCGGGTCGTCAGCGAGAGGTCTTGATTCGTCCGATGCCGTCATTTTAGCCGCGATGGCAATCCTCGACGACGGCCTGGAAAGGCCGTCCTACGAAAGCATCGCGGCAATCGTCTGCCGGCTGACCGGCTCGATCACGCCGCGCTCGGTGACGATCGCCTTGATCAGCCGGGCTGGAGTGACGTCGAACGCCGGATTGTAGACGTCGATCCCCGCCGGTGCGGTCTGCCTGCCGAAGCCATGGGTGATCTCGCTGGCCGCGCGTTGCTCGATGGGGATCTGCTCGCCGCTGTCGAGCGACAGGTCGAACGTCGTCGTCGGGGCGGCGACGTAGAACGGAATGCCGTGGGCATGGGCCAGGACGGCGACCGAATAGGTGCCGATCTTATTGGCCGTGTCGCCGTTGGCCGTGATGCGGTCGGCGCCGACGATGACCGCCTGCACCTTCCCTTCGCGCATCACCTGAGCGGCCATCGAATCGCAAATCAGCGTCGCCTGGATGCCCCGTTGGGCCAGTTCCCAGGCCGTCAGCCGCGATCCCTGCAATAGGGGCCGCGTTTCGTCCACGAAAACGTGCAGCCGCTTTCCCTGGTCCTGGGCCGTGAAAAAGACCGAGAGGGCAGTGCCGTATTCGGCGGTCGCCAAGCCCCCCGCATTGCAGTGAGTCAGCACACCGCTCCCATCGCCCAGCAGATCCGCTCCAAAGCGGCCTATGGCGTGGCAGATCGATCGGTCCTCTTCGTGAATCGCCTGGGCTTCGGCCAGCATGGAGGCAGTCACGTCGGTCGCCGGTCGTTGGGCCAGCAGCACTTGCCCCTTCTTCTTCATTCTCTCCAGCGCCCAAAACAGGTTCACCGCGGTGGGCCGGCTGCCGGCCAGATACTCCACGACTTCTTCCAAGCGGCGGTTGAGGATCGCTGGATCCTCGGTCGCCGCCGTTTGCAGCCCGAGAACGACGCCGTAAGCAGCCGCAATGCCGATGGCCGGCGCACCCCGAACCCGCAGGGATTTGATGGCCTCCCAGACCGTCTCGACCGCTGGGCACTTGAGCTCAACGAGTTCCAGCGGCAGCCGTGTCTGGTCGATCAGGACCAGATGCCCGCGCGCATCACCGACCCAGCGGAGTGTTTCGATTTTATTCTGGCTCATGGAGCGGAGAAGTAAGTAGGCCGTCCTACTGGCATGATAGCCCAGAAGCTCGCCGACGGTTATGGCTCAACCGGCGGTGGAATCGGCGGGACGCGGGGCCGGATGAATTGCCGCGGCGGCTGAGGGCGCGGTGGGTCACTTTCCTGGGCTGGTACCGGCTCCTCCTTCCCAGGCGCGGAAAGTATCGGCGGCTGAGTGACCGGTGCCGGCTCTTGCTGGCCGGTCCCTTCGGGCTCTATGGCTGGCGGCGTGCGACCGGGACGCGTCGCCATTTGCGGAGCGACAATCGGCGGCAATGATTCGTCGGGCAGATTCTCCGCGACTGGCGACTCCAGTTCCTCGTCCAGGTCCGGCAGAAGTGGTGCCGGGGCAATCAAAATCCGCTCGCACTGTGCCACCAGTTCGTCAGCGGGAAAATCCGCGTCCTCCAGGGGCCACAACAATAGCGACTGGGCGATCTGGCGGGCAAACTGCTGCTGGGCTGGCGCCAGGCGTTCGTAGCGGTCGGCCAGCGCTTCGGCCAGTGCGCTCAACCGCGGCACTGCGTCGCTAGCGGGGAGCCGCTTCCAGTCGGCGACCAAATTGCCGATCGCCTCGCGGGCCGCTGCCGAGACGAGCGGCCGCTGGTCGGCCAGGGAATTGGCCAGCGTCCCCAGTGCCAGCAGATCGTGCTGCCGCAGCGAGCGGACCAAGGCGGCCGCGGAGGGGTCGTCAAGGGTGGCAATCTGCTGATCCAAAACGGCGACGACCTGCCGCTCGCTGCCAGCTTGCCAGCGCGACAAGAGCAATGCGGCCGCCGCGACGAGTGCCGCCGCGGTTCCCAGAGCCAGCCAGAGCCCGTTTTTTCCAAGCATGGGGCGGATTGTGCGCAGGCGTGCTGTCCCGAGAAAGGTCAGTTTCCAAGGTGCTAGCGGCCGCGACGGGAATTGTGACCAACTTTGTCTGTGCGCCCCTGCAACGGCTGGCCGAATAGACAGTGTGACCGGCAAATCTTGCCGCCCAAGGCGCTGGTCGTGTGTTCGCGACCCGCCGGAGCCAAAAGGGGGGATGATGGGGGGCCAATCGCGCGCCAGATTGCCGCGTCCTGACGGGACTGCGGACTGCCGTTTGGCTGGCGCAATTGCCGGCGACGGCCTCTGTTTGCCACATTCCCGCCGCCGCTGGTTGGCCGGTGCACTGGCGGCCTTCGTCACCAGCGGCCTGGGCTTCCTGACGCGCCGCAGCGAGGCCTCGGAGCAATCGACCACTTCGCGGCAAGCGCGGGAAGAAGCGAAGGGGGCCATTCCTCTCGACAAGCTCAACGACGAAACGCAGCGAAAGATCCTGTCGGTTGTCGAGCGCCCGAGCATCTATCGGCGGATGCCCGAGAAGGTGATTCCGTGCGATTCGGGGCTGTATCTGTTTTTGCTCCGCAATCCGGAAGTCGTGCTCAACATCTGGCAGCTCATGGGCGTATCGGGCATGTCGGCCCAGCGGACCGGGGCCTATAGCTGGAAGGGGAACGACGGGGCCGGGACGCTGTGCAACGTCGAGCTGGCGTACGGCACCAGCGAAATGCACCTGGCGTACGGCGAAGGCTTCTACGAAGGCCCGCTTTTCAAGCGGCGGATCAGCGGCCGCTGCGTGGTGATGCTCCGCTCGGAGTTTCGCAAGGGAGACGACGGCCGGGAGTACGTCGGAAACATCCTGGACATTTTCCTATCAATCGACAACGCGGGGGCCGATCTGGTTGCCAAGACGCTTTATCCCCTGGTGGGCAAGACGGCCGACACCAACTTCGCGGAGACGACGAAGTTTCTCAGCAAGGTGTCGCAGACCGCCGAGGTCAACGGCGCCGGGATGCAGAAGCTGGCGGCCAAGCTGGCAGCCTGCGATGCGCAGACTCGCGATCAGTTCGTGCAGGTCTCCGCGGCAGTGCAGCAAAAGGCGGTGGCCCGGGCGACGCAGCCGGGGCTGCCGATCAGGCGGTAGATCGCGGAGGCCGGAGGTCGGTGTGTCGTGCTTGAGGTACTCAGTACTCAGTACTCAGTACTCGGCACTTGCTCCCCGCTTTCGCAGTTCTGCGGGATCGACCTTTCTCGGGAAGACACAGTATCGCCATTGCGCGGTCGCGAGCGGTGCGGGTTTTTCGGCAGGCATCTCAAACTCCCCGGCATCTAGGTTCAAGACGGGGCGAGTCCATTGCGGCCCTGAAAACCCCTGGAATACGGCAACGATTCCCGCATCGATGTGTTGGAGACCGACAAACCCTTTGCGTTCGCTGAGTCGAATCCCCGATGCAACGCGATACGTCGAACCTAAGCTAGTTGGCACCGTTGAGTAGCGGCAAGCAAGTTGAAACATCAGGGCGAACGACGGCGGTTTGATTGATGTTCGCTCAAATTCGACGCTTGCCGACCAGTGACTCCGCCCGGCCATTCCCACCAGCAGCGCCGCGGTGCGACCATCTGCTAGTTCTTCCATGCTCAACGACTGCAGAGGCGGGCTGGGAGGCCACGGATCGTCGCTGGCCCCTTCCACTGATTCGGCCAGCGGGACGATCGTCTCCCCCCCCGCTTCGTCCACCAGCACGGCAGACAGCCGGTGGGCAAAGCGATCCTCCACCTTGAAGAACTCAATGCGCAGCTTGTGCCCGTCGTTGATCGAACCGTCGAGGTAGTGCGGTGAATGGCTCATGCGATGGACAAAGCGAGGTCGGCAATTCTATGTCCGGAGACAGCCTGACAGAATCATGGCGGACAGAATCATGAGGGGGCGGCACTTGTCACGATCGATCAATCCATGATTCTGTCCTTCATGATTCTGTCACGTCCGACCTGCTCGAAGATGTGCCCAACAGCGACCCATCAGCTATGATGGATGACTTGTCGCATCCTCTGCTGTCCTGCGGGAGCCTGGCGGAATGCATTACTGGCTTGCGCTTATCGTTGGCATTGCTTCGTTCTGCGCCACGCTGACCGCGGCCGCGGAGTCACCCGTCCGCTTCGAGAAGGACGTCCTACCGATCCTGACCCAGCGCTGCGGCAGTTGCCACGGCCGCAATGAGCCCGAAGCTGGCTTGAGCTTTGGCGACCTGGCGGCGGCAACCAAGGAGCTTGAGTCGGGCACTCGCGCGATTGTGCCGAGCAAGCCGGAGGAGAGCGAGCTGCTAAGGCGTGTGACGTCGAGTGATCCAGGCGAGCGAATGCCGTCAAAGGGACCGCCGCTGCCCCAGGACCAGATCGACAAGCTGCGGCAATGGATCGCCGAGGGAGCGCAGTGGCCGGAGCATTGGGCGTATCGACAGCTCGTACGGCCTTCTGTAGGTCGGCCCTTCCGGGCCGACCTAGACGGCCCGGAAGGGCCGTCCTACAGGAATGCGATCGACGCCTTCATTCTCCAAACGCTGTTCGAAAAACAGCTCACTCCGTCCCCCCAAGCTGACAAGCGGACCCTCCTCCGCCGCGTTTCGTTCGATCTCGTTGGATTGCCGCCGACGCCGGACGACATCGATGCGTTTTTGGTGAACCAGGCACCGGACGCTTACGAGCGGGTCGTCGATCGGCTGCTTGCCAGCCCGCGGCACGGGGAGCGCTGGGCTCGGCATTGGATGGACGTCGTCCACTATGCCGAGACGCACGGCCACGATCAGGATCGGCCGCGAGAGAATGCCTGGCCGTACCGCGACTACCTGATCCGGACGTTCAATGCCGACGTGCCGTACGGCCGATTCATCGAGCAGCAAATTGCCGGCGACGTGCTCTGGCCGGAAGATACCAGTGCAATCGTCGCCACTGGTTTTCTGGCGACCGGGCCGTGGGATGAGAGTTCGCTGCGCGACATTCGCGAGGATTCGATCGACCGCGAGATCGGCCGCTATCTCGATCGGGACGACATCGTCTCGACCGTCGTCAATACGTTTCTGAGCACGACGGTCCAGTGTGCCCGCTGCCACGACCACAAGTTCGATCCGATTTCGCAAGTGGAATACTACGGCTTGCAAGCGGTCTTCGCGGCGACCGACAAGGCGAACCGGGCGTACGACACCGACCCTGCCGTCGCCGCGAAGCGTCGCGAGTTGATTGCCGCCCGTAGCAAGCTACGGGAGCAGAAGGAACAACTCGATGCTGCGCTCTTATCGGCGGAAGTGGCAAGCGAAGTCGCCCAGTGGGAAAAGACAGTCACGGCGGCCGCATCGCTGTGGCAGGTGTTGACGCCGATAGAAGTCAAATCGAGCGAAGGCTCGACGCTGACGGTCCAAAGCGACGGCTCGGTGCTGTCGGGAGGAACGAAGCCGCCGAAGGATACGTACACGCTGGTCTACACAATCGGGCTCGCGGCGAGCGGGGGCGCCGAAAATCAGGCGAGCGGGGGGCGTGAGCCCCCTGATGGCGCCGGCACCAACCTTGGCCCCGCGGGGAATCAGGGGGCTGACGCCCCCCGCTCGCCAATGATCACCGGCCTGCGCCTGGAAGTCCTCACCGATTCAAGCTTGCCCAAGCAAGGCCCCGGCCGGCAGGACAACGGCAATCAGCACCTCAACGAGCTGGTCGTAAAATTTGCGCCGAAAGACAAGCCGGATGGGGCGACGTCGATCAAGCTCACAAACCCGCGGGCCGACTTCAACCAGCAGGGTTGGTCGATCGAGATGGCCCTCGACGGCAACGAGGCTACGGCCTGGGGCATTTTCCCGGAAGTCGGCAAGCCGCACGTGGCGATCTTCGAGCTGGCCGAACCGATTCCGATTGCAGGCGAGGCAACGCTGACGGTTGAGCTGAAGCAACTCCACGGCGGCGGACACTTGATCGGCCGCCCGCGGATCAGCGTCACGTCCGCCGACAAGCCGATTCCGATCGACGCGCCGTCGCTGCCGGCCGAAGTGGCGTCGATTCTCGCGACGCCCAGCGATCAGCGGACCGACCGCCAGCGGGCCGATCTGGCGGCCTTCGTGCTCAATCTCAAGTACGACCGGCTGCTGGCGGCGCTGCCGCCGCGGCAGTTCGTCTACGCCGGCACCAGCGACTTTCAACCCGATGGTTCGTTCAAGCCGGCGGACAAGCCGCGAGCGGTCCACGTCCTGAAACGAGGGGACATCCATCAACCTGGCGACGCAGCGGTTCCCAGCGGTTTATCCATAATGCCAAAAGATGGCGGTGCTCTGTCCATTGCCGACGCGAGTCACGAGGGGCAGCGGCGGGCAGCACTGGCAAAATGGATCGCAAGTCCCGAAAGCGGCCTGACCTGGCGGTCGATCGCCAATCGCCTCTGGCACTATCATTTTGGCCGCGGCATTGTCGATACGCCCAATGACTTCGGCCGGATGGGGTCGTTCCCGTCTCATCCGGAGCTGCTGGACTGGCTGGCGGCCGAGCTGCGCGACCACGGCGGGGAGCTGAAGCGGTTGCATCGCCAGATGGTTACTAGCGCGACGTATAGGCAGGCGAGCGGGGGACGCACGAAGGCGAGCGGGGGGCGTGAGCCCCCTGATAGGGTTCAGGGTTCAGGGTTCAGGGTTCAGCCGACAGGGAACAAGGGACAGCAGTCAGATGCCGCCAATCTGCAATCCGCAATCCGCAATCCGCAAGCGATTGACGCCGACAACCGCCTGCTGTGGCGCATGAACCGTGCGCGGCTTGACGCGGAGTCGATCCACGACGCGGTCGCCGCCATTAGCGGAACACTCGACCTCAAAATGGGAGGCCCCAGCGTGCGGCAATTCATCCAGACGCCCGGCATTCACGTGACGCCGAACGTCGATTACCAGGGCTTCAGCGTCGATGATCCGGCCAACTACCGCCGCAGCGTCTATCGCTTCATCTTCCGCACGCTCCCCGACCCGTTCATGGAATCGCTCGACTGCGCCGACTCCTCGCAGCTCACGCCGGTTCGCAGCGCGTCGGTCACCGCCCTGCAAGCCCTGGCGATGCTCAACGACAAGTTCATCGTGCGGCAATCGGAGCATCTGGCGGAACGGCTCGTTCGCGATGCCGCAACCGACGTGCGCGAGCAAGTGCGGCTCCTTTTCCGCCTGGTTCTCAGCCGCGAGCCAACCGACGCCGAGCGCGACGCCGTCGCCGCCTACGCCGGCAAACACGGCCTGGCCAACGCTTGCCGGGTGCTGCTCAACAGCAATGAGTTCATGTTTGTGGACTAAGAGGCTATCCGAAAAGTGATCTTGTTCTAAATTGCCGAAACTGCGTAGTGTGCTGGCTTCCATCTTCCCCAAACCAAGGAGCATGCACATGGACGTGCCAGCACGTGAAACGTATCCCAGCGACCTGACCGACACG
>DATKDU010000506.1:0-11204 GCA_035512595.1 Pirellulaceae bacterium
GCTTCGGCGATGCCGCGGCGCCCATCTGGATCGTCGGCCTGGCGCCAGCGGCTCACGGCGGCAATCGGACCGGCCGCGTTTTTACCGGCGACCGCTCGGGGGATTTTTTATATGCGGCGTTGTTCCGCGCGGGGCTGGCCAACCAGCCGCAGTCGGTCTCCCGCGACGACGGGCTCACTTTGAAGAGAGTCTACATCAGCGCTGCCGGCCGCTGCGCTCCGCCCGAGAACAAACCGACCCGCCAGGAGCTGGCCAACTGCCAGCAGTGGCTCGATCGAGAGCTGGAGGCACTCGCGCGGCTCAAGGTGATTGTCGCGCTGGGCGGCATCGCCTGGGACGCGGCACTCAAGTTGCTGGCGCGTAGCGGGGAGGTGCTCCCGCGGCCGCGGCCCGCGTTTGGACATGCCGCCGAAGTCGCCATTGGCAACCGCACGCTCCTGGGCTGCTACCATGTCAGTCAGCAGAACACGTTTACCGGCCGGCTCACCGAGTCGATGATCGACGCGGTCCTCACGCGGGCTAAGGAGCTTGCCGCCGACTGACCATGTCTTACTCACCCGAAGCGCGAGCGAGGGCCGAGCCGAGTGAATCGAGCGTATTCCCTCGCTGGCGCTTCGGGTTAGTATTCGCTGCCACAAGGATCCAGCCATGTCCACGGATGCGACCAGTGCCGAACTGAAGATCGCCCGCCAGCTCAGCCCGCGTCGTAGCACGTCGTCGGCGACCAATCTCGACGAGCTGGCCGCCGAGCAGCTCGCCCACTTCGGCATTGATGCCGACACGGACATCGGCCGCACGCTCAGCCGCCTGGCGCGCAGCCTGTACCAGACGCACGTCGATCTGCACGGCCTGTGGAAGTGGACGCTCGCGGAGCTGGACCAACTCGACCGCAGCGATCGCATCGCCTACTTCAACGCCAAGCGGTTCCTCTGCTTTCAACTGGCCAAGCTGCTCGACACGCTGCAAAATCCGTTTCGGCACACGTACCAGTCGCTCGTCGAGCCGCAGTCGGCGAAGATGGCCAAAGGTCCCTACCCGATCTTCGACAACGTGACCGCCATTTTCTCGGCCACGCCGGTTATCGCCCGCACGGCAACCTACCTCTACGCCTGCACCGAGTGGATCGACCAGGCGTTTCAGGGGAAGGAGATGCTGCTGGAGGTCTACTCGCGGCTCCTCAATCCGACGTCAATCTCGCTGGCCAACCACATCGTCGATCTGGAATGCGGGCCGCTCGCCGGCGAGTACATGGCCTGGAATTTCAATTCGGGAATGGCGGCGATCGACGCCACGCTGGGGCACGTCCTCGGCTACCAGGACATCGTCCTCAGTTCGCGCAATATCTACGGCGGGGCCTTCCAGCTTCTGCACGACTGGTACCGCAAGCCGAGCAACCTCGACGTCGCGGTCCACTTCTTTGACGGGTACACTGTGGACGCCTTTCGCGCCGCGTTGGCGAGCGTGCGTCAAGAGCATGCCGATCGCGTTGCGGCGGGCAAGCAGGTCTACGTCTATATCGAATCGCCTTGCAATCCGCACGGCTACGTCCTCGATGTGCCGGCCATCTGCCAGGCGGCGCATGACGAAGGGCTGACCGTCATCCTCGACGCGACCGTCGCCACGCCCTTTCTCGCGCAGCCGCTCATGCGTGACAACGCGGCGGAGCGTCCTGATTTTTTGATTCACAGCTACACCAAGGACATCACCGGCTCAGGGACGACGACTGCCGGCTGCGTCATTGGCAAGAACGAGCGGATGTTCATTCCCAAAGGCGAGTCGATGGCAGCCACCGACCTCTCCGGCCGCCTCGTCACCTATTCGTGGCGCGACACGCTGTTCTGGAACGTTTTTTACGTCAAAGGGGCGTTCCTCGATGCCGACAAGGCGTTCGAGGTGATCAACGGCTCGCGGACGCTCGAAATGCGCATGCTCCGCAAGGCGATCGGCACCACGGTGCTGGCCCGCTTCCTGCACTCGCATCCCGACATCAACGTCCTGTGCAACGCGCTGGACGACAACGAAAATGCAGAACTTCGCCGCCGGGTGCTGCGGCTCGGCCTGCCCGCCCCGCTCTTCACGATCGACTTCGAGCGGGCCAGCCTCGACCGCCTCACCTTCACCCGCTTCTTCGATTGCCTCGAGCCGGCCTTCGGGCACCAGGTCTCGCTCGGCCAGTGCAACACGGTCATCCTCTGCCCGGCCCTCACCAGCCACTCCGAGATGAACCAACAGGAGCTGCGCGAAGCCGGCATCACGCCGACCACCATCCGCATCGCCATCGGCGACGAAGACCCGCGGCAATTGGCCGCCCACTTCGTGCAGGCGGCGGAACTGGTCATCGATCCGGTGCGGCCCGGCTTTTCGCAGCGGTTTGCCGGCGCGAAGGAGTTGGATCGGCTCTTCCGGGAAACGTATCTCTCCGCCCACACTCGCTGGCTCGACGAACAGCCGTCGTTTGAGTCGCTGCGGAAGTGACTCGCTCTGAGCATCGTCAGCGGGGGCGTGTTACACTGGTAGCGCTTGAATGCCGCTGGTTCTCGCCCGCCCTTGCCCCCCATTTGCTTACCCTGCCGCCAATGCGACGCACCTCTCTCCTGACGTCGGTTTTTTCGTTGTCGCTCGTACTTCTCCCTGCCATTGCCGCGGCTGACGATAGCGTGCTACTGACGGCCGGACCGATCCGGCACGCTGCCGGCGATTGGCCCCAGTGGCGCGGACCGGAGGGCAATGGCATCGCCGAGGCCGATCAGGCTCCGCCCTCGAATTGGAGCAGCACCGAGAACGTCGTTTGGAAGGCAAAAATTCCGGGCCGCGGACACAGCTCGCCGATCGTCGTCGGCGATCAGGTTATCGTGGCGACGGCGGATGAAAAGCAAGAGATTCAATCGGTTCTGTCCTTCGATCGAAAGTCGGGGGCCGAGCATTGGCGTGCCGACGTGCATCAGGGAGGCATGGACCGCAAGGGGAACCAGAAGACAACGCAGGCCTCCGCCACAGCGGCCTGCGACGGCCAGCGGCTGCTGGTCAACTTTCTCAATCGGGGCGCGATCTACACGACCGCACTCAGCCTCGACGGAAAGCAACTCTGGCAAACCAAGGTCTCCGATTTTGCCACGCATCAGGGGTTTGGTTCCTCCCCCGTGCTGCACGGGCCGCTCGTTTACGTGACGACCGACAGCCGCGGCGGTGGGGTTGTCGCCGCCCTTGATCGAGTCAACGGGAAAGTCGTCTGGAGGCAGGATCGCCCATCGAAGGCCAACTACGCGTCGGCCACACTCCTCACCGCCGCCGGCCGCGCGCAACTTGTCGTCCACGGCTGCGATCTGGTATCCAGCTTCGATCCGACCACGGGCCGGAAGCTGTGGGAGATCGAGGGAGCGACCACCGAGTGCGTGACGTCGCTGACCACCGACGGCCAGCGCGTCTTCGTCAGCGGCGGCTATCCGCGGCAGCACGTGCAAGCGGTCGAGGCCGACGGCTCGGGCAAGACCGCGTGGGAAAACACCAGCCAGGTCTATGTGCCGTCGATGATCGTGAAGGAAGGAGTGCTCTACGCAGTGCTCGACACGGGGGTGGCCACCTGCTGGAAGTGCGACACGGGCGAGCAACTCTGGAAAGAGCGGCTCGGCGGCACGTTCACGGCTTCACTCGTCCTCGTTGGCGAGAATCTGTACGCCGTCAACGAAGCCGGACAGTGCTTCATCTTCAAAGCCAGCCCGGAGAAGTTCGAACTCGTGGCCGAGAACAAGCTGGGCGACGAAGTTTATGCGACGCCCGCGATTTGCGGCAGCCGCATCTACATGAGGGTCGTCGAGCGGACCGGCGGCCAGCGGCAGGAAATGCTCTATTGCCTCGGGAGCAAGTGATTACGTCTGCAGCGCAGCGATCACCAGCTCCAAATATTCCCGCGCCCGCCGCGCCAGAGCATCGACCTCCTCGGCACTCTTGGCTTTTAACTTCGGCGCGGAGATGTTCTCGCAGCACAGCGGCATTTCGCGGCCGGTGAAGGCGACGTTGTGCAGCAGCCGGTAATGATCGATCTCCCCCAGGCCCGGCCCGCAATCCTGGTTGACCGGGAACATGCGGTGATCCTTGATGCAGAAGCTGCGGATCAGGTTCACGCAGGTCTGGATGTCCGCCAGCGGATTGACTTTGCCTTTGGTGTAATCCATTACGTTGCCGGCGTCGTAGTTGACCTGGATGTTCTCGTCGTCCACCTCGCGGACAATCTCGCCGGTGACCTGCCCCGTCTCGCCGTGCTGCTTGACGACGATCAGCACGCCATGGTCGCGAGCGATCGGCCCGAGCTGTTTGAACCGCTCGACCCACACCTTCCGGTTGGGGCCTTCCGTGTGGCCGAACGTCAGGACGTGGCCAATGCCGGCGGCTTCGGCCTGGAGAACACGATTTTTGAAAATCTCGACCGCGTTCGCATGCTCGGGATAAACGGTGCTGAACATCATGACCGGCGTCAGTCCAGCATCGCGGCAGCGCTGGCCGAGCTCTTTTGCCTTGGCGGCGGGGGCATCCGGCGGCATCACCGGCACTGGGTTCTCCTCGCCGTCTTCCTTGTGCGTCGTTCCCCAGGCGACGAACTCATAGCCCGCCTTCTTGATCCCCTCCAGCGCCCGGGCGAGCGGATACTGGTTGTAGGGGAGCGTCATGCAGGCGATCTGGAACTGCGTCGGCTTGCCCGACGGCTCGCCGGCATCCGTTTCCTGACCTAGAAGCTCGGTGCCGAAAGCCAGGCCGCCGGCCGCGATAGCGCCCATCTTCAGAAGCGAGCGCCGATGGATCAGATTGGGAGACATGTTGGGCATCCTGGCTGGTGCTTGATACGACAGGAGAGCAATGTTTCATTTTGGGCACTTTCGTCCGCGCCAGGCAAGGTGCTCGGTGCAAAAGTCGTTGAGTCACACTTACTCCGCCGTTTCCACACAACCGCGCGCTGGCTCTCAGCTTCGTTTTTTCACTTCCCGGAAGGCCGGCGTTTCGCTCAATGTGAAGATCACGAACTCCTCACCGGTGACGGTGCTGATGTCATGGTGCATGGAGACGACCTTGGTGCCGGTGATCAGCTGGATCATCGAGTCGATCTGCATGCGTGCGGTTTCGATCAGGAGCGACCTCACCCGCTTCACAAGATCGCGGCCCTGTTCGACGGACGCGGTTTCGACCAAGTGCTGCTCCGCCGCGGTCAGGACGCCCTGGAGGCGGACCAGCAACAGGTCGCCAATGAGATGGGCCTGAACATCTCGGGGCCCGCGGCCGATAAACTCCTGCTCAAAGCGGCACATCCCCTGGCACACCGCCGCTTCGATCTCGCCCTGCGTCTTCAACGGGCCCTGCGCGATGGTTGGCTGGGGCCGCGGCAGCAGAACAGGCGCGCTTTCGTCCCCCACTCGCCGTGAACAGAACACCAGCAGGATCATCGCTTCCAGCCCTTCGCGCTCGAAGGGCTTCTGCATGCTCGGAAGTTTGGCGAATCCAGGGTGAAGCTGGCCCGCGTCGTAGCCGGACATGATGATAAAGGGAATGTCGCGCTCTTTAAGAATGTCGGCAACGGGATAGGCGAACTGCCCGCCCAGATTCAGATCAAGCAGCACGCCGTCGAGCTTCTCACGGCGCGCCATCTCCTCCGCTTCGCGCAGGCGCGCGGCCATGCCGACAACCTCACAGCCGATCTCTTCGAGCATCGACTTCAAAGCCATGGCGACCATGCCGACGTCTTCAACGACCAGCACGCGCAGGCCCTGTAACATGCGCCGGCGGCCGCTCTCGATCGAGCCCGGTGAGGATTCACGTTCCCGTTGTGTTTTCCCTGGCATCGGTCGTCCTCTTGATAATTGGGAATTCGATGGTGCAGTGCAGGCCCTGCGGCTCGAACTGCATACTGACGGTCCCGGCCAGGTCGTGACTGACGCTGCTCTGGATCAGCATGGTGCCGAAGCCGGGTTTGCCGTCGGCCTTGATGGCAGGCCCGCCTGATTCGATCCACTCGACCCGCGCCCGCTCGCCATCGGGACGGCTGAACTGATGCCAGCGGACCGTGATCCTGCCGGTCTCGTTGGACAGCGCGCCGTACTTGATGGCATTAGTGACCAGTTCGTGGAACACCATCTCCATGGCGATTGCCGGCTCGCGGGCCAGGGCCGGCCCGTCGCCTTCGATGATGAGGCGCGGGGACTGTTCGCCGAGGTAGGGCGCCAGTTCGAGGTTGAGCAGGTGCCGCAGTCCCGTGTGTTCGTCGCCGTAGAGTGTGAGCAGGGAATGCGCCCGCGCCAGGGCGGCGAGGCGGGGCTCGAAGGCGGCGAGGAACTCCGGCAGCGAATCGCTTCGCCGGCCCAAACCCTGCACGATCGCCTGGACGGTCGCCAGCGTGTTCTTGATGCGATGGCTCAGCTCATGCATCAGCCGCTCACGCTGCTGCTGCGCCCTCTTGTGTTCCGTAATGTCGACGAAGGTGGCGACGATGCCGTCGATGCGGTTGTCCGAGGTGCGGTAAGGCAGCACGCGCCGGATGAAGGTCTTCCCTTCGTCGCTGTCGACTTCGGTTTCCACCGGTACGAGGTCCTGCAGCACGCAGCGCGCGTCAGAATCGAGCTGGGACCCGGTCACTGTCGAGGCCAGATCCGCGATCGGCCGGCCCACGTCCGAAGGAATCAGCCGCAGCACCTGCTTGATCGCCGGGGTGAACCAGCGGACGCGGCAGTTCATGTCCAAGAAGAGCGTCGCGACCTCGGTGCTGACCAGCAGGTTGTTCAGATCGTTGTTGGTCTGTTCGACGACTTCGATCTTGCCGCGCAGTTCATTGTTGAGAGTGTTCAGTTCTTCGTTAAGCGATTGCAGTTCTTCCTTGGAGGTTTCCAGCTCTTCGTTGGCGGACTGCAGTTCCTCGTTGATCGAGAGCATTTCCTCGTTGGAGATGCTGTACTCCTCGACAAGCCGATCGTACTGCCCGGAGACATCGTGCAGGTCCTGCCGCGTCAGCCGCAGTTCTTCTTCGAGCTGGTCCACGGTATACGCGCCGCCGCTGTCCGAGTCTGCCTGCGGGCCTTCGACTGCGGCGACCGGCTCCGGCGTCTCTTCAAAGCTGACAAGCATCAGCGGGGATTCCTCGGACGGCGCGCCGAGCAGGCTGACCGTCAACCGCACGGGCCGGCGCAGGTCGCGATTCTTGATGTATCCGCCCGTCGTGACGATCGTCCGCCTCTCGGCGATCGCCTCGTTGATCGCGTGACGCAACGGCGGCCTGACACCCGCGGCGACCAGGGCCAGCAGGTCCCGCGTCGGCTCGCCGCCGGGCTGCATCAGATACCGCGATGTGTCGCCGTGATAGACCAGCACCTGACGGTCCGCATCGATGAGGACTGAAGGCGGCGCATAGCGATCCAGCAGCGCCCGCTGCGCGACGGTGAGGAACTCATCCTTGGCCCGCCGGTGGGACGTCACCGGGGAGAGCGGGCCGATCCGCCGATCCGCCACGGAGAACCTCGGAAAATCAAATCGGTCGGCGTGGGTCATGCGGCGTGACCGAAAGATGCGCCAAGGTGCGGAGATCGGTTCGAACAGATCGGTCTGCGTCCCAATCGTCTCGGCGCTGCCGAGGAACAGCGTGCCCCCGTCGCGCAGGGCGAAGTTGAACATCCATAGTATCTTCCGTTGCGTCTCCGGCTCGATGTAGATCAGCATGTTGCGGCAGCAGATCAGGTCCATCCGCGAGAAGGGCGGGTCGGTGATCACGTTATGCCGGGCGAAGACGATCATGTCGCGCAGGGTCTTTCGCACTTCGTACGTCGACTCATGCTTGATGAAGAAACGTTCGACGCGCTGCGGTGAAAGCTGGGTCGTGAGGGCCTCTGGATAGACGCCCGCGCGGGCCCACTCGAGACTATCAGAAACATCCGTGGCGAAAATCTGCGGCTTGATCCCCTTGCCCGCAGCCTCGATCCGTTCCAGAAGCAACATGCCCAGGGTGAACGCCTCTTCCCCGGTCGCGCAGCCGACGGACCAGACACGCATCTCGTCGCCGTTGTCCCGCTTGGCGATCATCGGATCGATCACTCGTCGCTCCAGCTCCTCCCAGGCCTCGTGATCGCGGAAGAAACTGGAGACGTTGATCATCAGGTCGCGGAAGAGCGCGGCGGCTTCGTCGGCGTCGTCGCGCACGAGCTTCGCATAGGCATCAAAGGTGTCGATGCTGCGCAGGCCCATGCGCCGCTCGGTGCGGCGCAGCAGCGTCGGCCGCTTGTAATCGGCAAAGTCATAGTCGAAGTGATCGTGCAGCACACGGAGGATGCTCTGCAGCGTCGCCGCCTCGACTTCGGGTACGGGGCCCTCGGGTTCGACCAGTGCGTCGATGAGCGGGTGCGTTGTCAGGCGTGCCAAGGCCTGCGCAATCTTGTCGACGGGGAGCACCAGATCGACCAGGCTGGTGCTGATCGCGCTGCGTGGCATGCCGTCGAATTCCGCCGTTTCGGGGGTCTGCGCGATGACCGTTCCGCCGGCAGCCTTGACCGCCACGATGCCGCGGGATCCGTCCATCGCCGTGCCCGAGAGAATCACCGCCACGGCGCGATCGCCGTACGCCGACGCCAGTGAGTCGAAGAATCGATCGATCGGGCGGCGTTGGCTTCGTTCGGCCTTCGGATCGACCAGGCGAAGCCGGCCGCTGCTGACGACCAGGTCGCGGTTGGGAACGCAGACGTAAATGTGCCCCGCTTCGATCGCCAGGCCGTCCTGCGCGGGCCTGACCGTGAGAGATGTATGCCGAGCGAGAAGATCGACGAGGTGACTTTCGCCCTTGGGATCAAGATGCTGAACGATGATGAACGCCATGGCCTCGAGCGTCGGCTTCGCGTCGAAGAGCGTACTCATCGCCGCCAGCCCGCCGGCCGATGCGCCAATACCAACAACTGGATAAGCCTGAGGTTCGATCATACCCCTTCTCCGTAGACCAACGTTCGCACGCCCAAGGCGATGGCTCCGCCGCTTCGGTCCGACAAACCGATGAGATCTCGCGGAGTCGATAGCCTTGTGTCGCAGACCTCCATTCTACACCAGCGCTTCTGGAGATGGTGGACTTGCTGTAGCCTGCTCATCATTCGCTGTAGCCCTCATCATTCATCGACACGACATCAAAGGGGCCAGAACCAGAGGATCGTCGGAACACCGCAGGCGACGACCAATAGGGACATGGGTAGCCCCAAGCGCCAGTAATCGCCAAACTTGTACCCGCCCGGAACCATGACCAGCGTATTGGATTGGTGGCCGATCGGGGTCAAAAACGCGCAGGACGCCCCAATGGCGACCGCCATCAAGAAGGGATCCGCAGAGCACTCCATCCGGCTGGCGAGGTTGATGGCCACCGGCGCCGCGAGAACCGCGGCCGCCGCGTTGTTGATCACATTCGAGAGCAGCATCACCGCCGTCATCAGCACCGCGACCGTTGCCGCGGGCGGCGCCGACCGGCCAATTTGCAGCAACCCGTCGGCGATCAGTCTGGAACCTCCCGTGGATTCGAGCGCACCGCCAATGGGGAGCAGGGCCGCCAGCAGGACGATGACGGGCAGATCGATGCTTTTGTAGATCTCGGCCGGCGCAATCAGGCCGGTCAGCACCATGGCGAGCGCCGCGGCGACCAGGGCGGTCGCCGGCGGGACGAGTTCCAGGGCAACGAGCGCCAATGCCGCAGCAAAGATGCCGCCTGCCAGAACGACATTGCGGGGCTTGCCGATGCGCAACCCGCGCGATGCCAACGGCAGACATCCCAATTCGTTCAGTGCCGTTTGCAGGGACTCTTCGCCCCCCTGCACGAGCAAAATGTCACCGGCCGCGAAGCGAATCGTGCCCAGCCGCTCCCGCAGCCGATGTCCTTGACGGGCCACCGCCAGCACGTTGACCCCATAACGTTCGCGAAGGTCAAGGGCTGTCGCGGTGCGACCGACGAGAATCGATCCGGGCGTGAGGATCGCTTCCGCGAGCGTCAGATCTTCAGACTTCGGCCGCGATGGTTCCTGCTCCTCGTTGTTGTTGGCGTCTTCGGCCAATTTCAGGCCCGTCACGTCAAGAAACGTCTTGAGGCTGTCCGAATCCGCTTCGATGAGCAGAATGTCCTCTTCTCGCAGAACTTCATACGTGGATGGAAGCGGTTTCCGTTCCCCGGATCGAACCAGCCCCATGACCAAGACCTCCGCGTCCTCTTCCACGGCGGTCACCAGTTCGTGAATCGTCCGGCCGGCGAACTTGCATCCTTCGGGAACGCGCAGCTCGGTCAGATACGCGCTGATCTCGAAGAGCTCTTCGGGCGCATCCTGTTTTTTCCGCAGTGGCGTCAGCCGCCAGCCGATCAACGAGATGAACACCAACCCCACCAGCGTGACGGCGCCGCCGACCGGCAAAAAGTCGAACATCCCAAACGCCGGCGAGCCGCTCTGCTCTCGATACGTCGCAAGGATGATATTTGGCGGAGTGCCGATCATCGTCAGCGTGCCACCCAGTAACGATCCGAAGGCCAGCGGCATGAGGAGCAGCGACGGCGAACGCCCGCTCTGACGCGACATCCAGATCGCCACCGGCATGAACAACGCCAGAGCCCCGACGTTGTTCATGAATCCCGAACACAGAGCGATGAGCACCGTGAGCGCCGCCACCTGAATCCAGGCGCGATCGCCCACCCGGGTCATCTGCCGCGCGAGGCTATCCACAACCCCGGCGTTGAGCAACCCCCGGCTGATCACCAATACCGCCGCAACGGTCACGACCGCCGGATGCCCCAGGCCCGCGAAAACGTCTTCGGGCGGCACGAGGCCGGCCAGCGCAATGGTCACCAGCGCCAGCACCGCGACCACGTCGTACCGCCAACGGTTCCAAATAAAAAGTCCGAGCGTCGCGGCAAGAACGGAAAAAACCGTGACCTGATCGGGCGTCATGTCCACAACTCGCCTCCGGTATCCGAACAGCGGCACCTTCACCGCGCGTATGGTACCTCGACGGCCAGGATGGAGATATCGTCATGAGGTCTCTCGGTATCATGCCACCGCATGACTTCCCCCAAGAGGGTCGCAACGTTCTCTTGTAGTGGTTCGGAGCGCCCTTGGGCGATTGCTTCCAAGAGCCGGTCGTTTCCAAACTGCTTGCCGGCAGGATTCATCGCCTCTGGAACGCCGTCGGAGTAGAGGTACAGGCGGTCTCCGGCCCCCAGG
>DATKDU010000507.1:0-3116 GCA_035512595.1 Pirellulaceae bacterium
GGTGCTGGTGGTATGGCTGGTGCGGTTCCTGGCGTGGGCGATTCCGCAGTTTATCGACTGGCTCGGCTCGCGATCAGCGCGGGCCGCCGCCGTGGCGACGGCGGTTGCCGCCGCCGCGACGATACCCCCCGCTCCGCCGCAAACGCAGCCGCCGCCAGACAGCCAGACGCAGAGCGAAGCCGGCGACAGCCCCTTCCGCGATGAGGAAGGAGACGCGAACCATGGTTAATTCCTTCGTCCCCTGTAGGACGGCCTTTCCAGGCCGTCCAATTCCGGACGGCCTGGAAAGGCCGTCCTACATTCTTGCCCTGCTCTGCCTGTTGGCGTTCACGTCGTCCGCGCCTGCCCAAGACAAAATCCGCGAGATCTTCGTCCCCTTTGAAGACCTCAACGTCATCCTCCAGAGCGACGCCCAGCGAGTGTTTCTCACCCGCGAAGACTACGAGGCGCTACTCGCCAAGGCCTCATCCAAGCCGCAGGTGAAGGTGCCGCTGTCGGCGACCGTCGTCGCCGCCCAGTACGCGGCGCGGCTGGAAGAAGGCCGCGCCCTCATCGACGGCAAATTGCAGCTCGACCTCTTGGAGGAAGGACTGTTTGCCGTCCCGCTGGAGCTGGGCGGCGTCGGCATTCGCAGCGCCACGCTCGACGGCAAGCCAGCGCCGCTGGCCAAGAGCGACCAGGGGCAGGTGATCTTGTTCGTTCAAGGCGGGGGCAAACACGAGCTGACGCTGGCGCTGACCGCTCCGCTGGCCACGAGTGCCGCCACGCAGACGCTTCAGGCCACGCTGCCGGTGACGAGCGCCACGAAATTGGAGTTGAC
Source organism: Pirellulaceae bacterium (assembly GCA_035512595.1). Lineage (GTDB taxonomy): Bacteria > Planctomycetota > Planctomycetia > Pirellulales > Pirellulaceae > DATKDU01. The sequence continues at coordinate 821 of DATKDU010000507.1, forward strand.
CGTGCCGGGGAACGTCGAAGTTCGTGCCGGAGCGTCGGTCATCAGCCGCACTTACGACGAGCCGGCAAACACCACGAAGCTGGAGCTGCTTCCGCATCGCGGGCCGATGGCGGTCGTCATGTCGCTCAACAACAAGACGCTGCAGGACCAGCGGGTGGTACTGGCGTCGAGCGTGCTGGTCGCCGAAGTGACCCAAGGGTACGAGCGGCTGCACGCCACCGTCTCGCACCGCGTGCTGCACGGCGCGGTGGATAAGCTCCGCTTCGCACTGCCGACCGGTTTTGAAGTCACACAGGTCAACTCGCCGCTGCTGGCCCGCTGGGAAGTGAAGAAGGACGCCATGCCGGCCGTGCTGGAGGCCATTCTCCGCGAGCCGACGATCGAGCCGATCGTCCTCTTGATCACCGCCACGCGCTCGCCGCCGCAGCTTGAAAAATGGTCGTTTCCGCGGCTGGTGCCGCTCGACGTGAGCGGGCAGGTCGCCGTCGTCGGGCTGCTCGTCGAGGATCGCTTCGATCCGCAGCGTGTCGCGCCGACGGGGCTGATCCCCGTCGATGCCGACACCCTCGCCGCCGCGATTCCGCAGTCGGTCTTTCAGGCGGAGCCGGGCGCACCGACCGTGCGGCAGGCGGTCAGCTTCTATGCACCCTCCGGCGACTACCAGCTAACGGCCGAGTTCGCCAGGCCGCCGGTCGAGCTGCGGGTGGCATCGAGCGGCCTGTTGACGCTCGGCGAGAAACAACAGCGTTATTCGGGCACCATCGTGCTGATGCCGCAGGCCGAAGACCTGTTTGAGTTCTCGCTGAACGTACCTTCGCCGTGGCAAGTGACCGAAGTCGCCAAAGCCGATGGCGCGCCGCTGGTTTTTGAGCGGTATGAAACGCCTGCGCTGGCCGGCGCTGCTGCCAGCACGCGGCTGATCGCCAAGATTAAGAGCGGCATCAAAGCCGGGCAGCAACTGGCGATCCGCTTTCAAGCGGTCGCCGCTCCGGCCGGATGGCTGGCCGACTGGGTGACGCAGCCGGTTTCGTTCCCGCAGTTCACCGTCGTCGGCGCGACGCGCGACAGCGGCCCGTTGGGGATCAAAGTCGAGGATGACCTGACGATCCGGCCGCAAGAGGCGATAGGTCTGGTGCCCCTGTCGGACGTCGAACGGCAGGCGCTCTCGGCCGAGCAACTGGCCCTGGCGTATCGCTTCGAGCAGCGCCCCTTTTCGCTGGCGCTAACCGCCGAGCGGATCGCCCCGTCCCTGACGGCCGAGGTGTTTGCGTTCCTGGCGATTGACGCTGATCACCTGGACGCGACTTACGAAATCCACTACGCGGTCCGCGACGCCCGCACCCAGAGGGTCGAGTTCAGCCTTCCCGAGAGCACGCCCGCGGAGCTCGACATCCAGCAGATCGATTCGGCTAGTCCCCAGGCGCGCCTCAAGATCAAGGAAGCGACCAGCCGCGTGGAGGGCGGCCGCCGCATCTGGACCGTGCAGCTTGCCCAGCGCCAGACCGGGCAGATCTGGGTGGAAGCCAAATTCCAGCAGCGATTCGACAAGGCCGAGCCGCAGGACGTGCGAATGCCGCTCGCCCAGGCCGAAGGGGTCGATCACCAGGCCGTGGTCGTCGGCATCGAAGGGGGGAGCGACCTCGACATTCAGGTGCAGAGCCACCCGCGGGAAGTGGACGTCGGCGAGCTGCAAGGGAACGTGGCGTATGAAGTCTCGCGGCGATTGATCGGCGCGTTCGGCTACGTCGGCGTGGAGAACGAAGCGAACAAGGTCGTCGTGGACGTGATCCGCCGCGAGCAGCACCCGCTGCCGGCGGCATTCGTCGAGCGGGCCGAGCTGGTGACCCGCGTATCGCAGTCGGGGCGCAGCCAGTCGGTCGCCCGCTACGACCTGAAGACCAAGGCAACGCTGATCGAGATCGAATTGCCGGGCGAGGCGGCGCTGTGGACGATCTTCCTCGACGGCCAGCCGACCAAGCCGCAGAAGGAAGACGGCCGGCTGCTCTTGACGCTGCCCGCACAAGGGGAAGCGACCAAGCGGACGCTGCAGATTGTGTACGAAACCGAGCAGCCGCCGCTGGGGCTGTCGGGAAATATCGAGCAGGCAGCGCCCCGCGTGCTGCTCCGCGTCGATCCGGCGAAGGACCCGGCGATCGTGCCGCAGGTGAAGCTCGAGTGGACGCTGGTCCTCCCCAGCGGCTACGTGATCCGTCGCGCGGACGGCACGGTCTTCACCGACGAGCTTGCGCCGCGCGAGCTGGCGGCCGTAAAGACGGTGCGGTGGGTGTGGGAAGTG
>DATKDU010000508.1:0-3694 GCA_035512595.1 Pirellulaceae bacterium
GGATCGACGACCGGCGGCGCATCATGCTCGAACCGCTCCCCATCGACCCACGTCTCGACAACCTTCGTTTTCTTGGCGAACAGATCGCCGTCGGCAATCACCAGGCTGGCGACCTTCCCCGCGGCAATCGTTCCCACCCGGATTTCCATGCCGTAGAGCGCCGCAGGCGTGGTGGTCAGCGCCTTGAGTGCCGCGTCGGCCGGCAGGCCCCGCTCGACGGCCCGGCGAACATTGGCCAGGAATTTCGCCGGGTCGCGCAGGCCGTAACTGGTTAGGGCGATTGGCACGCCGGCCTTCTCCAGCCGGGCCGCGTTCTCCGGCGCGTGGTCCCAGTGCATGAGCTGCTCCAGCGACACGTCGCGGGCCTCTTCGATGCCGCCGACGCTGGGAGCGGAAGGATAGTTCACCGGCACGATCACCGGCCGGCCGCTGGCTTTGATCTCCTCGATCCGCCGGTATTCGCGGCCACTGCCGCGGATGATTGCCTTGAGGCCAAACTCCTTGGCGAACCGGTCGGCCCGGTCGAAGAACTGTTCGTTGGCCGCGTCGAAGATGACCAGCTTCTCGCTGCCCAAGTAGGGCGCGAGGGCTTCGAGCGCCTCGTTCCGTTCCGGCCGCACGAGCGACGGCGAACCGCGGTAAGCAGTCCACGCGCGGCCGTACCAGTCGGCATCGAGGAACGACTGCCGCGCCAGCGCTACGGCTCCCATCGGCGAATTGGGAAAGTTGTCGCGCGAGCCGAACGAGATTGTCAGCCGGACGTGCAGCGCGACGTCGGCCGCCAGAATCGACCGCGTGCCGGTGGTCGAGCGTGTCGTGACGACGGCACTGCGTCCCTTGATGATTCCGCCGGCGGGGGCGACGAGCCGGGCCGTGATCCCCTGGCTGCGGAGTTTTTTATTCAGGTCGTCGTCGAACCGGTAATGCTCCGAGAGATCGAACTGCGGCGTGACCTGCGGATTCCAGTGCGGAGCGGACGATTGCCGCTGTTCGGCGGTGACGGGCGCTTCGCCGAAGGCGTCGATCAGGCCGGGATAAACGAGCTTGCCCGCCATGTCCAGGACGCGAGCGTCGGCCGGCGGCTGCACGTCCGCACCGACGGCGGCAATCACACCGTCTTTGACGACGATCGTCCCTTTGTCGATCACCTTCCCCGGCTCGGTGACAATCTTGGCATTGGTCAGGGCCCAGACCGCCGGGGTGTTGTCGCGCAAGCCTTCGACCGGCCGCGTGCTCGGCGGAGCGGCAATGACGCCGATTGGCAGCAGCACGGCCGAGGCGCAGAAAGCGATCCAGAGAGTCTTCGAATTCCAACTCATGTTGCCAACCTCATGGTTCGTTTGCGATAGTGGGCAAGTGCAACTCTAACATGCGGCCGGGGCGATTTCAGCCGGCAAACGGGGCATTTTGGACCGTGGATCACGCGGATTTTTGGGCGTGTCGTTTGTGACACTGAGGAACGGAGGCACAAAGAAAAAAGGGTACACCGTGCTTTTGTGGCTCGGCGCCTCCGCGCATAAAAACCAGCGGGCCGGCCATCCCGCCTTCGAAGCCGGTTGACGGGACTGGTGAAAACATTCGCCGTTCAACTCCGCCCTTTGGCAAGCTACCATAAGTGTCGCTGACAGCCGTCCTGGTTCTCGGGGCAGTTGCGGCCATTCACCTTTTGGGAGGGAATATGCACACGCTTCGCGGCATTGGCCTGACGGTTGTCCTGGTTGTCATTCCGGCACTGGCTCGGGCGGAATCGCCGACGCCGCAAGCACCGGAGCAGGCCCTGGCCGACTACGTCGCGCGGCCAGACGACAGTTTCCAGTGGGTCAAGCGGAGCGAAGGAACGCTCGTCACCTGCCAGTACCAGGAGTTGATCCTCACCAGCCAGACCTGGAAAAACATCGTCTGGAAGCATCAGCTCTTTTTGCTGAGGCCGGCAAGCTGCAAGCAGGACGCCACCAGCGCGATCCTGTTCATTGCCGGCAGCAGTTGGAAGGACGAATACGAGCAGCCGCCGGCCGCCGATCGAAAACTTCCCGGCGAGGCACACATCTTCGCGCTCCAGGCGGAAAAGCTCGGCACTCCGGTGGCGATCCTGCTGCACTGCCCCTTCCAGCCGATGTTCGACGGCAAGAAGGAAGACCAGATCATCGCCATGACGTTCAAGAACTATCTCGACACGGGCGACGCGACCTGGCCGCTGCTCCTGCCGATGGTCAAAACGGCCGTGCGGGCGATGGACGCCACGCAGCAGGCGTGCGAGAAAGAGTGGGGCCTGGCAATCGACGCATTCACGATCAGCGGCGGCTCGAAGCGCGGCTGGACGACGTGGCTCACCGGCGCGATCGACAAGCGGGCCGCGGCCATCGCCCCGATGGTCATCGATGTGCTCCAAATGGACAAGCAGATGGACCACCAACGGCTGACCTTCGGCGGCCAGGTCTCCGAGCAGATCGACGACTACACGCGGCTCGACCTCGACAAGCAATTTGACACGCCGCGCGGCAAATCGCTCCTGTCGATCGTCGATCCGTATCGCTATCGCGACCGCTACCAGCAGCCCAAGCTGATCATCCTCGGCACTAACGATCGCTATTGGCCCGTCGATGCGCTCAATCTCTATTACGATGACCTGCCCGGCGAGAAGCACATCCTGTACTGCCCCAACCAGGGGCACGGCATCAAGGACTACGGGCGCGTGTTCGGCAGCCTCAACGCGCTCCATCAAAAGATGGTGAATGGAAAGAAGCTGCCGAAGATGGAGTGGTCGTTTGCCAGCGGCGACGGCAAGTTATCGTTGAAGGTGGCCAGCGATATCCGGCCGAGCAAGGTGGTCATGTGGAGCGCGTCGGCCAAGACTCGCGACTTCCGCGAGTCCCAGTGGCGCAGCTCGCCGGCCGATGCCAGCGGCGACAAGTACGTCTGCACGCTGCCGGTGCCGGCGGAAGGCTACGCGGCCATGTTTGCCGAGGCGGTCTTCGAGGAAGAGGCCGAGACGCCGTATTATTTCTCGACGAACCTGCGGGTGGTGGCGAGCGGCAAGGAATGACCCGACCAGATCCAAATCCGAAGCACGAATGGCCGAAATCTGAATGACCCAAACGGCCTGGAGCTTCGTTTCGAGCATTTGGATTTCCCCCCTTTTGGATTTGTTTCGGATTTCGTGTTTCGAGTTTCGTGCTTGGAACCAGTGTCCATCGTAGAAATCGCGCAGGTCATTCATGGCGGAGGACAATCGGCTTTCAACCGGAGTGCCGGGGCTGGATGCGATGCTCGGCGGCGGCTTGATCCCCGGCACGCTGACGGTCGTCTGCGGCGCGACGGGGATCGGCAAGACGCAGCTCGGCGTGCAGTTCGCCGTAGGACAGGTTTCCAACCTGTCCAAAGCAAATTCAGAACAGGTTGAAAACCTGTCCTACGACCGCGGCATTCTTTTCGACATGTCCAGCCGGGGGGACTCCCAGAGCCATGCCGAGTACGCCCGGCGAATGTTTGACTGGCGGCTGAGTCCCGTCGATCCGGATGCGACGGTCGATCTGGAACACTTCTTCGATCCGGCCCGACAGCACGGCGATTACCTGCACGTCTTTCGCTACCACGGCCGGCGGGTGACCCGCCGCGACCTCGACTGGGACGATTGGAACCAGTGGCAGGCGGAGCTGAACTCGCGATTGCGATCGGCCATCGCCTTCTTCTACGG
>DATKDU010000509.1:0-6709 GCA_035512595.1 Pirellulaceae bacterium
ATAGACGCGGTCGGAGCCGCTATCGACGATCCACAAGTGGCTTGGGCTGGCCGGATCGAGCGTGATGCCGGTCGGCGCCGTCGCCCCGCTGGTCGAAATCGTCCAGCTCCCCACCAGCGACCCGCTCAGCGTGTACTTGAAGACCTTGTCGGTGGAGGTGTCGTTGACAACCCACAGATGGACGCCGTCGGTGACGATGTCCTTAGGATTGCGGTTGCCGCTGTTGAGGCTGAAGCTGCTGGCGGCATTCTGACTCCCTGACAGTCGGCCGGCCGCATTGGTGTCGCGGAAGACCTTGTCGCTCTTGCCATCGACGATCCAGACGTCCGTGCCGTTGGTGGCGATTCCCTGCTCGTCGGCATTGTTGGCCAGCGAGCCGGCCGTCCACGATCCCAGCAGTCCGCCGCTGGTGTCGTAGATGAAGACTTTCTTGTTGCCATCGACGACCCAGACCTTGTCGCCCGCCACCGTGCTGGCCGCGCCGCGCGGGGCCGAATTGCCGCTGTCGATCACATAATTCTCGACCGCCGCGCCAGTTGGTCCATACTCATACGTCCGATCGGGGCTGCCGTCGTTGACGACGTAGAACTTCGTCGGGGGCTGATCGTTATCGATGATCGTGCCGACGCCTTGGCCGTCGGCAATGACGCCGCCGACGGGATTGGAGAGGTTGACGGTGAATGTTTCAGTGGGTTCGTAAATGGTGTCGTCGAGTGTTTGAACGACAATGATGCCACTGGTTTGGCCGGGAGCGAAGGTAATGGTTCCAGCCGTCGTCACATAATCGCTGCCGGCAAGTGCGGTGCCGTCGGCCGTTGCATAATCCACTGAAACGGCGGTCGGAAATGGAGCGCCAAGGGACACGGTGAAGACGAGGGCGCTGGACGCTCCATAGCGTCGAATCTCGTCGCTATCGCCGCTGGCGACGAGCATGTCTCCATTGGGCTGAAACACCAAGCCCATGGGCCGCGCCAGTCCTCCGCCGCTGACAACTTCATCCACGAAGTCGCCAGTCGTTCCGCTGTAGCGGAGCACTTTGTTATTTGTCCAGCTCGTGACGTAGAGGAAGCCGTCGCGAAACACGAGCTCTACGGGACCGCTTAGTCCTCCGCTGCCGGTGGGTACAAACGCTCCGAGAAAGCTGCCGTCCGGTGCAAACTTCAGCACCGAATTGGAAGTGCTCGGTGAGGTGCTCGACACGTAAAAGTTATTGTCGTGAAAAACGATCTGCGAGGGGTTGTCCATCCCGCCCGTCCCCGACGGAATAAACACGGCGTCGCCCGGCAGGCCCGAAATGCCGGCTGGAGAGCCGGTCAATCCGTCGTACCGCAAGATCGAGTCCACGCCATCGCCAGAAGTGGTTTGCCCGACGCTCGTCACATAGAGGAATCCATCGGAGTGGAAGAGCAGGCCGCGCGGTTGGTCCAGGCCGCCGACTCCCGAGGCGACGAACAATCCATCACCCACCGGCTCGCCCGTGGTGCCGCTAAACAGGAAGATAGCGTCGGAGTTCGTACCGGCGACGTAGAGGTTTCCATCGGGGCCGAAAGCGATGCCCCGCGCAGAATTGAGCCCTGCGGCCCCGGGCGATACAAACTCAGCGCCCGGCTTTCCCGGCGCCGGCGCTGGCAGTCCCGTCGCCGGGTCATAACGCAGCACACTATTGGCCAAGCGAGTCGAGACGTAGAGCATCCCGTCAGGGCCGTAAATCATCATACTGGGATCATCAAGTCCTCCCTCGCCGGGCGAAACGAAGTTTCCGAGGTACTTGGTGGCCATATCCCCTTCAACCCCGGCCGCATCGCTCACTGAAACGACCGGCTCCAGGGCCCCCTTTCCAGCGCTAAAGTTGTTCAGCACTTCCTCGCCGGACAACGCGTGATCGTAGACCTTGAGCTCGTCGATCAGGCCGTCAAACGGAAAGTTGTGCGGGGTATTTGGGTAGCCGCCATGATTGCCGATGCCGATCCCCGGATTGAAAGCGGGATCGAGATCGCCAAACGGCCGGACGGTGGTAACGATTTGCGACATGAGCACGCCGTTGACGTACAGCCGCAAGGCGCCAGTCGCATCGTCCAGCGTGCCGGCGACATGTACGAACTGGTTCATCGGCATGGTCGTAGATACGCCCGCCCCCTCTGTCCCGTTCTCCACGACAAAGACGAGTTGGCCGTTGGGTTCCACCGAGAGCCAATATGGATCGAGGCCACCGCGGTCATCGCCACGAAAGAGGATCATGCCATGCTGGCTCGCGTGCCCGGTTGCCTTAACCCACCCCTCGATGCTTAGCGAGGCCGTCAACTTCAGGCTGTCCGAGTCCGCCACCTGCACGCGATCGTCGATGCCGTCGAAGCTGAAGGCTTGGCCGATCTGGCCAGCGGCATACGTTGCACCACTTATCAACGACCCATGGTTCGTCCCCACTGCGTCGGCGGGCGTGTTGTCCGCGGTCCAGTGGCTGATCAGGGCCAGCAGCTGGCGGTCCTCCAGCCGTTCCAAAAGCAGTCGCCGGCTACGGGAGCGATAATTCTGGAGCATACGAGCCGAAGAGCGGTTGATTGACGCGGAGCGGAGCCAGGAGGCGAGGCGGTTCATGGAATGATCCTGCGAGGGAAAGGGGTGGCGGAGGCTTGGGGGAGATGGGGACGAAATGCCGGCGGCAAACCGCGGCATTCACTGGCGAACCCCAGGGAAAACAGCGAATAAGCGTGTTGCGATTGCCGGCTAGCGAGAAGTGCGAGAAACGGCCGGCAGTTGTCTCAGAAGTTCAAAAGAAGGACGAACGCTTGTCCTTCTTGCATTGCGGGAGGCGGTGTTCATGTCCGAACTCTTTGGGAAGGAGGAAGCGGTTTGAAGTTCGATGTTCAAAGCTCAAAGTTGACGGAAGCCAGGGCTTGGGAGGCGTGGTAGAATGGTGCTGTAGAGTTACTGTGGAGACCTGTGCGATGACGATTACCGTGGATGCCACTTACGAAAATGGGGTTCTCGTGCCGGCCCAGCCGCTGGCGCTGAGCGAACACGAAAAAGTGCGGGTGACGGTGGAGCAGCAGCAGGGGGCGTCGCTTCGGAGTGGACCTGACTCGACCGCGCCGGCGGGGGAACCAATTTGGGAGCGGCTCGCGAAACTGGCTGCCAATTTGCCGCCTGAAGAAGTTGCGAATTGGCCCACGGACGGGGCCTCACAGCACGACCATTATCTCTATGGTTGGCCGAAGCGTCCGGATTTGACGGAGTAATGGAGTGATGGCTGGGGTGTACTTTGCGGATGCGTTCTACTGGATCGCCTCGACCCACGTCAGGGACAATTGGCATTCCCGCGTTCTTGCCTGGGGACGCTCCCACCCAGCCGCCCGATTGGTCACGACAGAAGAAGTTCTGACCGAATTCTTGAACTGGTTCGGAGCGGGCGGACCGTCGAGCCGCATGCTGGCCTCTGTCGCGGTCCGAAGCGTAATTGCCGACCCCTCGATCCAAGTCCTGCCTCAAACTTCCACCGGCTTCCATGCCGCGCTGGCACTTTACGAATCCCGGCCGGACAAGGAGTACAGCCTGGTCGATTGCCGCTCGATGGTCGCCCTGCGGGAGATGGGCGTTTCGGAAGTGTTGACGAGCGACCATCATTTCACCCAGGAAGGCTTCACGATTTTGTTTCCGTAGCGGCCAACCAGCACGCGTGGTGGAGGTTTGGGGTAGATGGGGACGAAATTCCGGCGGCAAACCGCGGCATTCACTGCGAACCCCAGAGAAGGAAGCGAACAACTCAACTCGCGACTGCCGGCTAGAAAGAAGTGCGAGAAAGGGCCGGCGTTTGTCTCAGAAATTCAAAAGAAAGACGGATGCTTATCCTTCTTGCATTGCGGGAGGCGGTGTTCATGTCCGAACTCTTTGGGGAAGGAGGAAGCGGTTGAGGTTCGTTCAAAGTGGGGGGGAGGGTGATTCGGTTGCCGCGATTCTTGTTTCCGTGATAGACTTAAGGCGGTTCCTGTTTCTTCTTCGCGAGGCATCTGGCATGGCGGGCGAAGTTCAGACTGAGCACCCTCATATCGTCCGGCTCGAGGGCCTTTGCGGCGGCGAGCCCGTGATCGATGGATTGCGCGTCACGGTGCGGCATGTGGCGACGCTGCATCAGCACGGTGAGTCCCTTTCGGATATCGCCGAGGCCTTGGGATTGACTGAGGCCCAGGTGTTCCACGCACTCAGTTACTTCTTCGACCATCAGCACGAGATCAACGCGCTCATCGCCGCGGAAGAGCAGGCCCATGCCGCAGTCTGGGCTTCACATCGAGCACGTCAGCTTGAATCGTGTCGCCGAGCGGGTACGTGAGCCGGAAAGTCTCGCGTTCGCCGTTTTGCCGAACGTCAATCTCAAATGCGTTTCCAGCTATGCGAACGAGCACATCCGCGCCCATTGCTTCAAACGCTTGCTGTAGAGCCGTAGCCATTGGTTTTTTGTCCCTTCAAAAAGTTAGCCCCGATCAGTAGCCCGACCAGGATTTGAACCCGGAACTCTGCGTTAGAACCGCAACATGATTTCCGTTTCACCATCGAGCCGAAGCGGAAAGCCGACCAACGCTTCGCGTCGGTGCCCGATTTGAACCCACATGGCGGTAAAGCCGCACGGCCAGCGCAAACCGGCCCGGCGAGCCGTATCCGGCAACCTTCCGTATCAGTGGACCCACCGAGAATCGAACTCGGATCTCCGCCACGCCAGGGCGATGTCGTCCCGTTGGACCATGAGCCCAATTAAATTCAGTGGACCGGCCGGGGAATCGAACCCCGATCTCCTGGTTGCAGGCCAGGCATCTTCCCGTTGGACGAGCCGCCCATGTTTCAACAGAGGTCCGTCTGGGAATTGAACCCAGTCTTCCGCCTTACCACGGCGGCGTGCGGCCACAGCACCTACAGACCTTTACTTCTCAATCGCAGTGATCCCGGATGGAATCGAACCATCACTTTCCTGCATGTCACGCAGGCGTCTTCGCCGTTGGACCACGGGATCAAGCTGTCAGTGACCGAGGTGGAAGCGAACCCACAGGCACGACGGCTCTAGGGCCTCATCGCTTTGCCAGTTTGCGTACCCGGCCAAACAAGTAGCGGGTCCGGGGGTCGCACCCGGCGTGCGGAGCTTATGAAACTCTGCTGGGCGCTGGCCCACCCGCGTCATCAAGTAACCAAGGGGAGACTTGAACTCCCACGCCTTAGCGGCACGACGTTCTTGGCGCCAGCGTGTCTGCATTCCACCACTTGGCTGTGTCAGTCAGTGACCCGTGCGGGAATCGAACCCACGTCGCCAGGTTGAGAACCTGGTGTCCTGCCTCTAAACGAACGGGCCTGGTGTCAGTGCGCCGGGCAGGAGTTGAACCTGCAAAGCTCGGGGAGCGGGTGGGTTACGGCCACTTAGGCTTGCCAATGCCCAACCGACGCATGTCAGTAGCACGGGTGGGAGTTGAACCCACAGGGCGCGAAGGTCTGAGCTTCGCCGCTTTGCCAGTTTGCGTACCGCGCTATCGAAGCGTCCCCGATCGGATTTGAACCGGGGCACCGCCGCGAAGCGGTGGTCCTCCACCGTGACAGGGTGGCGAGCACTCCGGACTGCTCTGCGAGGACGTGTGTTAGTAGCTCAGGTGGGAATCGAACCCACAGCATCCCTGGTTCTAAGCCAAGGTGGTCTGCCAGTTGCCTACCGAGCCACTTGTCGTTGGTGCCCCAAGCAGGAGTCGAACCTGCAAACACCCGGGTTTAAGCCGAGCCGCTCAGCCGATTGGCGTATCAGGGCGAAGGTAGTCGGACGGACTTCAGCCGCCGCTAGCCTGGGTGTAAGCCAGGAGTCGTTGCCGCTGGACCACGGGACTTTGAATATCGAAGCGGAAGCCGTGGGACTCGAACCCACAACGGTTTGCCCGCACCTGTTTTCGAGACAGGGTCCTCATCCGGCCGGATGACTTCCGTTAAGTTGCGGGGGCTGGAATCGAACCAACACCAGAACGTTCAGAGCGTCCCGTCCTACCCTTAGACGACCCCGCATCAATGTCAAAGGTTCGGGGAGCAGGATTTGAACCTGCATCACCGGCGACCACCGCTTCGCGGCGGTGCCCGAAGCCCGGCAGCCTGCCGTTAGCCGATCCCCGAACAGAGTGCCCTGCGGGAATCGAACCCGCCTCGCCAGCTTGGAAGGCTGGCACCTTTGCCGCTCGGCCAGGGGCACGCTAGCTGCGGCGGCAGGAATCGAACCTGCGCCCAAGCGGTTAACAGCCGCCTACCCGTACCAACACGGGTCCCACCGCATCATCAAAGTCAGGACGGCTGGATTTGAACCAGCGATCTCGTGCGCCCGCGACCACCCTTCGGGCGGTGCCCGGCGGAATGCCAGACTTTCCCACGTCCTGAAAAAATGAGCGCCCAGCGGGAATTGAACCCGCTCTTCCGCCCTGGCAAGGCAGCAGGCTGCCGTTACATCATGGGCGCTTGTGAATCACAACCAAATTGTCAATGAGCGAGAGCACCGGGCCGGACTCGAACCGGCGTCACCGCATTACGGGTGCGGAATCTTGGCCGCTAGACGACCAGTGCTGTCAGTGGCGGTCAGAAAGCAGGCCAGTTTGGCGACGAGAAGTCGGCCGGTGAGTTGGCTGCCAGAGCCGTTTACGAGGGGCGGTGGTATGGCAGCCGAGGGACGGGGTAGCCGAGGCGCTGGCAGAGGTCTTCGGCA
>DATKDU010000510.1:0-2456 GCA_035512595.1 Pirellulaceae bacterium
AGCGGGATCACCGGCAATTCGGCAGCGGCCAGGGCGTGAATCTCCTTCAGCCGCAGCGCGGCCGCGGTCATATCGCCGGCTCCTTCCAGCTTCCGCAGCGCCAAGAGCATGGCGGGACTTGGTTGCCCGGCCAGTCCTCGCGGGCCCAGCAGCCGCCACGCATCGACCAGCGGCTCCTGCATGGCGAGCTCGACGTACCGCAGGTCGAAATCGTCTTTGCCCGGCGATGTTGGCGACTCTTCACGGAGCGTAAGGGGAATGCCGACGGCGGCCAGTTGCCGGGCGATCGACTGGCAAGCGACGCGGGGGATGGCATCGGCCGGATGAACCAGGACGAGCGGGCGAGGCGGCGTTGCGGGCTGGGCCAGGCGCGACAGGGCGAGCGCCACGTCCGGATCGTACGGCCGCGCGGCGACCTCTTCGTCGTAAGCGTAGCCGTGCGGATCGTTCTTCGACTCGCCGCGCGGAAACGGCCCGCTGATTACAGTGCACCCGCTGATTGTTTGCCCGTCCAGAAGCGCCCGGTCGAGAATGCTCTGGCGGTCGATGCCGTACAGAATGGCCCGCTTGAGCGTGCGATCGGCGGCCAGCGGCCGGCGAGGATTGGGAAGGAGCACGTGTACGCTGGGCAGCGCGTACCGGCCGACGACGATCTGGCTGCTGGCCGCCAGCGACTTCAGCTCCCAGGGGCTGACGCGATCAAGGACGCTCACCTCGCCTCGCCTAAGCCCCCGCAGCGCCGCCGCGCTGTCGGCATACGTTTGCTCGACGATCTCCATGAGCGGCAGGGAGTTCACGGCCGCTGGCGGTGACTTTCTGGCGAAGATGGTTTGCTCGGCGGTCTGACTCTCGATGCGGTAGGCTCCGCTCCCCGGCAGCGGCACGGTCAGCCACGCCTCGGTCTTCAGCGGCGGATGGTTGAGGCCAATGAGCAGCTCTTCCGCACTGCGGGATTCGATTTGTGCAAGTAGGTCGGCCCACGCCGGGTCAAAACCGGGTTGCTGTGCGTCTGCTGAAGCGAGCAGCAATTGCCCCAGCTCCTGTGCGGTGACGGGCGGCTTGGCCAGAAGCCGCAGGAGAATCTGCCGCGGCTCCTTGTTCTCCACGATTTGCGCCACTTGCGAACGGTACGGATTCTCGCCCCCTGCCGCGATCGCAAACAGGCTTGGCGCGACGAGCGGACCGGTGCGCTGCGCGGCCCAGTCGTCGGCGGCATTCGTCACGCCGACGGCCACGACGGGATGCCGCTGGTGGATTTCCGCCGCCAGCTCACGCCCCCCTTCGATGGGCGGCCAGATCGCCAGCGCCTGCCGCGCCGCCGCATGAGCGTCGCGAAATTTGCCGCCGGCCAGCGCTTCGCGAGCCGAGTTCAAAGCGGCCGCGGCCTTGTCGCGCAGTTGCTCTTCGTAAGTCGCCGTGGCGCTCGCTTTATCCGGATAGCGCTGCGTCAAACTGCGGAGGAGCCCTCGTGCCGCCCGATAGTTCTCGGCAGCCATGCGCTCCTCGACGAGCTTCAGAGTCACCCGCTCGAAGGCGGTCGCCACCCCTTGCCGCTCTCGATTCCGCTGGTGCAATTCGACGAGCAGCGCGAGTGCCGCGTCGTTGCGTCCGGCAGTGAAGTCCGCCCCGATCTGCGCCCACAGATAGTTCTCGACTCCCTCCTTCAGCCCGGCCGTGTTTGGAAATCGGGTCTCCAGAAAATGGAAATACGGATAGGCCTCGTCAAAACGGTTTGCCTTGACGTGTGTTTCCGCCTCGGCCAAAACCAGCTCCTCGAAGAACTTGATGCCGACGATGTTGTTCCAGCCGACGCGGAACCGCTCGCCCGGCCGATCGAGGAGCTCGATCTCCAGGTCCTGTTTGCGATCGTCCGGGGCCGGCATCTTCCGCCCCGGCAGCGCCAGCGGCAGCACTTTCAGCCGCACGCCGCCATTATTCTCGTCGAGGGTGATCTCGTCGTACGGCCGCGAGAGATAAAGCGGATCGGCGGCAGTTGAAGTTGTCAGCGGAGGGAACAACCACGAAACACACGAAAGGCACGAAAGGAGCACTAGCCATCTCCCCTTTCGTGTCTTTCGTGTGTTTCGTGGTTCTCTCATGGCATTGCCTCCTGCTTGGACAATACGAGCGGCGTCTCCCACAGCGGCTGACCGTCGGCGACTTTCACCGCTGCCGCCACGTGGCCGCGGCCGGGCGAATGCCGCACGCAGTAGATAACCTCGCCGATCTGCTCAGGCGGCGAGGAGAACGCGCCATCATCCCAGCGCGACCAGCGGGACTTGAGTTCTTCCCCGGCCGTCAGATCAAACATGGCAATTCCCACCCCCGCTGTGCACAGCCGATTGCCGGTGATCAAGCCAAAGGTCAAATGCGGGATGCTCGAGGCGGCCGGCATCTCGCCCAGCTTCTTCAGCGGCGCGTCGGCGGCTGGAATCTGAAACTGGCTGATCGCACCC
>DATKDU010000511.1:0-23389 GCA_035512595.1 Pirellulaceae bacterium
GGATCGAGATCGACCAGGCAGACGCGCTTGCCGGCGGTCGCCAGCGCAGCACTCAAGTTGACGGCAGTCGTCGTTTTTCCGACGCCCCCTTTTTGATTCATGATGGCGATCCGGCGCATGGGCACCTCCTGCGGGATGCGGCAAAGGCGGCGGGATTATAGAAGTCCAAGGTCCAAAGTCCAAAGTCCAAAGTTGACTCCTGATGACCTCTTGACCCCTCACCCCTGGCTCCTGGCTCCTGGCTCCTGGCTCCTGGCTCCTGACTCCTGGCTCCTGACTCCTGGCTCCTGACTCCTGGCTCCTGACTCCTGGCTCCTGCCTGGGGTTGCCATAAGCCGTGGCATGGGCTTTATTTACAGCGATCGAGCCCTTATGCGCAAGGCACCATTCCAGCCCGCCGTTCAACTTGGCAGCGCTTGCCAGCGCTATTGCCTGGGCCGCCTCACGGCCCATGATTACCGACCTTGGCGGCAATCAGGGGCAGTTTCCCCGGTGGAACTGCCAGCGAATCAAGCAAGCAGTGACGCTTCCGAGCCACTGTCGCGGTTGGAAGCGGTTTTGTTTTTGACCAGGGAGCCGCTGAATAGCCGCAAGCTTGCCCAGTTTGCCGGACTGGAAGATGGAACGCGAGCACGGACGCTTATCCAGCGGCTGAATCAGGAGTATGACCAGGCGGGGCGCGCCTTTCGCGTGGAGGAAGTGGCGGGGGGATATCAGTTGCTCACGCGGCGCAAGTTTAGCGGGTGGCTGCGACGGCTGGCCCATGTGCCGGGGGAGGCACGCTTGTCTCCTCCCGCCCTGGAAACGCTGGCCGTAATTGCCTATCGTCAACCTGTCCTCCGGGCCGATATCGAAGCCATTCGCGGCGTCAATTGCGGGGAGATCCTGCGGCAATTGATGGAGCGCGACCTGGTGCGGATCAGCGGTCGGAGCGAAGAGTTGGGGCGTCCGTTTTTGTACGCGACGACGAGGCGGTTCTTGCACCTGTTTGGGTTGCACAGCATGGAGGATTTGCCGCGTGCCGAGACCATCCGCAATTCGCCGGTGTTGGCCGGCCCGCCGCTGAATTTGTCCCTGGCCAGTGGAGAAGAGGACGCTCCCCCTTCTGGCGAGGAGGCGAGTGACGAGTACACTGTCGAAGACGATGGGGAGGGGCTCGCGGAGTCCGACGAGATCGAGAATGACCTGCCAGTCCGATTCGACGGAGCGTGAGCGTTCCAATCAGGAACGTTCCCTGATAAAACATCTGTGCCTGCGACGAATCCGAAGAAGGAGTGCGACGTGACCGTGACTTTGAAGGCCGAGTGGGTTTGGGACGAAGAGTGGGCCGCCCTGCGCGCCGGGCGGCAGGGCATCGCCCTGACACCACGAATGGATGAGGAAGAAGAGTTCGAGGACGACGACGAGGACGACGATCTGGACGACGACCTGGATGACGAAGAGGAACTCGACGAGGACGACGACGATGAGGACGACCTCGACGACGAGTGGGAGGAAGTGGACGACGAGGAGTTCGATGAAGACGACGAGGACGAAGACGACGACGACGAATGGGACGACGATGAAGACGATGACTGGGACGACGACGAAGACGATGAAGACGACGACTGGGAAGAAGCGGCGCCGAGCGAATAGCCGCTTCGCTGCGCAGAGCGGAATCCCTTCCGTTCCCTCGCCCGCGTCGAATGTGTCCACTCGCTGTGCGGTTGGCCGACAGGTGATAAGCCTGCCAGGCTAGCGCACCGCGGCTGCCGGGCTGCTCTTGATCGCCGCGGGGACATGCTTTTGCCAGCCCACCGGCTGAGTCCAGGCTTGCGCCTTCTGGTTTTCCAGCGACGGGTTCTCGGGAGCGAGGCTCGAAGTCACGACCGCGCGGACGTAGAGCTCATCCCCCGTAAGCTGGTACGCCGCTTTGATCCCGGCGACTTTTCCCAGGACCTTACCGATCTGGTCGGAATAGCGCCGCGTAGCGCGGACTTCCTGCCCCTGGTCGTCGCGGATCGGCTCGCTGGTGACTGGTGTGCCCTTGAGCGTACCGATGAATTCGGTGGTGTAGGAAGCGCCTTTCTGCGGCACGATCGAAAGCGACAGCCGCCCTTTCTCGGCGTCGAAGCGCACCACAGCCAGCTCGATGCCGCTGGAAGCATAAAAGTCGCCGGCCTCGAGCGCGTGGATCAGCGGTTCGGCGGCCAGCTTTTCGGCGCGCACCATGACCCAGCCGCGGCCGGGGGAAGCGCCGCGCGTGCCGAAATAGTTGTGCGAGTCGTCGGTGGCCAGCCCCATCAGCGGCGGGCTCTGGAACTCGACGATGCGGAGCGTGTTGGCGATGTCCCACATCCGCTCCATGCCGGCGTGCTGCTTGTCGCCCTGTTGATTGACCCCCGGATGGCCGTTGTAGATCTCGAAGAATTTTTCCTCGAGTACCGCCGCCATATCCTCGGCAGTCACCGCGTAGCCGTAGTTGGGGTGGTTGAGATGGGCCAGCATCGGCTGGCCGACCGCCTTGCTCTGGTTCTCGACGGCAATCAGGTTGTTGGCGATCGTCTCGCGGAGGCTGTTGCCGCGCTGGGGCTTGATCAGATCGCGGAGGTTGGTGGCGTTGACGTGGACCGGCAGCGACTGGAAGCTGTCGGTGATCTCCTCGGCCTGAATGAGCAGGAATTTTTCTTGTTCTTCAAACAGGGGGTGGAATTCGGCGAGCGTCTTGAGGCGGATTTCCTGCTTGCCGTCTTTCTCGCGCGTTTCGACCCACTTGTCGCCGAACCGCTCGCGGTACCGCGCCAGAGAGCCGATGGCATCCCGCGTCTGGGCCTTGCTCTCGTCGATCCATTTCTCGCCGGCACTAAGAATGTTGTGGTCGGAGAGAGCCAGGAAATGATAGCCGCGGGTTTTGTACCAGTCGCAGATCATTTCGGGAAAATCGTTCCCGTCGCTCCACAAGGAGTGGGTGTGGAGGTTGCCTTTGTACCATTTGGCTGGCGGTTGAGCCTGGGCCGGAAATGCCAGGGCGATGGCGAGCAGCGTGAAACCGACGACCCATGGTTGATGTAAAAGGCGCATGATCTGCTCACAAGGGTGGGATGGCCTTGAAAAAACTACTCGCCGCGTGCTTGGTTTTATAACACAAAGGCGCCAAGGCACAGAGGCTCGAAGGACGGAGCAGACGGGGAGTCCGCTTGGTATACTTGTGACGCGGCCGCTTTCCGGGAGCTGGATGGCACCTGAGTGCTGCAACAAGGAACCTTTTCATGAATCCCCATCTCACTCGTCGCCGTATTCTCGCAGCCGGGACGGTCGCCGTCATGTCAGGAGTCGTCGGCCTCCCTCGGCTAACTCTGGGGATCACAGCGGACGAGACCGTGAACCTCGAAAAACACCCCTACATCGACGCTCACTCCCACGTCTGGTCGCCGGATACGAAGCGCTGGCCGCTGGCCAATAACAAGACGAAAGAAGATTTGGCCCCGCCGAGCTTCACGCCGGAGGAACTTTTGAAGCTCGCTCACGAGCAGCAGGTGGGGCGCGTCGTGCTGATTCAGCATCACACCTACCACGGCTGGGACAATTCCTACCTGATTGATTGCGCCGCGCGATACCCTGGAGCCTTCGTTGTCACCGGCATGATCGACGACCGGGCGAAGGCGAGCGGGGGGCGTCAGCCCCCTGATACCATCCCGGCCCAAATGGACGCCCTCCTCAAACAGCGGGTCAAGGCGTTTCGGATCACCTCCTGGATCTACAAGGACGAGTGGCTGGCCAGCGAAGGGATGGCCGCAATGTGGAAGCACGCCGCCAAGTCCGGCCAGATCATGAGCTGCCTGATCGATGCCAAGGATCTGGTGGCCGTCGATGCGATGTGCGGCAAACATCCCGACACCAACGTCGTCATCGACCATTTCGCCCGGATAGGCGTCGATGGGACGATCCGCGACGAGGACGTGAAAAACCTCTGCGGCCTGGCTCGGCACAAGAACGTCTTTCCCAAGCTGTCGGCCTATTACGCCCTCGGCAAGAAACAGGCCCCGTACCTGGACCTGGTGCCGATGATCCGCCGCGTGCTCGACGCCTACGGTCCCTCGCGCTGCATGTGGGCCAGCGATGCACCCTACCAGGCCGACAAAGGGCACAAGTATGGCGACTCGATCGCCCTCATCCGCGACCGGCTCGATTTGTCGGCCGGAGACAAGGAGCAGCTCCTGCGGAAGACGGCCGAGCGGGTCTATTTTTCGTAGGACACTCATATGTAGGGCACTCGCTCCGCGAGTGCCCAAATCGACTCGGCGGCCAAATTGGTTGCCGGATTGCGGCGGTTTGTCGAAACGCGGCGCGTTTTTGCGCACTCGCGGAGCGAGTGCGCTACATTGGTAAACACCCCGGCCCCCTCGCGCACTGTATTCAAGAGCGCATGAACGCTTCCCAGTCCATCGACCTTGGCGCGCTGCCGGCCCTGGCCGGCGGCAGTGCCGCAGGAGCGCGCGGCTTGAGCCCCTTTCGGCGTTTGCTGGCGGCGGTCTGGACCGAGCAGGCTCAGCCGCTTGCGGCACTGGCGCTCGGGCTGGGGCTGAAACGCGATCAGGCGGCGGATGCGCTCCAGGACGTTTTCGTGATGGCGATCGACAAGCCGCCGGCAATTACGGATGCCGCGGAGCTGAAGCGGTGGCTGTTCCGCGTGACGGTCAATCGGTGTCACCTGGAGCACCGGAGGAAGGGGCGTTGGCGGCGCTTGTGGAGCACATTGGCTGGGGCTTGGCGCGGCGACGCAGTGAATGCTGCTGCCGTGTTGAAAAGTGAATTGAAAGGCGAGGTCGATCAGGCCCTATCCAAGCTGGAGGCCGACGACCGGGCGCTGGTGGTGATGCGGTATTTTTCGGATTTGAATTCGCGGGAGATAGCCGAGATCGTCGGCATTCCCGAAGCAACGGTCCGCGGCCGTCTCCGAGCCGCGCGGCGAAAACTGGCGAAAGAATTGGCGAGCTGGAACGATGAAGATTGAACGAGACGAAATGCGAGCATGTGCCGAGTACGCCGACCGGCTCGTCGATCTGTCAGACGGCGAGCTGCCCGACGATGAGCGGCAGTTAGTGGAGCTACACGCTGCCAAGTGTGTCGGCTGTCGGTCGGAACTCGCGCGGCTGGATGCTTCGCTGGCGGTGCTACGTACGACAGGTTGCCAACCTGTCCAGCCAATCCTCCAGTCAAGCGCCGGCCTGCGGCGCACGATCTACTACTCCGCAGCACTCAGCCTCGTGCTGCTGCTGGCTGCCGGATTCGCAGCGATTTCGTTTTTCGGCAACGATGATGCGCCCAAGACTGCCCGAGTCGCTCCGCAGCAAGATACCGTTCGCCCGGCCAATGATCCTCAATCTGCCTTACTCGACGAAGCAACCATCCTGCACCAAATCGCCCTGATCGAACAGCAAGCGCGGCTGCAAGCCTCGCTCGACCTAATGCCAAAGGATCCCTGGTTTGCCGAGCAGCGAGCGGCCAGTGAGGAACTGCTGGCCAGATTCAAGGCGGCAGTCAGCCATGGCGAGGAACTTCCCCAAGACGAATCGCCCGAACCAGACGGCGATTTTGACGACGGAGACACGCTATGACATTACTTCCACGTTCCCCCGCCTGGATCGGAAAAACACCACCGACCCTGGTCGGTGGCACCATGACTGAGTGGCTAGAAACGGTGCCACGAACACCACGCTCCACCATTTTCCCTCCGCCGCGAAGCGGCGGAGGGAAAAGGAAGGGGAAAAATTGTGGGGTGAGGTGCGTCGCTGCTAGCCGCTCAATCTCATTACCACCGACCAGGGTCGGTGGAGCTTGAACTTGGAACTAAGGTTATGACGCAATCCATTCTTCGCTGGTCGCTGGTGGCCGTCTTCGCAGCCGCGGCACTGATCTGCCAGGGAGTGGCACATGCCCAATTCCGCGGCCGGGAGTCGCCGCCGCCCGATGCGGACCGCGTTCCGGAGGAGCTTGAGAAGCTGGTCAATGAGATTGACGAGGAAACGCTGGCCAAGCCGCCTGAGCGGGACTTCAAGGTGGAAAAGGGAGCAGCGGAACAAGTCAAGTTGTTTCGTGCTGATCCGAAGCTGCTGGAGAACAAGTTCAGGGCCCGGATGGTCCTGTCCGTCGGGGCGATTGAACGCATGCAAAGCGCCTTCGGCAAGAATTCGAGCGAAGCCTTTCCCACCCTGAGCGGCTATTTCAAGTTCCTTTCGGAACTGTGTCCAAAGGACCAACTTCCTTCGCAGGTCGCCATGGACTTTCTCACCAGCATTGAGTGCGATCGCGACGTGCAGTGGTCGTACGACGCGGCTCTTCAAGATGAGGGACGCCGTGAGCGGTATCTCAGCGTCTACGCTACTACTGAGGAACTCGCGGAGCAGCGGGCCCGTGCGATCGTGCAACTGTTCGACGGCTTCTGCCGGGCGCTCCAGCGCGACAGTCTGACCAAAGCAAAGAAGTCGCTTGAAGCAGCGCGGAAGGGGTACGAGGAAGTCGCCAGGCAAACGGAATCAATCAAGGCGAAGGAGAAGTTGCTCGACAAGCCGTCGGAAATAACAACCGAAATCCTGACTCAGCTCCGAGCGCAGAAGGTCATGATCGGCGTGGAGCTCGCGGGACTGGAAGCGCGCATCAAGGCGTGCAACCGAATGCTGTTGCCGACAAACGTTGATCTAAAGTCCGAAAAGGCCCGCGAATCGGTCAGCGACATGAAAGTCCGCGCCGAGGTCGAGCTCGTCGGCACCAAGGAAAAGCTCGATCGGATCAACGCGCTGATTGCCGAGGGGAAAAGCCGCACTGATCTTCGTGAGGAGATCGACCGGCTCAAAGCAGCGCGACAAGAATTGCAGCGCGACATTGTCGACCGGCACCAGCGCGGGGCCGAAGCCTACGTCGGCGCCGTCTCCCTCTACTACGCCCCGCTGGAGATCAAGGACAACAAGATCACGATCAGCCCGATCGAGTGGACCAATTGAGCCGACGCCCATCACGGCGTGAGCCAGTCTTCCAGATGCAAGCCGGGAACGTTGCGATAGTCGGCTGTGTTGTGGGTCACCAAAATGAGCCCGTGGGCCAGCGCCACGGCGGCGATCGTCAAATCGACGCGGCTGACGGCAATTCCCCTGCCGCATCCAGCAGAAAGCTCATTTTGCCACGTCCTGTCGCATATCGCTTTGACGTTCCTGGCGGCGGGTAGCTTGCATTGAAGGTGTGGCAGGTGCATTTTGCACGTCCCGCCGGAAGGCAGCAAATCGGAGAACTTTTTTCGACAGGATGAAATATTTGTCCACTTTCGCGCATCTAACCTAGTGGACAGTCGTGCGCACATGCCGCCGGCGGGCGCAAGGGCTGGCCCCGGAAGGACTTGGCCCTTCCGCGATGGTCTTTGACAATTTGTGAGTCAGGCAAGGAGACTGGAGGCAAGCCCAGCGCGACGTTTGACACACTCCCCCCTTGGTGTCAAACGTGGAGCAAGGGTGCTTCGCCGGGCAGTGCTCTCGCACGATCGGCTTGGCAGGCGGGAGAAGATGCTCTGCTAAAGTCTTGTGCGGGGACCCGCAAAAATTGCAGAAAGTGCTTGCTCCGCCAGAGGTTGCGCCGTGTTTGGCTCGTTTTTTAAGGCTTGTGGCGGATCGGCGCGTCGCGCGCGTGAACCTCGGTTACCAGCGCGTCTTTGCTCACTCGCGGAGCGAGTGCGCTACTTTACTCCCCAATCGCTTCCCGCAATCTGGCACAGAGCAAATCCGCCTGACGGTTCCGCTGGAGCATCCGCCGCGAGGCTAGTTCCAAATGCCGCGTGAAGAGGGGCAGCTCGCGGGAGCCCTCGGTCGTTTCCACGTCGAGGACGACGGCGTAGTGCAGGTCGGTCCCCCATTGATCGGAGGGGAGGCGAATCTCCTCGACTTCGCACTTGGTCACCGAATCGAACGGAATGCGGTATCGCTTGACATCCCCCTCCAGCAGAAACTCGCGCCGCGAAGTGTCGATCTTCAGAAGGCCAATGTCCGACTGCGGCTCCAGCGAAAACGTCTGCCAGACGTGACGCGGAATAATCTCCACAAACAGTGCGTCGGAGTCGTCGAACCGCACCAGCGCATCGTTCCGCTGGGCAAACGCCCGCTCGGCGACCGACTTGAGATAGCGGCCGGCGGCCAGCTTCTGGAAGTGTAAGAGGCACACGACGCAAAATACGCCGTCCAGCACCCCCGCCACGACGCAGGCGGCAGTAATCGCCTGGTTCACGTTGGCATAGGCGATTCCCGTCGCGATCAGGCCAATGCCGCCGAACAGTCCGACCGGGATCGGCACGAGGGTCAATGCCGTGGCAATCCGCCGATTTGCCGGCGACAGCACGCGGCGGGCGTCGCGCTGCGGAACCGCGGTGATTTCCGCCAAGGGGCTGGGGGTGGCGGCCGGTGATTGGGGGGCGGCCCCAGCGAAACCAGGCAACGGGAGAACGTCGGTCAACGAGTGCATGGCAGGCTCCAGCAAAATGCCCCCGGGACAGTCAGGCGAACCTTTCAAAGGTAGGTCACAAGGTGCCGCTCGGGTCGTGGCTGCCGCCGTGTGCCGGATATGCCAGAAATGCCGGATGGGAAGGATGCGAGTGGAAACTGCGAGGGATTGCCATCGCCGAGTGTGACGATCATCGAGCCCTGGCAAGACGGGCAAACTTTGCCGGTTCGGCGAAAACCGGCGCAGTCGGAATCGATGATTTCCCGCCGCAGCCGCGGCCGAAGAATTACCAGACCGCTCTCGAGGCCCGGCCAGACTCGCTGCCGTGATTTGCTCCGCTCGCCGAGACCTCCATGGAAGGAATCTCGTGACTCGGCTCTCGATTCTCATCCCCTGTTTGCGCGGCGCTGAGCAGTCGGAAGAAACGCTCGTCTCGGTTCTGCAAAACCGGCCGGCCGATTGCGAAGTGCTCGTCGCGCATGCCTTGCCGTACGACGATCCGTACGATTTGGCGGACGAGGTCCGCTTCCTCCACGTGCCCGGCCACCCCAGCCTCGTCGAGCTGGTCAATGCCGGGCTGGAAGTGACCCAAGGGGACGTGCTGCACACCCTCGCCTGCGGCATTCAGGCTTCCGAAGGGTGGACCGATTCGGCACTGGCTCATTTTGCCGATCCCAAGGTGGGGGCCGTCGCGTCGCTGATCGTGCAGGCGGATCAACCAACGCGGATCGAGTCGCTGGGCGTCGGATACACGCTCGGCGGCAACCGGCACTTGGTCGGCTACAACCGGCCACTGCCACAGCGGCACAAACTGGCGGCCCAAGTCCGCGGCCCGTCGCTCGCCGCCGGTTTCTTTGCCCGCGAAGTGCTCGATGCGCTCGGCGGGTTTGCGTCCGAGGTTGGCGATGGGCTGGCGGATATCGACGTCGGGCTGTCGCTGGCGGAATTGGGATATCGGACGGTTGTGGAACCGTCGTGCAAGCTGACTGCCGGCGGCGATTTCACCGGCGATCCCGCGGCTGGCGCGCTGGCCCGCGGCCGGCAACTCCAGCGCCTCTTTCTCAGGCACGCGGCAGCGCATGGCGGCATCAAGGCGGTCCTGGCGCATCCCCTGGCCATTGCCGCCGACACCTGGAGCGAGCTGCCGCGGCTGGGGGCGGCATTCAAGCTGCTGGGGCGACTGGTGGCATCGTGGGAATTCGGCACGATCCAGGACTACAAGCAGCGAATGGCCGAAGCGGTCGAATATCTTGGCCACGAGCCAACGCTGGAAGAAGCGCGGCGGCTGATTGAAACCGAGCCCAGATCTGCGTCGGAAGTGCCTCTGCCGATTCGCAAGGCGGCGTGAACGGTGCGGCATGGCGCGCGACTCAGTCGCCGCCTACTAGCGATACGTCAAGATGCGGCCCGCCATCGCCCAAACGATCAAGAAGGTCAGCCAGGACGCGGCTTGCGTCAGTTCTGCGAGCATGAGAATCGCCTTGCGTGTGGCCGGTTCGACATCCCTGACGAGTACATGCTTCCTGCTTTGATCCATTCGGCTGCCGCCGTGCAGGAAGTCCATGCAGCGGCTGACCGCTGGCTGCGCTCGGCAAATCACGCAATCTTACCGGAGCCGCTGCGATCGGCTTTCCTCGCGCTGCCCCGTCCGTGGAACTGCCGCCGGTTCTGCCAAACGCGGCTTGCGGTTGTCGCGGAATGTAACAGCGCCGGCTGAACGCCGTTGGCGCGGTGCTGCGCCCGCTGCTAGAGTGAACCTGTGCCGGTGGGAACAATCGTCCGGCATTCCGCCCCGATCCCGGACTGCACCTGCTCATGCCGCAAGTTTCGCCCCCCCCAGCCATCGGCATCGATCTGGGAACGACGTTTTCCGTCATCGCACGGCTCGACGATTTGGGGCGGCCGCAGACGCTGATCAATGCCGAGGGGGATAAGATCACGCCGAGCGTGGTGTTCTTCGAGGGGGAAGGAAACGTCGTTGTGGGGAAGGAGGCGGCCAAGGCGCTAGCGACCGACGCCGAGGCGGTCGCGCAATTCGCCAAGCGAGATCTTGGCTCGCGTTTCTTTCACCAGCGGCTCGGAGGCCGGAATTATCCGCCGGAAGCGTTGCAGGCGTGGATTCTGGCCAAGCTGCGGCTCGATGCCCAGACGCAGATCGGTCCGTTTGAGAAGGCCGTGGTGACCGTCCCGGCCTACTTCGATGAAGTCCGCCGCAAGGCGACGCAGGACGCCGGGTACATCGCCGGCCTGGAGGTGCTGGACATCATCAACGAGCCGACCGCGGCCGCCGTGGCGTTCGGCTTTCAGCAGGGGTTCATGAAGGCGGACGGCAAAGGGGGGGATGGAAAGAAGATTCTCGTCTACGACCTCGGAGGCGGCACGTTCGACGTGACCGTGATGGAGATCGGCGGCCGGGAGTTCAAGGCCCTGGCCACCGACGGCGACGTGATGCTCGGCGGGGCGGACTGGGACCATCGGTTGCTCGACTTCGTTGCCGAGGAGTTCAAGAAGAAGCATGGCGCGGACCCCCGCGAAGTTGTCACCTGCCGCGGGCGGCTGTGGCGCGAGTGCGAGGACGCCAAGCGGACGCTGTCGGCTCGGACCAAGGTCCACATCGCCTGCGACTATCGCGGGCAGGCGGTCCGCGTCGAAATCACGCGGCAGCAGTTTGAAGAGATGACGCGAGATCTCTTGGACCGCACCGCATTCACGACGCGCCAGACTTTGCAAGCGGGTGGTCTGACCTGGGACGACATTGACCGGATCCTGCTGGTTGGCGGCTCCAGTCGCATGCCCGCGGTGGTGGAGATGCTCAAAAAACTCTCCGGCAAGCCGCCCGATGCGAGCGTCTCCCCCGATGAAGCGGTGGCTCACGGAGCGGCACTGCATGCCGGCCTGCTCTTGGCCAAGAACGCCGGCAAGTCGCCAACCTTTCGCATCAAGAACGTCAACTCGCACAGCCTGGGGCTGGTGGCGACCGACATCCGCACGCGTCGGCCGCGGACCGCCGTCCTCATTCCCCGCAATACCCCGCTGCCAGTGACCGCGCGGCGCGTCTTCAAGACGCAGAAGCCGGGGCAGCGGTCGATCCTGGTGCAAATCGTCGAAGGGGAGAGCGCCAACCCGGAGGATTGCGTGCAACTCGGGAAGTGCACGGTCCGCGACCTGCCGCCGAATCTTCCCGAGAAGACGCCGATCGAGGTCAAGTTCCGCTACGAGGAGAATGGACGGCTGATCGTGATGGTCGGCATCGCCGGGGCCGAGAAACCGACCCGGCACGAGCTGACGCGGGAAAACACCCTCTCCCAGGAACAGCTCGACGCCTGGCGAAAATATGTCACCGGCATTGATGCGACCGAAGCGCCCGCCTCGGCAAGCCACATCCAGCAGTCTGGCGGCGTCTCGCCCGCCGAGGCAGAAGAGATTCCGTTTGCGGAGGTGGAAGAGGATCCGCGACCGCCACAAGCCTGAAGCGCAAGCGAAGGAAAGCTCTCTGTCCCTCGCTGGCCCGTCCGGCTTGTGGTTACGCCGCCTGCCTTTGCAGCTCTGCCAATCGTCGCGCGACGGCCTCGAAAACGATGTCCGCCGTCAAATCCCGCATGCACCGATGGTGCGAAAGCGGGCACAACTTCTGGCCGCACGGCGCACACTCCAGCGGCAGTCGCAAATGCACCGCTCCCTGCTCGTAGTTGACGCTCCACGCGGGATCGATCGGACCAAACAGCGTAACGGTCGGCGTACCAAGTGCGGAGGCTAAATGCCGCGGGCCGCTGTCCGTGGTAATCACGAGGCGCGCCCGTTTCAGGCAGGCCTTCGTCAAACCGAACGATAGCTCCTTGGGAGACAACCCTGCCAGGCTCTTCACCCGCGGATGATTGGCCAGCTCGGCCGTCTGCCGCGCGTCGTCACGCTCGGAGGGGCCGCAGTTGATGAGCACCGACTGGCCAAGCTCGCCGGCAATCCGCCGCGCCAGCAAAGCCGCATGTTCGGCGGGCCAGCGCTTGGACGTGCCGAACGCACCTCCCGTGTTGAGCATCACGACGTCGCGCGGCGGAAGCTGTAAATCGTTCCACACGCGATCGGCGGCCGCTTCGTCGGCCGGCAGCGTGGCCAGCTCCAAATGCCGCGGCTGAGCGTGGCAGCCGAGTTGATAGGCGAGCTGCAGGTAATAGTCCACGGCCGAGATCGGCCTGAGCTGCTTGCCGTCGCGCGGCGGCTGAAGCGAGTCGGTCAACAGCCACGTGCGTCCCGGGCGAGCGTAACCGACGATCCGCCTCGCTCCACTAAGCCGCGCAGCCAGTGCCGAGGCAAACGTGTTGCGGAGCAGGAGCATCACGTCGAACTGCTGCCGGCGGACGCTGCTCCAAAACCGGAGTGCTTTGGCGAATCCCCACCGCTGGCGATGATCGAACAGCAGCAGCTCATCGAGCCAGTCGGTCCCTGCGAGGACGCCGGCCAGATACGGCCGGCAGATCCCGGTGATTTGTGCTTGCGGAAACTGCTGCCGCAGGGCGCGGAGCGTCGGCGTGGCCATGGCCAGGTCGCCAACCCAGTTGGGAAGCAGAATCGCGATGCGGTGGATTTGCGCCATCCACCGGATGGTATTCCAGGCGGCGGCGAGGCACCAATAGCAAACGGAAGGGGTCGGCGAGTCTTTTTTGGCCGACGAGTCCTGTTGCAACTTCGGCGTCCATAGAATGGTGAGTCCGGCGATTTTTTTGCACGGAGTCACAGAGCAGAATAGCGCGCTGGCGCGCTGCCCACCCCCACCGGCCCGGTGGCGAATGGCACTAGGCCGGTGGAGATGGGGCGTTACGATCACACCCGCCAGCGACTACTTCAGCATGGCGATCTGCTCGCGGGCGGCCTTGTGAATCGACGTATCTTGCGGGGCCAGTTCGATGATCCGGGCCAGGTGCTCGCGAGCCTTGCCGGGGTTCGATGCCTTGACCTGCTCCGCCTCGCGGAACTTGGCATGGCAAAGCTGGAGGACGCGGCATTGCTCCACCTCCTTTTTCACCACGGAATCCTTGGTCAGCGTCGTCAGGCGCGACCGGGCGAGTTTGGCCGATGTAGCGGGCAGGAAGCTGGCCGCCTGCTCGTACACCAGCACCGCGCAGCACGCCTGCTGGTTCTTTTCGTACTCCTGCCCCATCTCCCACAACTCGGCCGCCGCAGGCTCCTGAAGCACGGCGGCAAACAGCGGGTCGTTGCGCAAGGTCTTGATGCGATCGGCGATCCGGCTCTCCACCGTCGCCACTGCGGCATACTCAAGCTGCAACTTGTCCAGCAAGTCGAAGATCTGAGTGACTGCCGCGGGATCGACGGAGGCAGGCCCCGACTGACGGAAAGCGCTCGTCTTCGGCTTCGTGCCCTGAAGTTGATCCTCCAGCGCCTTCAGCGTGGCGAAGGGCGCGACCTGGATCTGCTCGAGCCGCTCCTGCGCCGACTTGTTGGTCTCGTTTGCCGGCCGGCGCAGAGCCACCCGCTGATAAAGCCGCGATGCGGTCGCCAGATCGCCACCCAATTCGTACTCACGGGCGAGCTCCAGAATCTTTCGATCGGACTCCTGCCGTCGCCGGAGCGCCGCTTCGCGCTGGGCGGCTGCCTGCGCTGCGGCGGCAAGCTGACTTTGGAAGATCGAGCGGCCGAGGGGCATGAACCCGCCGCCGATACCCGACACGACCACAGGTTGACCTGCCGAGGAAACTCCAGCGCCCCGACCGGGCGCACAAGAAGACGAACCTCAGCCCGCCTCAAGGCGAGTTCCAGGAGCGACAGCCGCGAATAAGGCGGCCAGCATTCCGGCGAATCGAACGGTACGCATGTCCAGTCTCCAATCGAAATGTCCCAGGGTGCAAACCCGTCAAGCGAACACCCGATTATCGGCCCTCGCCGCTCTGGCGTCAATCGATTCGTCGGTTTGGCGGTTTTTGATTGCAATTCCCGCACAATTGCCGATAATTGGCCGTGGAAGGGAGCTTCTCATGCGTATCTCACGCCGCCTGATCGCACTGGTGCTGGTTTTTCTCATCCCCGCCGCCGCACTCGCCTGCCTATGGGACTCCGAGACGCTCAAGCAGGAGCGATCCCGCTTCCCCAGCACGCTGGAACTGATCACCGGCAAGTTCCTGCGGCATTCTCCGGCATTCTACGAGTGGCGAATCAAGGACCGGCAGGAGAAGCTCAAAACCGATCCCAAGAACGTCGGCTATTACGACGACATTGCGGTCTCCTATGAGAAGATCGGTCAGCACGACAAGGCGATTGAGACCATCCTGGCCAAGGAGGAGATTCAGCCGGGGCTGTACGAGACCTATTCCAACCTCGGGACGTTCTACATCCTGGCCGGCGATTTTGAGAAAGGACTGCCGTATATCGACAAGGCGCTGGCCATCAACCCTGACGCCCACTTCGGGCGGGAGAAGTATCAGAAGTGGCTGGTCGAATATGCGATGACGCGGATGAAGGATGGGAAGCTGGTGTTTCCGATGAGTTATAAGCCGGATTATTCGGAAAATGCGCCGCCGAACAGCTTCGCTGAGTTCGTCGCGAGTCGCCTGGGAAAAACCCAATTGAACGAAGACGAAGCGAAATCAGCAATCACTGGCGTGCTGGGTATGATGCGATTCGCCAACCACAAGAACCCGTTACTTCTGGAAGCACTGGCGAACTTGCTGACTGACTGCGATCGGCCGGAGCAGGACGCCAAACAACTGGCGGCACGGGCACTGCTTCAGGCGTCATACGTGGTTGAAGATCCCCAGGCGAAGGCAAAGTATCGCGCGCTTGCCAAGGCGGCACTGGAAATGCAGACAAGCCACAGAGTCCCGGAGTTAGAAGCTGAATTCACGAAAGAACTGGCCGACGCTGAAGTGTGGTATGCGGCGCTCGAAAAACAAGAGTTAGATTGGATTCGGCAGGGGGGTGACGTAGAGGCTCGTTTTGACCGGCTTTACTCCGAAGAGCCGACGGCGCTCACCATCCCCGAGCCGGAAACACTTCTCGAACGGGTGATTGGTTCGCGACGTCAAGGCCTGAATCCTATTCCGCTAATGGCCGCACTCGTGATCGTCGTCGGCATCGTCGGAACGACCATGTGGTGGCGCTGGTCGCATCGCAAACGGTCAATCGCGGCGAAGCAACTCTAGTGCGTCCGCTAGCTTGCTCGCCACAGCGAATCGACAATATACCCGCGCCGGTCAAGCCACTGCTGGCAGATCTCAAAGCCGCCAGCGGCAGCCAAAGCGGCAATCTGCTCGTGGCCGGCCTGCTAAGGTGGTGCGAGCGAATTATCTCCCCTAGAGCAACTGGTTTGCCGGGGGAGCAGGCAATGCAGTGGCTGACGCAGCTACAGCCGCTTGTGGCAAATTGTCGGTCCTGTCGCGAAAAACGGGTCAAAAAAGGAAGGAAAGCTGGCCAATGGCCGCTCGTCTTGCAACCAATCCCCACCCCCGAACCACTTACGATGGGCTCGCGTAGTAGCCCCGTTGTCGATGGTCTCCAGGCATGTGCCTGGGTTCACACCTTGTTTTGGAGGATGCAGCATGAAACGGTTTGCTCTGGTTTGCGGCGCGCTTGCCGCTCTGTCGTTCTCGGTGGCGTTTGCCGAGGAATTGAAGTCCGGCCTGGCGGTCGGCGATTCGCCCGGCGCGTTCAACGTCAACGACGTCACCGGTCCCAGCAAGGGCAAGTCCCTCTGCTATCGTTGCCAGTACGGCAATCGGCCGGTCGTGGCGGTGTTTGCCCGCGATGTCAACGACGATCTGGCGAAGGTGATCAAGGACGTCGATGCCCTGGTCGAGAAGAACAAGGCCAAGGACATGAAGGCGTTTTTGGTCGTCCTGTCCGAAGATGCCGAGGCGATTGCGCCCAAGCTCGAAGCCCTGGCCAAGAAGGAAGGGATCAAGAATGTGCCGCTGACCACGTTTGACGGCGCCTCGGGTCCGGAAGATTACAAGATCTCCAAGGACGCCGACGTGACCGTGCTGATGTGGAACAAGAGCGAAGTCAAGGCGAACGTCGCGCTGGCCAAGGGGAAGCTCGACGCCGCCGCCGCCAAGTCGATCGTCGCCAAAGCCGAAGGCCTGGTGAAATGATTTGACGCAATTCGTCCCGCCGGCAGTCTGCCAGCGGGCGAGGGCCCGATCACTTGACCCGTTTTCCGGTCCGGAAGACGGGTTTTTTTATGGTAGAACGGAGTCCCTTCGGTCGCCGGCGTGTCGCATCAAAGCTCGTTTCTGCATACACTGGTCAGCAGAACATCCCGGTGGAGGAATGCCATGATTCGCACAATGTCGTCCGCGTCGTGCTGCCTGCTGGCCGCGCTCGCTCTCGCTTTTTCTTTCGTGAACGGTGCGTGGGCTGGCACGAGCAACAGCCTGATGGACATCTCCACTGACGGCAAGCTGCTCGCCTGCGCGAACCGCGACAGCGGCACCGTCACGATCGTCGATCTGGCAAAGAAGGAAAAACTTCACGAAGTGCCAGTGGGAAAACACCCGGAGGGAGTTTCCTTCCTGGGATCGTCCCACGAACTGGCTATCGCCGTCTATGCCGACGACAAAGTGGCGATCGTGGATGCCGACGCCGGCAAAGTCACGCGGCAGATCGAGGTCTTCGACGAGCCGTATGGCATTGTCAGCACCAAAGACGGCGGGCGGATTTTTGTGACGCTCGACTACCCGGGGCAAGTGCTGGAGATAGATCCGGCCGCTGGAATCGTGGTGCGCACCATCGACGCAGGGAAATCCCTTCGAGGCATTGCCATGAGCGGGGACGAGAGCCGCCTGCTGGTGGCGGAATTCTACACGGGGACCGTGATTGCTCTCGATCGAGCCAGCGGGAAGGAAGCGGATCGCTGGCCGGGCGTGACAAACGACAACTTAGCGCGGCAGATCACGCTGCATCCGACGCGTCCCAATGCCTATGTCCCGCACATCCGCTCGAAGGTGACGGCGGTGCATGGTGAGGGGTCGATCTTTCCCTATGTCTCTGTGATTACCATGAGTGGCGCCGCTGAAAAACGGCGCACGCGAATTCCCATGGATGCCTTCCTGGGAAATCTGGTGACGGCCAATCCGTGGGAAGTCGCCGTCGCGCCCGATGGCTCGCAGGCGGCCGCAGTTTTTGCCGGCACCGACGACATGTTCGTCTGCAACGTCTTGGACGATAACTATCGTGAGCTGACCAACCGGCAGTACATGCGCGTTGGCAAGAACCCGCGGGCCGTGCGCTACTCTCCTGACGGGCAGACCCTGCTCATCTACAACGCGCTCGATTTTCAGGTCGTCGGCTACGATGCCGGCTCGCTGAAAACGCAGTTCACCATCGACGTGACAACGTTTCCCAAGAGCGAGGAGATTCTGCTCGGGAAGATCTTATTCTATTCCGCTAATCAGCCAATGGCGTCCAGGCGATGGATTAGTTGCTCAAGCTGTCATCCTGACGGCGATCCAGACGGCCGGACGTGGCACAATCCCGAGGGCCTCCGAAACACGCAGTCGCTCGCCGGCATGGCCTGGACCCATCCGATTCACTGGTCGGCCGATCGCGACGAGGTGCAGGATTTTGAATACACAATCCGCGGCAATCTGATGCAAGGGCGAGGGCTACTGCGGGGGACGTTGCACAAGGAACTGGGTGAACCCAACAGCGGCCGTTCGCGCGAGCTCGATGCGCTCGCAGCCTATTCCAACTCGCACGGCTACTCCCTCAGCCCTCATGCCAAAGGGGGCCTGAGCGACGCGGCTCAGCGCGGCAAAGAGATTTTCTTCTCGTCCGAAACGAAGTGCGCGACGTGCCATAGCGGACCGATGTATGCCGACTCGCAGCCAGGGCCCATGCCGCCGAAGCACGACGTTGGCACAGGCGAAGATGATCCGGGGGAGAAGATGGGGCCGGCCTACGACACGCCGTCGCTCTTGGGCGTCTATCGCACGGCCCCCTACTTGCACCACGGCAAGGCGGCGACGCTGGAAGAAGTCCTGACGAGCTGTAACAAGGACGACCGCCACGGCAAGACGAGCCACCTGTCGGCGGAGCAGATTGCCGACCTGGTGGCCTTCTTGAAAGCGTTACCCTACGAAGACCCCGAACCGGCAGCGGTTGCTGCTGGGCTGAAGAAGGTGGAGAAATGACGAGCGCTATTCGTAGGACGGCCCTGCTGGGCCGTCCACTGTCCGACGGTCCGGAAGGGCCGTCCTACGTATTGCTTGCCACGGGCCTCCTGGGCCTGACGCTCCTTGCCGGCTGCGAGAAGCCGGCCTATGGCCCCGGGAGCGATCCGGCGCAAAAGGAGGCGGCGACTGACAAGGCTGCGGCGGATGCCGCCGCGCCCGTCCAACTCGACATCGCGAGCTGGGACGACGTGCAAAAGTACGTTGCCGCGCAGAAGGGAAAGGTCGTCGTCCTTGACTTGTGGTCCACGTCATGCGAGCCGTGCGTGAAGGAGCTGCCGAGGCTGGTGAAGCTCCACCAGGCTTATCCGCACGATGTGGTCTGCGTGTCGAACAGCCTCGATTTTTACGGACTGAAAGAAGAACCGCCGGAAAGCTATCGCGACCAGGCGCTGGAAATCCTCACCGAGAAGGGGGCGACGTTTCAGAACTACCTGTGCAGCGATGCGGATACGAAGGTCTACGAACAAGTGGGGGCGAATCCAGTCCCCATCGTCTTGGTCTACGATCGGGCCGGCAAACTCGCCAAACTGTTTGAGAATGAATTCACCTACGAAAGGGACGTCGCGCCCCTGGTGAAGGAGTTGGTCGCGGCGAAAGGGTCCTGACCGGCACCTTCACCTGGGCCAAACGCCGCGAGGGCAAATACCACAGTGTGTCGGCGGGACTCATTCGCGAAAGGGACCGGAGCGAAGTGACGCTCTCTCCCGCGGGAAAGCCTCTGGCTATACACGCGACAAAGACGACACATACCTGCTATCGGGCCTTGCGCAGGCCGTCCGTGGCGTTGGAACTTCCGAGCCGGCGCTGGTCGATCTGTTTTCGAAGTTCGACTCGCAGACGGTCCATATTTACGCTAGACATGACGCACTCTTAGAGCTTCCGTACTAGCACTTCCACCAGCTTATCCTGGGTGGCGGCATGGCAACCGCAACCGTGCGAGTTGTTCTTGCCGCTCCGGGCATAGGTGCTACAGAAATATTTCGGGTACTTGTGGCCTTTGGCTGCCGACGTGCTGCCGTGCATCTTGCAACCACAGTGAGCGCAAAAGACAAGCTACAAGACGAGTTACGGGTAACCGAGGCCGCCGGGAAGCCTATGGACGTGACGGGGGAAGTGGACGCCGTAGTGGGCCGACTGTGGCGGTTGGGCGAAGAAATGGCAGGTGCCGAACCTGCGCGCCGTAGGGAGGTCTTTCGGCTGTTCGTGGACCAGATCGAGCTACGATTCGACCACGTTAAGCAGGGCAAAAAACCGCGTGCCCTCTCCGATCCGGCGTCATTCACCTCCGGACGGGAGAGGGCACGATCTTCGGTGCTGTAAGTCGGGGCGACCGGCGATTGACATTTCCTAACGACCTGCCAGGAAGGGACATGCTACTCGAAGTATTGGCGCAACGCATTGACTTCACAGCAGATGCGTTTTTTGCTCAGGCGGCGACGCTTGCTTGAGGCTCTGGCTCCCCATCCGATACTCGAAGCCGTTCTCTCCTGGCGCCTCTCGGTCGGACCCCTTGGACCGGTTCGGGAGTTTAGGAAATGGCCAGACGTAGTGATTCCACTCTAGTCCCAAGAAACGGACATAGTCTGCAAGTCGGCATTATCGCTCGGATCAGCGGATGCAGCGGACAAAAGGAGGTCAGCCTGGAAGACCAGATTGACCATGGGAAGGAGGAAGCCGGGCAGCTCTACAAAGGGCAAATGGACTTCGACACCATTTCCACGAAAGGTAAGGGGGAGCGGCTTGACCGGCCCGAGCTCGCCCAAGTCGAGGTGCTGTTCCGGTCGAAAAAGCTGGATCTCTGCATCATGGAAGACGTCGGACGTCTCGTGCGTGGTGCCGAAGCATGTAGGCTTTGGGGCATTGCTGTTGATCATGGGACCCGGGTCATTGCGCCGAATGACTGCGTCGACACGGCCGAAGAACATTGGGAAGAAGACCTTATGTCGGCCTGTCGGGACCACACTGCACACCAGACCCACACGTCAAAGCGAATCAAGAAGAAGCTGATGGCCCGCTTTCTGCGGTCGGGCGAGATCACGCCACTGCCAATCGCTGGGTACATCAAGCCTGATGGAGCGACATCGTATACCGACTGGCGAAAAGACGAATCGGCTGCGAAGATTATCGCCGAGGGTCATCGTATCCTCAAGCAAACGCTTCGTGGGCCCGCAGTGGCCGACTACTTCAACGAAGTCGGTTTTCCTACTGGACCAGCGGCCAAGACAAAGACGAAGTGGGATGGAACGCTGGTTCTGTCTTATTATCGGAACACGCTGCTGAAGGGTATGCCTGCTCGCGGCAAACGCCACAGCGTGAAGCACCACGAGTCCGGCAGGCGAAACGCCGTGCGCAATCCTGATGGCCCTCAATATCGACACGAGCCTCATCTTGCCTTTGTGGAGCCATCTGAGTTCGACTTGGTCGTGGAGCTTCTTGATAAAAAGAACGAAAAGTACCGGCGAGCACGCTGCGAGGACGAAGATCCGAGGTACCGCACCCCGCGAAAGCGCACGCGTTCCTTCGGTCAGCACGCGAGATGCTGGTACTGTGGCCGTCATTACGTTTGGGGCGCCAATGGGAGAACTGATAACCTGATGTGCTCCGGCTCCCGCAAATGGAAATGCTGGAATTCCATTGGTTTCAACGGGCCGTTAGCCGCGGAGAAGCTCGTCGCGGCGATCACTGCACGCCTCGACCGAATCGACGGCATTGATCAGCAGTTCCGCGACTTGGTTTGCGCGGCTCAATCGAATGACCAAGGTGTCCTTGAACATCGTCGCGCCAAGCTCCTGCGGGACGAAGTGTCGCTGGCGAGGGCAAAGGAGAATCTGGGCGAGGCCATCGCCAAGTGGGGACCGAACGAGATGTTGCGTGATAAACTCGCGGAGCTTGAAACTCGCGAGAAGTGCTTAGCAGGCGAGCGCTACTACTTGGAATCCGCGGTCGAACGCAAGCTAGACGTCCCTGAGTCGGCCGCTCAATTGCGCTCGTTGCTTTATGCCGAGTTCCGTCGAGTGGCGATCAACTCCTACGAGTTTGGGGAACTGCTCCGTGAGCTAGTGCCTGAGATTCACGTGTATCTCGTCCGGCTCTTCGATGGCGGGCACCTATTGCCGCGAGCAAAGGTTCGATTGAACCTGCTGGGCAGTATCGCTGATGCGGAGTCCATACCTGGACTTCGAGAGCTTCTCGACGAAGAACTCACGCTCGACCTGTTCGAGCCACCGCAGCGAGAAGCCATTCGACTAGACGCAGTGCGGTTGGACGCAGGCGGCCTCGATCAGCGCCAAATCGCAAGGGAGTTAGGAAGTAAGCCGACGCAAACGGCGGTATGGAACGCGCTGAACATGCTCGTCGACGTAGTAATCGCCGATGCGCGGTATGCCGCCCTTCCGAGCTGCCTTGAGCATCCCGTCGACCATCGTATCGCCGATGAGCGGCACTTTGCTGGAGGTGCTGCGAAAGGACATGCGACGCCCGCCCATGCGGCCGAAGTCGAGCGCGTGCGACACGGCCGTGGCCTTGCCTTGCTCTTCGAGCTCCTGGAGCTTCTTCACGGCGGGCCGGAGATCCAGCGGCAGGCCAAGCGGCATCAATTGACGGCAGAGTGCGGTTGTCACGCCGGCTACAATAGCGGAAATGAACCGCCCCCGGCAATTCTCGCTTGGTTACCTCTTTTTGGAGATCTTCCTGATTGCGCTTGCACTTGGCTTCGCGACGCAAGCATTTCGACTGCCGCCGTCGCCGGACGCTGATTTATACAGAGCAATGCTGCTTCTACCGGCGATAGTGTTCGCCGGCGCCGCGATAGGCGGGTTGTTTGGTCGAGTGACGGCCGGATTCTTGGTTATTTACGGATTGCTCGCATTGGGACTGGCGGCGGCACTCGCCGCGATGTTGTTTTTCATAATTCTTTCGATTTTTACCGGATAAGCCCGGTTCACTGGCGGCAAGAGGAGTCTGGCCATGTTGCTGCCACATTAGCCGCACGGCGATCTGAATCAAAACCTACGGAGCCCGTCGCCATGAGCGACTTTTGGCCTTTTCGCGAAGTGCTCATTTCCGATGGCAAGTTTGCCGGAACAGAGGGCTGGATCGCAGGGCCAGACACTCGCCGCTCACTTAATCTTCCAGATCCGGGCGTAGATGAGTATTGGGTAATCGTGAAGTTCCGCGGCGGCGAGACTGCCATAAAACTGCGGCCAGGACAAATGGAACCCATCGAACGCCCTCGGTAGGAGCCGTGACAGGAGTCCCGCCCAATGCGTTTCACGATCTGCGACTTGCTTTGGCTAATGCCCCCCTGGGCTACGGCAATATGAAGCAGCAGCTTCCGACCGGCCAACACAGCCGACGTGTAGCAGGAGGCGGCGATGCAATTCCGCGCCTCGTTGTAGAGGGCCTCGACATCCTTCGGAACGTGGTCAACAGCCGAAATGCACCCTGATTGGCAAAAAAGGGGGCAATAATGATACCCGGTCGGGGACATCCGCCGGGTACCTGAACGCCCACAGGACCACTGTTACCTTGAGGTCAGCGTATGACGCATCTTAGCGTGCTTTTCGTCCCAGCGACCAAGAATGAGGCTCCGGAAGAAAGCTGTTCGGACATAGGTCACGAGATATTGGTCACCTCAGGACCGTGCGCAGCGCTGCCTGAGCGGCGAAATAGCCGCACATTCCGTGGACACCGCCGCCTGGCGGAGTGGATGCTGAGCACAGAAACACGCTGGGAACCGGCGTCGAATA
>DATKDU010000512.1:0-4463 GCA_035512595.1 Pirellulaceae bacterium
GAGCTGTACGTCAGCGTTTCTTGAATTCCCGGAATCCAATTCGCGGGTAACTCTCGCGCGTAGACCACGACGAACTTTGCATCGCGGCCGCCATCGATCTCGACGGACGCCAGCTTCGACTTCGCGCCCAACTTTGGAACGATTGCCGCGTCGTGAGAGAACTCGCCGCGCTGTAGCGCCTTGGCCACGAAGACAAATCGCTCGCGCAGCCACGCCACCGGCGCCTCGGCATGCGAATCAAGAACGTCCCACAGCCAGGTCTCAGCTTTGGGCACAAACGGACTGCGGTCATCGGGCATGGCGGCACTCATGCGAGGTGGCCGCATTATACGCTCGCTTACGGCTGTCCGCCCGGAAGCGGCGGCTCGGTCAGCAGTTCCTCGACCGGCGTCAACCGCGGCCCCCGCGGCGGCAACGTCGCCCCCGGTGGCGGCACATACGGCTGCGGCGCTAGCAGCGGCAGCCCCTGGCCCGGATAACTCACGTTCGTCTGTGCGTCCACGCTGGTCGGCGCGGGAGCGGCACTCGGCAGTCCGGCCGTCGGTGTGAACTGGCCGACGCGCGCCTGGTTTCGCAGATCTTCCGCCCGCTGACGCAGCGGCCCCTCGGGGACAACTTCCTGCGGAACAAGCTGCACGTCCACCAGCCGCTCGTCGCGGACTTCATACGGCACGGCCGTCTCGACGAAGAAATC
This sequence comes from Pirellulaceae bacterium, assembly GCA_035512595.1. Lineage (GTDB taxonomy): Bacteria > Planctomycetota > Planctomycetia > Pirellulales > Pirellulaceae > DATKDU01. Next base: position 695 of record DATKDU010000512.1, read on the forward strand.
GAGCGGCGGGTATTCGTACCATGGAGCGGAGACCCTGTGGTAAAGCGTCTCGGTGCGATAGCCGTCCTTGATGAGCGTGATCTTGCGAGTGCCGTAGTAGGTGAATGCCGTCGAGCAGGGCGTCGTGCCAACCTCCTGGTCGTCGATGAAGACCTGAGCCCCCGGCGGATTGCTCCGCACGGTCATTCGCCGCCGCAGACAACCGGTCTGCATCGCGCAGATCGCGACCAGGCAGACCAACAGCAGCGGCCGGAGGGAACGAACCAGGAAGGTCGGCAAACTTATCTCGCGCATGAGGGGCGTATCGACGACCGGAGATCTTTTGAAGCTCCACGGACACTCGGCCAATTCGACCACTATTTTTTGCACAAAGGCACGGAGCCGCAGAGGCACAGAGCAGAGATTTTGATTCGCTGCTCCGTGCCTTGGTGCCTCTGGGTAAAAACGGAGTGACCCCGTACATCCCGTACAGGAGCGCGGCGGAGTATATCGTCGGATAAGCGGCAGTCCCAGGGCGAAAACCTGTCTGCGGTGGCTGAACGGCAGAAACGAGCTAAATTGGAGAAGATGCCGACCACTAGCGTCCCTGATGTCGCCGCTGCTCATGCCGCCGAAGTTCGCCAAGGGGAGCGGTTCGCGTTCGGCCGCAACTGGCAGCACTTTCTTCAAACGATCGACGAGGAGCGGATCGCGGTCGCCACGGCGGCGCTGGCCGAGATGCTCGAAGTCACCTCGCTAGCAGGCAAGCGGTTCATCGACATCGGCAGCGGCAGCGGGCTCTCCAGCCTGGCCGCCCGGCGGCTGGGAGCCGAGGTGTTGTCGTTCGATTACGACCCGCAGTGCGTCGCCTGCGGCCAGGAATTGAAGGCCCGCTTCGCACCCGACGACGCAAGCTGGACGATCCAGCACGGCTCGGTCCTCGACCAACCGTTTTTGCAGTCGCTCGGCAAGTTCGACGTCGTCTACTCCTGGGGCGTGCTGCACCAGACGGGCGACATGTGGAAGGCGCTGGCTCATGTCGGCAACCTGGTTGAAGATGGCGGCACGCTGTTCATCTCGATCTACAACGATCAGGGGGGCAAGAGCCGCCGCTGGCGGGCAATCAAGCGGCTCTATTGCCGCTCGCCACAGTTGGTGCAGACGCTGCTGGTGCTCGCGGTCGGCTCGTGGTGGGAGACGCGTGACTTTTTCGTGCGGCTCGTGCGGCTGCAAAACCCGCTGCCGTTTGCCGACTGGGCGAAGAAGAAAAAGACGCGCGGCATGTCGGTCTGGCACGACTTGGTCGATTGGGTCGGCGGCTATCCCTTCGAAGTTGCCAGGCCGGAAGAGGTTTTTGATTTTTTTCGCGCCCGCGGGTTTGTGCTGACGCGGCTGAAGACGGAAGGTTGCGGCCACGGCTGCAATGAATACGTCTTCGACCGGATGGGCGCGCCGTAGCAGAAGTCGCCAGACTTCTGGCGCGTTAGCGCCGTAGGGAGGGTCAAGCTGGCTCCGCCAGCGCCGACCCGCCGGAATCGACGCCGGTCATGGTGGGTCGGCGCTCGCCGAGGCGAGCTTGGCCCACCCTACTTCTGAATTCTGGCGAAGTCAGCCATGCCATTTGCCGACACGTTTTCCCCGCGGACTCGCTGATCGCGATCGCGACGCCAAGCCGAGCAAAATCGCAATGCTGCGAATCCGCTCGCCGCACTCTTCCCATTTCCCGCCGACTTGCTACCTTGCTTGGCTCGCCGCTGGCAAGCACGGAATCTCTTTCGCAAGGACGTCACTGTGGACGGATCGAACGGCAATTGGCAAGGCGGCGCGGCTGGTGAAACACTAACGGTTGTCGAGCCGCTTTCGGAATTGGCAGTTACCAAGTCGGAGCCCTTCGTCGGCCGCTGGAATCGGCTCGTCAGCACGACCAATTGGGAGAAGGGCCGGATCATCCACCAGTGGCGGGAGGCCCTCGTCGCCGAAGGCGCCGCCCAGGCAGAATACTCCGACGACGCCTGGGCGCAGCTCGTCGGCGGCGTCAGCGGCCAGCACGTCGGCCGCCTCCGCCGCGTCTATCAGCAGTTCTCCGCCGCGAAGGAAAAATTCCCCGGCCTCTTCTGGAGCCACTTCCAGGCGGCACTCGACTGGACCGATGCCGAGATGTGGCTGGAAGGGGCGGTGCAGTCGGGCTGGAGCGTGGCCCGCATGCGGCAGCAGCGGTGGGAAACGCTCGGCCGCGTGGAGAGCGAGCGGCCGCGCGATGCCGACGTCGTCGCCGAGGAACCGGAAGGGGATATCGTACTCCCGAAGGAAGTCAGCGGCACGTATGCCGAGGTGCAAGGGCCGCGGCACGAAGGGCCCGACTTTGGCGACGACGGAGGAGCCGCCGGCCCGTCGCGATCCATTGCCCCGAGCGAGCCCGGCAGCGATCGCGAATACTCCCCGCCGCCGATCGAACTGGTGCAGCCCTTCGCGGCATTGCCCGAGCTGCCGGACGACCTGGCCGACGCCTTCGAGTCGTTCAAGCTGGCCCTCCTGCGGCACAAGACCGACAACTGGCAGCAGGTCTCGCTCAGCGACGTGCTCCAGGTCCTCGAGTCGCTCAAGGCGCTGGTGCTGGCGCCCTCCAGCGATGCCGCGCCGTTCTAAAAGTCCCCGCGACTGAGTGCGAACCGGCGGCTAGAATGCGGGTCTTTCCGAAGAGACTGGACTGCGGTCTCTTTCCGTCCGCGTTGAAGCCTGCCGCATGAACGTCCTCGCCCTCCTCAAATCCCGCTTCCAGCCCCCCCTCGCGGCACTCGTTTCGGACGCGGCGCGACAGCATGAGCTCCTGGAGATGATCCGCGTCGCACAGGACGCCAAATTCGGCGACTACCAGGCCAATTTCGCGATGCCGCTGGCCAAGCAGCTCGGTAAGTCCCCGCGAGACGTGGCTACGCAGCTCGTGGCGGAAACGCAGCTTGACGACCTCTGCCTGCCGCCGGAAATTGCCGGGCCGGGCTTCATCAACCTGCGGCTCAAGGACGACTGGCTCGCCCTGCAACTCGGCAAGGCATTGCCAGACGACCGATTGGGAATTGAGCCGGCCGCCAGGCCACGGACGATCATCATTGATTACTCGTCTCCGAACGTCGCCAAGCCGATGCACGTCGGGCACATCCGCTCGACCGTCATCGGCGACGCCCTCTGTCGCACGCTGCGCTTTCGCGGCCACAAAGTGATTAGCGACAACCATCTCGGCGACTGGGGGACGCAGTTCGGGATGATCATCTACGGGTACAAGAATTTTTTGAACACGGAGGAGTACCAGAAGAATCCAGTCGGCGAACTAGGACGCCTCTACAAGCTCGTTAGCCAGTTGGTCGACTATCGAGAAATGAAGAAGGACGAGCCGGCCGTTCGCAACTTGCTAAAGGAGAAGGAACTCAAAATTGACGCTCTGACGTCGCGGCCAAAGACTGGTGACAAGGCGACGGACAAGAAGATGGAGCAGGCAATTCAGCAAGCGCAAACGGCGAAACTCGGCATCGGTGCGAAACTTTGGGAATTCCAGAAGAAGATCGCCAAGATTGAGAGCGATCCCCTAATGGCATCACTTGCTGCCTCGCATCCGTCCATCGATACCGCTGTGCTGGAGGAGACCGCCAAACTCCACGCCGGCGACGAGGAAAACCTGCGGCTGTGGCACGAATTCCTCCCCAATTGCCGCGACGAAATTCGCCGCGTCTACGGCCGGCTCGACGTGCAGTTCGACCACGAGCACGGCGAGAGTTTTTATCACGACGCTCTGGCC
>DATKDU010000513.1:0-39877 GCA_035512595.1 Pirellulaceae bacterium
GGGGCGAGCGTGGGGGACAATTACGGGCCGATGGTCGTCGCCCGCGAGACGGGGATGATTGAAAGCCTGCGGGGCAAGACGATCGCGGTTCCCGGCACGCTGACGACGGCGTTTTTGACGCTGAAGCTGCTGCTCGGCGACGACTTCGAGCACGAGGTCCATCCGTTTGACGAGATTCTGAATATCGTTGCGGCCGGGCGGGCCGACGCGGGGCTGATCATTCACGAGGGGCAGCTCACCTATGCCGACCAGGGGTTGAGCCTGATCGTCGACCTCGGCCGGTGGTGGATGGACCAGACCGGCCTGCCGCTGCCTCTGGGGGCGAACGCGATCCGCAAGGACCTGGGCCAGACCGCGATGGAAGAGGTCACCGGGCTGTTGAAGGAGAGCATTAACTACGGCCTGGAGCACCGGGCCGAGGCGCTGGAGTACGCCCTGCAGTTCGGCCGCGACCTCGACCGCAGCCGGGCCGACCGGTTCGTGGGGATGTACGTCAACGACTGGACGCTCGACTTCGGCCCCCGCGGCCGGCAAGCGGTCCGCGAGCTGCTCAAGCGCGGCCACGCGGCGGGAATCATTCCCAATCTGGTCGAGCCGGAGTTTGTCGCGTAGGACAGGTTTTCAACCTGTCCTGGCATGAGTCCCATGGCAGATGCGTGCAATAGGCGTTGGTGGACAGGTTGGAAACCTGTCCTACAATGGGCCTATGCACGAAGCGCCCCCCATCCCTTCTCGGCCCGAGTTCGAGCCGCCTCAGCGTCGTTCCTGGGTGCCGATTCTGCTCGCGGGGGTCTTCGCCGTCATGCTGGCGGCCATTTTCTCGATCCTGACGATCGGCTACTTCCTCCCCCTCTTTATCCTGGGGGGGACCATGTTCGGGGTCATCTTCCTCCAGTATCTCGTATGGGGGTGGTGGTTCGAGAAGGTCTATCGCCAGCCGGCGATAAGGAAGCAGGCCGAATCGCTCATCGATGAGCACTCCCCGTAGCCGAACTCGTGAGAGTTCGGGTTCGAAGTCTGACGACTTCGGCTACGCCTGGCGGGCCGAGGCTGCTAGAATTCCTCTGCCATGACGGCCCTGATTGCCGACGCTGCGGCAACCGACAGGATGCGGCAGCTTTATCGCCGTCTGTTTGAGTGGGAAGGCTGTGGCGAGTGCGTGGCGGCCCTGCGGGCAGGAAAGCCCGCCACGTTCGACGGAGTCTGGGGCTCATCGTGCGCGCTGGCGGCGGCGGCCCTGGCGAGCCGCGCCAATGGGCCGGTCGTCATCGTCTGCCCGACGCAAAACGAGGCCGATGAGCTGCGGGCCGATCTGCACCTTTTCTCCAGCCATGAGGCGGAGCAGTTTCCCGCCTGGGAGACGGCACTCGGCGAAGGGGTGGTTGAAGATGAGGCGCACGGCCAGCGGCTGCGGCTGCTCAAAGGGCTGGTGCGTGAGGTCCCGCCCGGCGAGGTCCCGCCCGGCAGGCGGGACCTACTAATCGTCACCAGCATTCAAGCTCTCCTTCAGCCGGCGCCGTCTCCGGCGGCCATTGCCGAGAGCACGCGCGAGTTGAAGAACGGCCAGCCGGTCGATCTGGAGGAATTGTGCCGCTGGCTGGTCGAGCGCGGATTTCACGCGACGAGTGCCGTCGAGCTGCCGGGCGAATTCTCCCATCGCGGCGGCATTCTCGACCTGTTCGCCCCCGATTGGCAGGAGCCGGTGAGGGTCGAGTTCTTCGGCGACGAAATCGAGTCGATCCGCAGATTTGACGTGGCCAGTCAGCGGAGCTTAGAACGATTGGAGGCGGTGGAAGTCACGGCACTAGCGGTTGCGCGGCCAGAGGGTTCAGGGTTCAGGGTTCAGGGTTCAGGGTTCGATACCAAAGAGGTCAGAGGTCAGAGGTCAGAGGAGACGCCGAATCCGCAATCTGCAATCCGCAATCCGCAATCGGCCCAACTCGCAGATTATCTCCCTTCCAAGTCCTGGTTCGTCCTCCACGAGCCCGACCGCATCGCCGAAGAAGGCCGCAACTACCTCCAGAAAGTCGAGCGGCACGAGGAGTTCCATTCGGTTGCAGCGGTGCTGGCCGAGCTGAGCCGGTTTTCCGTGGCGACGCTGGGGAGCATCTTGCAGGGGACCGCCGGCGCGGCGTGCCATCTGCCGATCGAGTCGGTCGAGCGGTTCAGCGGCGACATTTCGCGCGTGCGGGAAGAGCTGGATCAACTGGCCGAAGGGCACGAGGTGTACATCGTTGCGCCGACCGAAGCGGAGATCGAGCGGCTGCGGGAGATTCTGGCCACGACGAAAGTCGCCGCCGCCGGCCGGTTGCACTTTCCGCTCGGCTCCCTTCGCCAGGGTTTTCGCCTGGCCCGCGACGGCATCGTCGTCATCACCAGCAGCGAGCTGTTTCACCGCGGGGAACTGCGGCGACTGTCGCGGCGTCGTTTGGGCAAGGCGATCGACAGCTTCCTCGACCTGCGGGAAGGGGACCTGGTCGTTCACCTGGCCCACGGCATCGGCCGCTATCGCGGGCTGCAACTGATCGACAAGCAAGGGCAGGCGGAAGAGCACCTGGCGATCGAGTTCGACGGCGGCACGAAAATCTTCGTCCCCGCGGTCAAGATCGACCTCGTTCAAAAATACGTCGGCGGCACAAAGACGCGGCCGATGCTGGCCAAAATCGGCGGCAAATCGTGGGTCAAGCAGAAGAAGGCGGCCGAGGCGGCCGTCCACGATCTGGCCTCCGAGATGCTCGAAATGCAGGCGATTCGCGCCTCGCGCTGTGGCATTGCCCTCAACCCGGACAGCGACTGGCAGCGGGAATTCGACGCGTCGTTCCCGTATACCGAGACGCCCGATCAACTCTCGGCGATTGCCGCCATCAAGGCCGACATGCAGCGGGCGCGGCCGATGGACCGACTCCTCTGCGGCGACGTCGGCTTCGGCAAGACCGAGGTCGCCATGCGGGCCGCGTTCAAAGCGGTCGATAACGGCTACCAGGTGGCGGTGCTCGTGCCGACGACGATCCTGGCGGAGCAGCATTTCCACAGCTTCAGCGAGCGGCTGGCGGAGTTTCCGTTCGACCTCGCCAAGCTGAGCCGCTTCTGCACCCGCGACGAAGAGCGGGCCGCGATTGCCGGGCTCAAGGGGGGGAAGATCGACGTCGTGATCGGCACGCACCGGCTGGCATCGAGCGATCTGGAGTTCAAGAACCTGGGGCTTTTGATCATCGACGAAGAGCAGCGGTTCGGCGTCGATGTGAAGGAGCGGCTGAAAATGTTGCGGGCGACGGTCGATGTGCTGACGCTGTCGGCGACGCCCATTCCGCGGACGCTCCACATGTCGCTGGTGGGCCTGCGCGACATTTCGAATCTCGAGACGCCGCCGGATGACCGGATCGCCGTCGAGACGCGGGTCACCCGCTGGGACAACGAAGTGATCCGGCACGCGCTCCTGCGGGAGCTGTCGCGCGGCGGGCAGATTTACTTCGTCCACAACCGGGTGCAGGACATCGAGATCATCGCCAGCCGCCTGAAGATGATCGTCCCCGAGGCGCGGATTCGCATCGGCCACGCCCAGATGGCCGACGATGAGCTCGAGCAGGTGATGGTCGATTTCGTCGCCCACCGGTTCGATCTGCTGCTGGCGACGACGATCATCGAAAGCGGTCTCGACATCCCCAACGCCAACACGATCTTCATCGACGAGGCCGAGAAATACGGGCTGGCCGACCTGCACCAGCTTCGCGGCCGCGTCGGCCGCTACAAGCACCGGGCCTACTGCTACCTGCTCATCGACCCCCACAAGTACCTCACGCCCAACGCGTCGCGGCGGCTGCGGGCCATCGAGGAGTTCAGCGAGATGGGGGCCGGCTTCGCCATCGCCATGCGGGACCTGGAAATTCGCGGCGCCGGAAATCTCTTGGGGACGCAGCAGAGCGGCCACATTGCGGCAGTCGGCTACGAGCTGTATTGCCAGCTTCTGGAAAACGCGGTCCGGGCGCTGACCAAGACCACGCCGCGAATCAAGCTCGACGTCGATATCGACCTGCCGGGGGATGCCTATCTGCCGGATGACTACGTCGGCGACATGCGGCTGAAGATCGATTTGTATCGCCGCATGACGCGGATCGGCACGATGGGCGATCTGGCCGATTTTCGCGGCGAGCTGGTCGATCGGTTCGGGGCGATTCCGCCGCCGGTCGAGCGGCTCCTCGCGCTGACCGAGCTGAAGATGGATGCCGCGGCCTGGCAGGTTTCCTCGATCTACATCGAGAACCAGTACGTCGTCTTCCGGTACGAGAATTCCAAGCGGATCGAGCAACTGGCGCGGCACCATCCGGGGCGGCTGCGGATCGTCGATGAGCAGAGCGCGTACCTGCCGCTGGCTCAGGCGGATCGAACGCCGACGCGGCTGCTAGCGGTGGTGCAATCGGTCTTGCGGCCCGCGAAATGAGGTTGCTACACTCCCGCCCGCTGCGCGGGGAAATCCGAAAATCGAATGTCGAAATCCGAAGGACAAAAGAGCGCCGCACGATTGAGAGAATGTCTCCGTTTGGAGCATTCGAGTTTCGACCTTCGGATTTGTTTCGTATTTCGTGATTCGAGCTTCGGATTTCACCGCGGCTCAAAGATAACCGCGCCGCTCATCGGCTGCCCACTAAGGACGACCTCGTGACGCTGCGCCTGCTGCTGTTGATCCTGCTGGCCTCCCTGGCAACCGGCTGCGCGGGGGCTAATGCCGGTCAGCGCGGCGACGGGTATGCACCGGTTGTAAATTCCGCGAGTGCTCAGCCGGCACAGCCTCCGGCGGATGTTATCGGCCCTGGCCAGCGCTATCCGCTCCGCTCGCCGCCTCCCCCTGCTCCCAAGCTGACGATTACCGAAGAAATTGCGCCCGCAAAGCCAGAAACCCCTACGGCCGAACAAGCCAGCGCCACCGCGGCGCTGCCGCTGACCGAGGCCCTGTTTGCTCCTCCGGCGCCGGTCGTCGCACCCGATCAGGCAGCTCCGCAGGAGCAGGAGCTGTTTGCGCCCGGCCGGATTGTGGCAACCGTAGCCGATCAAATCATTCTCTACGGCGACGTCGCGCCGATGGCCGATCAAACCCTTGCGCCGCATGTGGCCAAAGCCAAGAGCGCGGCCGAGCGGGACGAGATTCTCAGCCAGCGCGAGCTGGTGGTCGAAGGACTCGTCCGGCAAATGATTGAAACGAAACTCCTCTACTACGAAGCGCTCCGCGAGGTGCCGCGCGACAAGCTCGACGAGGCGAAAAAGAACATGCGGAAGCAGATCGGGGCCAGCTTTGAATCGGGGCTGAAAGAGGCCCGCCTCGAAGTCGCTGCCGCCAAGAAAAGCGAGCTGGAAGACGTGCTCCGCAAAGACCCCGTCCTGATGCGGCTGGCCTGGATGATGAACGAGCAGGGATTGGAAACGACGGCCGAGCTCGACGCGGCACTCCGGCAGCAAGGCTCGTCGCTATCCAAGCAGTTGACTTTCTTCACCGAACATCACGTCGGCCGCTCGATCCTCCCCAAGCACATCAACTTCAAGCCCGAAGTGACCCACCAGGAAATGCTCGACTACTACCGCCAGCACGCGGCGGACTTTGCCGTCCCGGCGAAGGCCCGGTTTGAGATCATGACGGTTTACTACAAGAATTTTCCGACCGAGCAGGCAGCCGAGCAGGCTCTGTCGGAGATGGGAAATGCCGTCTATCTCGGCGGGGCGTCGTTTGCGGCCGTGGCGCAGAAGTCGTCGCAGGAGCCGGGGGCGGCCAAAGGGGGGCAGTACGACTGGACGAGCAGGGGGAGCTTGGCCTCCGAGGTGATCGACGAGGCGATCTTCACGCTGCCGGCTGGGCGGCTGAGCCAGATTCTGAGGGACGACCGCGGCTGCCACATCCTCCGCGTGCAGGAACGGGTCGATGCCGGCCAGATTCCGTTCACCGACGCGCAAGCCAAGATCAAGGACGCGATCGTCAACCAGAAGCGGAACGCGGAATACAAAAAATACCTCGAGGGGTTGCGGGAAACGATTCCCGTGTGGACCATTTACGACGACAAGAACTTGGCCCGTCAGCAGCGCGGCGCGGTGCCGCGGTAGCCAGCGGAGGACTCATGGCCGCCAATCGAACTTCGCTCATCGTTCCCGTGCTGCTCATCGCCGTCGGCATCGGCTGGCTGATGGCGACGATCGGGGTGGCTCCCAATATCCTCTGGGTTTGGACCCTGAGCCTGGGGGCGATCGGCGTGCTGACGTTTCTCGTGTGGGGCTTCGACAAGGTGACGATCGTCATCGGCCCGCTGTTCCTCTTGGCCAGCATCATGTCGGTCCTGCGGCAAACGGAGCGCATCACCTTGAATGCGGAGATTCCGCTGTTGATCATCGCGGCGGGCGTGCTGTCGCTGGTTGCTCACATGCAAATGGTCCCGGTGCCGGCGTGGCTGCTGCTTGAGCAAACGGGCAAAATGCCCGGCAAGTGAGGGCGATAATCCCCTTGGCTGGCCTCGCCCGGCGACAGTAAGTTGCCAGGATGACCGCGCCACTCCGTTCGTTTGCGCCTGAGCTGCTTTCCCGCTTGGAGGCGTACGGCAGTTACTCCTATCACCAACCGTCGCTGTTGGCTCGCTGGATCGGAATTCCGGCGGCGGTGGAGTGGGAATCGCCTGCCGGATTTGAGAATGACCTGGCTCCGGTTGCCGTCACGCTGTGGTTTTCTGCTGGGAAGGGGGGAGAGGAGGAGTTGACGCGCTTGCTCGACGCGCTTGATGCGTTTCGTCGCGATTTACCCGAGCATTTCACGGCACTCAGGTCCCTGGTCGTCGATTGTTTCCGCGATTGCTACGAGCGCGACCTGCCGGTTGCGGAGCGGCAGCGACTGGCGGGGGAATCGGAATCGATTTCAGACGGTGTGATATTGCGTACCGTGCGCGCCGCCCATTTCCGTTTCGACGCTACGGGCAAGGCCATCGTGCGGACCGCCTGGATGGAGATCGACTGGACCGGCGAGCACGGGCTCGACGTCGAATGGAACGCGGGCGGCGGTTTGCTGCGGCCGTGGCGGGATTGAGCTGGCTGCCGGCAGTTAAACTCGCCCCGCGGCTGCGGTTCAATGCGGGGAGGAGCTTCTCTTGACGCACGAATTGTGGGCCCGGTTCATTCTGATGCTCGGAGCAGCCGTCGTCGTGCCGCTGGGGCTTGAGTGTGGAATGCGGAGTAACAAGTGCGGAGTGTCGGCAATCAGGCGGCGGCCCGCACTGTTCATTTTCATGATTGCCGCGCTGCTGCTGGGGGCTGGCCAACTGCTGCCGCAGGGATTTTGGGCCGCAACGATGTCAGCCCCCTGGCTGCTCGTCACCTGTGCCATCGCTGTGGCCGGATTGGCATCTGCCTGGCAGCATCGCCGTGGACCCGTCGGCCGCCTGGTCTGTGCCGGCGGCATGATCTACCTGGCGATCGGCGGTGGCTGGGTGCTTGTCGAGCGGGCCGGCATTCGGCCACTGGACTTCGATCCGGCCATCGTCCTGCTCACCGGCATTCACTTTCATTACGCCGGCTTTGCGTTGCCGATTTTGGCGGGAATGGCGATCGGGCGACTGCCGGGGATGTTATCAAACGTTGTTGCCCTCGGCGTTATTGCGAGCGTGCCGTTGGTAGCGGTCGGAATCACAGCCACCCAGCTTGGCTTCGCGCCAGTGATCGAGATGATTGCCGCCTGGTGCATGTCGCTGTCGGGGCTCGGCGTGGCCTGGCTCTATTTTCGTTTGGCCGTTCAGCAGACGACGAACCCGGTCGCGCGCCAGCTTTGGTCCTTCGGCGCCCTATTCCTCACCGCCGGCATGCTGCTCTCGATTCTCTACGGTTCGCGCTCGCTCATCCCGCTGCCTTGGCTCGACATTCCCTGGATGCGGGCCTGGCACGGGACGGCCAATGCGCTGGGGTTCACGATTCCCGCGCTCTTAGGTTGGCGCTGGCACGTCGCGCGGTGATCGATCCATTGCGGGCAAAAAGCGCTTTGTCTTCAGGCTCTCCGCGCGGTAGGCTCAAGGGTGCGATAACGCTCACCCAGGAGGGATCCGAAGATGGGAAGTTTTGCCAGCAGCCTGCACGTGCGGACGGATGATCTCCGGGGTGTGGCGGCCGCCGTGCGCAGGTCGCTCCTCGCCGAAGGCTTCGAGCCCACCGACGAGCAGCTCGATGCCGACGCACGCTGGGGAATGTCCGCCTCGCTTCGCGGCATTCATCTTTCCCAGCCGCGGCAGGGGTGGGTGGCGATTCTGGAAAACGATCCGCTGTCGAGCGTGGCCCTGGCGACTGAGGTCTCCCAGCGGCTGCAAACCTACGCGATCCAGTTCTTCGTCAACGACAGTGATTCGTGGCACTACCAGCTCTTCCATAATGGGCGGCAGATCGACGCGTTCGATTCCTCGGACGACGAGGAGGGGGACTGGGACGACGAAGATTCGAACGACGGCCCGCTGAGTAGTCTGGCGGCCGGCTCCCTGGGGGGCATTGAGCAGGCGATGCGCGGCAAAGCCCAGGAATTCGAAACGCTCCTCACGGCCGAAATGCCGGCGGATGTGCGTGCTATCCACGACAAGATGCGGACGGGCCAGGCATCGCAGGAGGAAATGCAAGTTTACTTGCAGTGGATGAGTGCCGAGATGCCCAAGCACCTGGCGGCCATGCAGCGCATGGTGGCGGAGGCGATGCAGGGGCTCGGCCTGGGCGGTTCGCGCAAGGCCGGCGCTACGCTCGCAGACGAGGAGCGCGAGCTGCACCCGCACGTGGAGCGGCTCCAGCCGCTGCTGGCGCCGGATGCATCGCACGATTTGCTGCTGGAGCTGTTGGGGCGGCAGGCCGTCTTCGCCGAGGAGACCCTGGCCGAGTTTCTGCCGCTGGTCGGGATCGCGCCGGTCTACGCCCACCTGAGCTACCGCTACTTGGAAGAATTCTCCCAGAGCGAGCTGGCCTCGCAGTCGGTGCAGATGGCGGAGCACCTGCGGTTCAAGAGCGGGTTTGAGGAAGCGGAGTAGGGGGAACGCTCGGCGCTCGCCTATACGGCGGGGCCGAACGGTTCCGCTACTAGCTCCCGTGGCGAGGCCAGCGACTGCTCCAGCGCATTGAGTTCGCGGAAGGCGGACATACCGGTCCACATGCAATACAGCGCAAAGGCGTGGAAGGCGATGCTCATCCAGTCCTGGATTAACAGGTACAGCGCGCCGTCGAGGAAGTACAGCCCCATGCCAATCGCCATGACGGCCGTGTAGCGCTTCGCTGACATCCACCCGAACAGGGCCACGATGGCGCTCACGAACAGGCTGAATGCGACGGCGATAATCTGCAACGTGAGAGCGGCCTCCGGCGCTTGCTGAGCAAACCCCGCGGCCATGCCGCTGGCCAGCAGGGTGATTCCCAGTCCAATGACGAAATGAGTCTCCCCGCCGCCAAGGATGATGAGCGAGGTCACCAGCGACAGTGCCGCGACCCAATAGAACCAGTGCGCCCCGTTCTTCCCCTGCGCCATGAGCGCAGCAATCCGGTTGGCCAGAATCTGCTGCTCCGCTTCCGCCGGATCGAACGCTTCTGCGGATTCCGCCTGCGGCGGTGCATCCTCGGCATTTCTCAGCGACGGCTGTGGCAGCGGCGCGGACATATCTCATTCCTCGTACGAAGGTTGTTTTCGTTCCGATTCACCCGCCTCGACGGTTGGCATTCTGGCAAATTTACGATCACAAAGCAAACGTGACGGCCCCTGGCTCCGTCCCCTGACTCTGCCCCCTGACTGCCGCGGGCGGCGGTTTCTATAATCGCGGCTCACGCTTACGCTGCTCCTTCGTCCCGCGCTGCTTCCGGGCCATGTAAATCCACGAATTGACGGCTGGATCACTCGCGGGTCCGCACGTGCAAGATGTCCTTGGCGCGCTTCTCAGGTTCTTGGGATTTGCTGCCTTCCACGGCTACTCCTCCCCCTTCCACGCTTCCTCCCGCCCCACCGGCGGCTTGAGGTCGTAGCGGCGGATCTTGCGGTCGAGGGTCGAGCGCTCGACCCCCAGGATCACCGCCGTGCGGCTCTTGTTCCAACCCGTGGCCTTGAGCGTGGCGTGGATGTGCCGCTTCTCGACCTCGTCCAGCGAGACGGGCTGGTAGGTGCTCTTGGGCGCCGGGACTTCGTTCGATTCACTGAGGATCGCCAGGTTGGACAGGTGCAGGTCCTCGGTTTCGATGAACTCGGCGCGGGCCAGCACGACCGCCCGCTCGACCACGTTCTTCAGCTCGCGGATGTTTCCCGGCCAGCGATACTGCTGGAGCCGGAACAGGGCGTCGGGAGAAAATCCGCGCAGCTTCCGCCCCGTCTCGGCATTGAACTTGTCGAGAAAGTAATTGGCCAGCTCGACGATGTCCTCCGGCCGCTTGCGGAGCGGCGGGACGTAAATCTCCACGACGTGCAGCCGGAAATACAAGTCGCGGCGGAAGTGCCCCTCGGCCACCGCTTTTTCCAGGTCGCGGTTGGTGGCGGCAATCACGCGGACATCGACCTTGATCGGCTGACTGCCGCCGACGCGCTCGAAGGGATGCCCTTCCAGCACGCGGAGGAATTTGGCCTGGATCGGAGAGCTCATCTCGCCGATTTCGTCGAGCATGAGGGTCCCTTGATGGGCCGCTTCGAACTTGCCGATTTTTCGCTCGGTCGCGCCGGTGAAGGCGCCCCGCTCGTGGCCGAAGAGCTCGCTTTCCAGGAGCGTTTCGGAGAGGGCGGCGCAGTTGAGGCAGACGAACGGCCCCTTCTTCCGCGGGCTGGCATAGTGCATGGCGCGGGCCACCAGCTCCTTGCCGACGCCGCTTTCCCCGCGGATGAGGACGGTCGCCCGGCTGGGAGCGGCGCGGGCGATCTGGTGCTGCACGGCCTCCAGCACCGGGCTGGCGCCGATCAGCGAGATTTCTGCGCCGAGCTGCTTGCGGAGCTGGACGATCTCGTTCTGCGTCTGCGACAGGTTCTCGGCCAGCTCCTGCTGCCGGTGGAGGTTCTTGAGCGCCAGGGCGACGTTATCGGCCACGGCCAGCGTGAACTCGAGGTCGTCCGGATCGGGAATTCGCGTGTCCTGCGTGGAGTAGGTATGGATCAGGCCGATGACCCGTTTCTCCTGGCGGATCGGGGCGCAGATCACGCTCGTGGCCAGAATGTCCCCCTTGCTGTCGCGGCCTCCAAGGCTGGAGTCCCCTTCGATGTTGCGGGCCAGCACCGCCTCGCCGTCGCGGAGCACGGTGGAGACGAGGAACTGCGACAGCTTGTGGTAGCTCGGCTCGATGTCAGTCCGCGAAGCGACCATCTGCAAATCGGCGAGGCTCGTCGAGCCTTCCTTGCCGCGCGGCAGCAGCCACACAGCCCCCGCATCGACCTGCGTGCTGTCGAAGATGCCGTTAAGCGCCAGGTGCGCCACGGAAGCGATGTCGTTTTGGCTTCCCAGCTCGAAGGCGATCTTGCAGAGCTTGGTGGCGGCCTGGCCGATCTTGGGGAGGCCGAAGTCGGTCGGCATCGCGCCGAGAAATCGCGTCTGACCGCGGCGATGGGTGATGTTGGGAGGCTCTTCCGCGGACAACACGCTCGAGTCGGCGATCTCGCCGGTTTCCGCCAAGGCAGGGCGGCCTGCCACGGTGACGTCTTCTTCTCCGGCGGTGAGCAGCGGCGGCGACGTGGCGGCTGTGTCGGCGAACGCCGTGGCGAGGTCTTCCACAAACGCGAGCTGACACTGGGCGATGCGAATGACGTCGCCGGGAGTCAGCGGATTGTCGCCCCGCACCTGCTTGGCGCCGATGAAGGTGCCGTTGCGGCTTTCCAGGTCGCGGAGGGTCCACTGGCCGCGGGTCACGAACAACTCGGCGTGATTGCGGCTGGCCCGCTCGTCCTTGACGACGATCTGGTTGGTGGCCGCCCGGCCGATGGAGACCGTCCGCCCCGGAACGAGACGGAATACGTCCGTCCACTTTGTCCCTTCGCGGATGACCAGATAGGCGAGCATGGACAGGCGGGCAAACTCCCCAGTGGGGCCGGCGGAGGACGCACCCTCCGCGCGGGCGGGCTGAATGGTTCCGGAATGAGAACGGGCGGAGGACCGTGGCGGCGCTGGACCCTGGGGCATGCGCCGCCCCCTCTGTAACACCTTATCTTGACGGGGTTAGCGGCTGCAAGTGTAGGAATTGCGGATTGCAGATTGCGGATTTTGGTGCTGTGCCGCGGTTGACCTCCTCAATCCGCAATCCCCAATCCCCAATCCGCAATACATTCCCCCTTTTTTCTCCATTTCTTGCAATCGCCCAGGGCGGTAGCTATCCTTAACTACTCAGGGGCGCTGGGATTCAGGGATTTCCGTAGGCACCCGCCACGTTCGGTCCTCGTGGTTGGCGCCGATTGGTTCAACCAGCGTGATTGGCTTTCCTTGTTCATGACACCGCGCCGCGGCAGCGACCTTCCTGCGGGAAGAGCGTCCTGCTCTGCGGCGCAACCCTGAGTGCCGGCACCGATTCCTTGGAGATTGTCTATGTCGCAGCGAACGATGCATTCTCACGTGGCCCTCCGGTGGGTCCTGGCCGCTCTCATCGCGCTGGCCCCCAGCGTCTCGTGGGGCGGCGGCAACCAACACGGCTTCGGATTCCGCTCCGTCGGCGGCGTGCTGATCGATGCCGAGGGGGTGGTCGGCGAGCCCACCGTCAAGGAGATGGACCTGACCCGCAAGCGGATCATGGATGAGTTCAAGGAGGCTGCCGCCGACCTGGCGCAGCCGGTCGAGCTGCGAATGTTCTCCCTGCGGGCCGCCGAGGAGGCGATGGCCAAGGCCGATGCCGAGCTGGCCTACCAGCTTCCGGATGAAATCAAGTACATGGCGGGGCTCCAGCGGATTCAATATGTCTTCGTGTATCCGGAGCAGAAGGACGTCGTCCTGGCCGGTCCCGGCGAAGGTTGGAAGATCGACGCCAAGGGGAACCGCGTCGGCGTGACGACCGGCCGCCCGGTTCTCCGCATCGAGGATTTTATTTTGGCCATGCGGACCGTGGAGAGCGCTCGCCAAGGCGGCATCAGCGTCTCCATCGATCCGACCGCCGAAGGGCGGCAGCGGCTCGACAAGCTGATCGGCGGCGTGCGCGAGTTCAAGCCCGCCATCCTCGAGGCCATCGAGAAGGCCCTCGGACCGCAGGTCGTGAGCATCCGCGGCATTCCCGAGACGAGCCACTTTGCCCGCACGCTGGTCGCCAGCGACTACAAGATGAAGCGGATCGCCATGAAGCTCCAGCCGTCCCCCGTGAAGGGGCTGACCAGCTACATCGACCTGCTCACCACCGCTCCCGACAATATGATGCCGCGGTGGTGGATGGCCTGCAACTACGAGCCGATCGCCAAGAGCAAGGATGGGCTGGCCTGGGAAATTCGCGGCCAGGGGATCAAGGTCATGACCGAGGACGAGCTGGTGAATGCCGACGGGACGGTGAAGGGAACCGGCAAGGCGAACCCTGCGGCTCAAGCGTGGGCCGACCAGATGACCGAGAAGTTCGACGAGCTGGCGGTCAAGGAGCCGATCTTCGGCGAGCTGCGGAACCTGTTCGATTTCAGCGTCGTCGCGGCCCTGATCGCCAAGGAAGATTTACTCACCAAGGCGAATTGCCCGCTGCCGACGATGGCCGATTCGGCGAGCGGCCTGGGGGTGACGAGCTGGGTCGCTCCGCGGTTCGTCGATACGCAGTGCGGCGCGACGAAGAAGGGGCGCAACTTCATCATCACCGCTTCCGGCGGCGTGGAGATCACGTCCTGGCAGGTGGCCGATAAGACGGTCGAATCGGCCGAGGTCGAAGTCGTTCGCAGCAAGGCGACGCCGAAAGGGACGGGCCTTTACTGGTAACTGAGTAACTCGCCCAATTGATCTTCGCAGCAAGCCGGTCGTCTAACTGCGTCCGGCTTGCTGTGTTTCTTGGCCTGCGAAGCCGTGGAATAACGAATCTGCTGGAAAGCGAACTCCTCGGTCAATGCGACCTGCTTCGTTTTCGCACAGAGGCTCGGAGGCGCAGAGGCACGGAGAAAACTCTGTATTCTTCTGCTCAGTGCCTCCGAGTCTCCGTGCCTCCGTGCAAGAATCGACCAACTCCGGCGAAACCTGGATGCCAGACGAACGGTGAGTTATATTACCCCTCGCGCCCTCCTTCGCATGACTCATTTCGCAGGAACCTCGACATGAATACGCCCCGCCTCTTCACTTCCGACCGCCGTTTCTTTCTCGCCGCGAGTGCCGCTGCCGGAGCCGCCGCCCTGACTGGCCGATTGCACGCCGAGGACAAGCCCGCCGAACCCTTCAAGATTTCGCTCGCCCAGTGGTCGCTCCACCGGACGCTTCGATCCGGAAAGCTCGACAACCTGGACTTTGCGAAAGCCTCGAAAGAAGACTTCGGCATCAGTGCCATCGAGTTCGTCAATCAGTTCTTCAAGGACAAGGCCAAGGACGAAAAGTATCTGGCCGATCTTAAGCACCGGGCTGATGATCTAGGCGTGAAGATGCTGCTGATCATGTGCGACGGCGAAGGGGCGCTCGGCGATCCCGATGAAGCCAAGCGGACGCAGGCAGTGGAGAACCACTACAAGTGGTGCGAGGCGGCGAAGTTCCTCGGCTGCCATTCGATCCGCGTCAACGCCCAGTCGCGCGGCGGCTTCGAGGAATCGCAGAAGCTCGCGGCGGATGGATTGCGGCGACTATCTGAGTTCGGGGCCGAGCACGGACTGAACGTGATCGTCGAGAACCACGGCGGTTTGTCTTCCAACGGCAAATGGCTCGCCGGCGTGATGAAGCTCGTGAACCGCCCCAACTGCGGCACGCTGCCGGACTTCGGCAACTTCCGCGTGGCGCAGGGTGAAGAGTACGACCGCTACCAGGGGGTCGATGAGCTGATGCCGTTTGCCAAGGCGGTCAGCGCCAAGAGCCACGACTTCGACGAAGCGGGGAACGAAACCCGCACCGACTACGAGCGGATGATGGACATCGTGGTCAACAAGCACAGCTACCACGGCTACTGCGGCATCGAGTACGAAGGCTCCAAGCTCAGCGAGCCGGACGGAATCAAGGCGACGAAGAAGCTGCTGGAGCGCGTGCGGACGGAAATGGCGAAGGTGAGCCAGCGAGCAAAGACAGACAAGCTGTTTGATGTTCCCGATCGCGTGAAGTAGCAGCGCCGAATCAGCGAATATCGCTGCTGCCGTAGTCCCAGTGGAACCGCGTCTTTTCCTTGCTCCGCTTGCGGGCTGCATCGAGTACAGCCCCAATCGGCAGCGGGTGGTCGAACGTCTCGCTCCCCAGACTGCGCAGCAAGTACCCCTCCGCTTCCAAGAGGTCGAACTTCCCCACTTCGATCGCCCCCGAGCCCTGCGAATCGATGATGTTGGAGTCACCCCCTTCGTCGATCAGCTTGACCGCGTTGCCAATCGCCTCGCCCAGCGTGTCGTAAAGACGTTCGGTAACGCCGGTCTTTCGGTTTTGGACGATGTAGCGGAGCACGAAGTAGCACTAGCCGGGCGGTTCATCGGGTCCCCTGGGAATTTTAGCCCTACTGGCGGAGGGACGCCATTGATTCTTGTGCCATCCTGGACCAGCGACGTCCCGAAAACCGGCCATTGCGGAGCGAGTCCAATAGTCCAATCTTCCTAAAGCGGCCCATCATTGCCTTTACGATCCGCCTCGATGGATGGTAGCAGATGCGATTCACTCGGAAGGTTCGCAGGGATTCATGCCGCCAGTGATTATTTGATGCGCATCGGTGAAATTTCGCCCAGCGGCCATGATTTCACCCCGTCGAAGTATTCGAAATTGGGCGGGTCAACAAACGGGATCACATCAAGCGGATCAGGAGCTCAGCCCCACAGGCCGCGCAGGCGCTCGTTTTCGGGTATGCCCAGCGGGAATTCCTGGCTGAACGGATGCTCGGCAATGCCGGCGAGCTCGCGGAGGGCCGTGTGGATGTGCTCGGGGCGGACGCGGATGCCTTGCTCGGCGTTGAGGGCCAGCGCCCTCGGATCGATGGCCACCTGAAATTGCTTCTCGTTGGTGTAACCCGTGGAAATCGATCTCCAGCACGTCCTCGCCGCCGTGATCGAGCCCGCCGGTCACTTTCGCGACCAATCTGCTGGACTCGTCCCCTTCCTTGAGCTTTGCCATTCGCACGAACGCCTCGCGGTTGTTCCGCAGCGCGTCGGCCTTGCCGCTTCCCTGGCTCCGCTCCGGATCGCGCAGTACGAATTGGCTCTCCTCGGCATCGCCCCCTGCCTTATGGCAGGTCAGGCACTTTTGCGAACCGACTTTCGCCCACACCTCGTCGGCAAAAAACCGATCGACTGCTGTGGCCCAGGGACGCTCACGACCCATTGGCAGCTCTTCCGTCCAGGCAAGCGCCCCAGGGGCCATCAGCGTTGCTAAGACAGCGAAGCGAAAACAGACTCGCATGGCAGGGCTCACCATGCGGGAAAAAGCAGGCGGGATCAGCACTAGGGCAGGCTACCTAATGTTATAAGCTCCAGCAGCCTTTTCTGCACGGAAATTGCCCATCCGGCGGAACGACGACCGTGATGGGCCGTTCTGCGCGTCGGTCCCATCGCCCGAAGGAAGTGACACGGGTGGTGAAACCCTCCCCAACGCGAATTCTCACTTGCCGCAGTGAGACGGAGGCACGATAATCGCACCCTAGCAAGGTAGGTCGGCGACAGCCGCTGGCTTTCCGCCAACGCTCCACCCCGCCAATTTCACCCGCCACGCAAGACTGCCGCTGGTCAGGCACTTACTTCGGCTGGGCTTCGCCGCCTGGTACTGCTTACGTCCATCGGAAGGCCAGCCATGCCAAACCGCCGCGAATTCCTCCATCTGGGGCTGTCGGGTCTGGCCAGCCTGACGCTGCCGCAGCTCTACCACCTGCGGTCGGCGGCGGCCGCCAGCGGCGACGCGAAACGGAAGGCGATCATCGTCGTCTTCCTGCACGGCGGCGCCAGTCATCTGGAAACGTGGGACCCCAAGCCCGACGCGCCGTTGGAGTATCGCGGCCCCTTTCAAAGCATCGCGACGAAAACTCCCGGCCTGCGGCTTAGTGAACTCTTGCCGCGACAGGCGGCGATTTCGAACCGGTTCAATATCGTCCGCTCGCTGGTGCACACGGGATTTTGCCACGGCATCGGCCAGCAGCAGATGTTTACCGGCCACGAGGTCCGCGAGTTCAAGCCGCAATCGGAACATCCGGAGTTCCTGTCGATCACCAATCGCCTACGCGGCGGCGGCCCGCGGCAAGTGCCCAATTACGTCGGCGCGCCGCCGATTCCGTACCTGGGTGCGGCCTACCTCGGCCCAGCCGCAGAGGCGTTCGCGGTGCATGGTGATCCCAATCTGCCGGAATTCCGACTCCCCAACGTGGATCCTCCGGATCAGGCCAACCTGGATCGCATCGACCAGCGGCGCGGACTCCGCGAGCGACTGGATCGCTTGGCCAGATCGCTCGACGACCGCGGAAACATGCAGGCCGGCGATCAGTTTGAGCAAATGGCTTGGAACATGCTTGCCTCGCCCGCTGCCCGGCGTGCTTTTGACCTATCGCAGGAAGATCCGGCCGTCCGCGACCGTTATGGCCGTAATACCTGGGGCCAGCAATGCCTTCTCACGCGGCGGCTCGTCGAAGCGGGAGTCGAACTGGTCACCACCACGCTGGCCGGGCCGCTGTGCGGGCGCGTGCAAAACTGGGACGATCACGCGGTCAACCATCACGTGTTCGACGCAATGCAGTCCCGCGCCCCCTATTTCGACCAGGCCGTCGCCGCCCTGATCGAAGACCTGATCGAGCGCGGCCTGGACCGGCAAGTGCTGGTCGTTGTGACCGGGGAGTTCGGCCGCACGCCAAAAATCTCCTACGCGGCCGACAGCGCCAGCGGCGTCATGCAGCCGGGAAGAGACCATTGGCCAAGGGCCACTTCGCTGCTCTTCGCTGGCGGCGGTCTGGAGACTGGCCAGGTGATCGGCGGCACTGATCGCCGCGGGGAAGACGTCGTCGAGCGGCGGATCTCCGTTCACGATTTTCTGGCGACAGTCTATCGCCACTTGGAGATCGATCCCCGCGGAATTGCCTTCAACGATTTTGCCGGGCGGCCGGTGCCGATCCTCAATCTTGGCAAGCCAATACCGGAACTCCTGGCCGCGTGCTAGGCGAGCAAGTACCTCTCATAGGGATTCGCGCACGGCGTTTCACGGCTGACGTGCATCTGCCCGGCTGACGGCTCGATGACTCCCTGCTCTTACCTTGGGTCATCCGTCTAGGCCCCCGCATTGCTACGCATCTTCTCTTTCTCTCCGGGCGACGATGAGTGTTGGCAACAATTCGTCGTTCACCACAGCGGACTCACCGGTCCAACCAGCGCCGGCTCCTGGCGAACCACGAAAACCACAGCAATGCCGCTGCAATGGCAATCACCAGCGAAGGCATGACCAAGCCCGCTGGTCCCATGGCCTGCAACCCGCCGCTAAGGATCATGGTGTAGACCATTTGGACGATCACCGCCGCGAGGCAGATGGCGAACAGGGGGACGGTCCACCCCTTGCGCAGGAACAGGCCGATGCTTCCCGCCACTCCGGTTGTCACGGCCAGGCCGTAGACGAAATAAATCCAGCCTGGAATGGATCGAGCCCACTCCTTCTGCTCGTCCGTCATGGATTCCATCAGGGCTTCCTGGGCGAAAACCTCCATCCCGAAGAAGGCGCACCCCAGCAGGTTCCACAGTAGTGCCACAGCCGCGATCGCCCAGTACCAGACAGGAACCGCTGGTTTTGTTTTTTGATCCACTGTCTTCCTGCTTTCCGTGACTTGGGATGGTCAGCGACCCATCATCCTACTCAAGCGCAACGTCAATTACCGCGCGGGACATTTTTGCGGCGAGCGCTGTCGCTGCCGCTTGGCCGTCGCTGGCCGCGGTCGATGTACCACGCCACCACCAGCGTCAACAGCAGCAGCTCGCGAATCGTGAATTTGAACATGGGCGGGGGCTCCTCTTGTCGCCAGTGTACCGCGCGGGTCCATGCCCGCCGATAGAATGATGTGCATGGACCCAAACCCCTACGAAGCGCCGAAAGAAGTGGATTACGAGCGTTCGCGCCTAGCAGCCAGCAATGAGGGAAATCGCGCGGCTGGACGGGTTGACCGTGCCGACTACCCGTGGTGGGTGAAAGTCGGGTTGCTAGGCGTACCCAGCCGTGCGGGCCAATGGTTTTTTTGTGTCTTGTCAATCGCGTCCGCGATGGGGTGCGTGGCCTATGCAAACTGGGGGGCAGATCCCAGGTTCTACGCCGGAGCCGCATTGCTGTTCTCGGCACTGTGGTATTGGTCAACAATCCGATGGGTTGACCGTAACGGATCGTGGCCCTAGTTCGCGTGTGTGAGCCCTCCGCACGCTTCTGTTTCACTAAACGGCCACCAGTCGTTATCCGGATGGAAGCAGACGGTCCCGCGCCGAGGGTCGCTATCGCCGACCGGCGGGTACGATCTCGAACTCATCCGGGGGCGACGTGAGCATGAGCGTCCGCCCGTTGTCCCAGGCGACTTGGATTTGATGCCAGACGTCGGCCCCCACCCCGTGCCTTTCGACCTCGATGACGGTGCCGCGTCGTCCCGCCTCAATGGGATGGGGATCGCCGCTCATTCTGACCAGCCGGATGCGGTCGCCCGGGCTGGGCACTTTGATCGCGAGCCGCCGGTTCTCGGGATGCAGACAGAACGCCGCCGCCTCCTCGAACGGCCCATCGAACTCCAGATCGCGAAACAGCAGGCATTTTGCGGTCGGGCGATACTTGGCATTCGCAGAGGCTCGCGACAATCGCCCCCAGACGCTTGGTGGGTCAACGAAAGAAGGCGGACGGCTCCTTGCCGTCCGCCTTCCTGCATGTCAATCCATTGACCACTAGCGTCGGTCGGGCATTACGCGCCGGCTCGACCACGACCGCGACGCGCCGCGACAAGGGCAAGCCCGGCAGCGCCCAGTCCCCACACGACGAGAGAAGCGGGTTCTGGCGTCAGATTGTTGGCCCCCGTGTCGGTGACCCCCGACGTTGCGGAAATCACCAAACCCGAAACACCTACCGTTCCGCCGGCAAACACCACCTCCGAAGAGAGGGTATAGCCGGCAGGCGCATTGAAGTCGGCATTGACATTGGCATCAATGTGCGAATTCACCCCCACCGCCAGACTGGGGATCACGGTGCCGTTCACTGTCGTAGTGTTTTGCACCGTGCCGCCGGCCATGTCCGGTTTTGCCACCATACCGCTCACGTCCGATGATGCGGTCAAAAACGCACCCGCGGGCAACGTGAACGTTGCCAGGCTTTGCGACTCGACCAAAGTCCGCGTCGCGCCCGTAACGAACCCGCTGCTCAGTCCAGCCACGTTGGCAATCACCTCCGTGGTTACGGTCAGCGTCGGCAGGATGGATCCCGAATGATCCAAGTCGTCGCTGAGGTTGATGGTGTTCGACAAGGTCCCTTCGGAGGTCGAACCCGGGAAGTTGGTCACCGTCGTCTGCAATATGACGTCGAAGGTGCCAAGGTCGGTCGCAAACAGCGCGGTCGTGGAACTGGAGGAGTAGAACATCTTGTCAGTGGTTCCGTCACTAATCGTGATGCGGATCGCCGCGCTGGCGCGATCCACTCCCCCGAGCACAGCCGCCGCCAAGACGGCGGCCGCCAGGAAAGGACAAAAAAGTCTTCGCATAAACTCTCCTTACAACAATGATGCGAGGTCGCCGGCAGCACTACGCCGTGCCGACCGGCGACTTCTTGTCACGAATTCCGACACGCCCGTCTAAGAGTGGACTTCCACTATCAAATCTTGTGCCGCGCCGCGGGATGAGCGTGCGTCGCGCTCGCGAAAGGTTCCGGGCGCAGCGATGATGTGAACTGATGGCGTAGAGAGGCCGACACTCCGTCGAATGCTGTTTGATCGCGGATAAACACACATTGCGATCGCGCCGAGTCATTTGAGCGCGACCGAGGAATTGACTCGCCAGTCGCAGTTCGTCCCTCCTGCATCTGTCAACTCGCGCAAACTTGTCAAACGGTGACGACAGCGTGACAGCCGGCCGACGCAGCGAATACTATCGTTGCGCGGCGGGAAGCTATCGTTGCGCGGCGGGAAATACTTTTTGCTTTTTGCAGACCATTCACTGTGAGGAGACAGGAGGAGCATGTATGCGTGAAAGGCGGGCGGTGACTAGGTAGTCCGGCTCTCAACTTGCCATCGCTTTTCTTGCGGCACGTATTTTGCTCGGCCCTTGGCGAACTTCACCCGGCCCTGCCCTTGGCGGCCGAACGAAGCCGGACAGAGAGATTCGCGGACCCATTCCAGTGCAGGTCGCCCAGGCAACGAAGCGAACACCGACCAATTGTCCATGCAGACTTGCGCGAGTGGATTGATCGTCATGGAAGCCTTTGAACCCGCGCGTTGATTGCCGCGTTTTTTTATGTCCAAACCCACCACAGCCGTCCGGCTGAAGGCACGCCGCCCCGCCCGCCGACCCTCCGCATCACGGGACATCCTGCGGGGGTCGCTCGCCCAGCCGGTTCCTTATTCAGGCCCCGCCCGCGTGAATGCCGGCGCTTTTGCCAGCCGCGCCGCATTTGCCGCCGTTCTCTTGGCGGGAGGAATCTGGTCGTACTGGCCTACCATAGCCAACCTGATCGAGACGTGGCTCCGCGTGGCCGACTACTCTCACGGCTTTCTGGTGCTGCCACTTGCGGCCTTATTTCTGTGGGTGCGGCGAGATCGCTTCCCCGGCTTGGCGGATAGTGCCCCCTGGACGGCGCTGGCGCTAATGGCCCTGACTTTATTGATCCGCCATGCCGGCGATGCCTTTTTCTTCACGTTTCTCGACGCCTGGTCGATCATCCCCTGGACTGCAGCCTGCGTGGCCCTCGTCGGCGGCTGGCCCCTGTTGCGCTGGTCGTGGGTCGCCATTCTCTTTCTGCCGTTCATGGTTCCGCTCCCCTTTTCGGTGGAGACGATCCTTACCGTCCCGCTCCAGCAGATCGCCACCGCGATCAGCACGGCCACGCTCCAGTTCCTGGGGCAGCCGGCATTTGCCGACGGCAATGTGATCCTGTTCGGTGACCAGCGGCTAGAAGTCGCGGAGGCTTGTTCCGGATTGCGTCAGTTTGTCTTCATCGCGGCGCTGACATACGCCTACGTCGCCCTCATTAGCCGGCCGGCGTGGGAAAAACTGCTACTGGTGGCGGCTGCCGCGCCGATTGCCATCGCAGCCAATGCGGCCCGCATCGTCACGACCGGGCTGCTGTTTCAGTGGGTGCCGGGGGAACAAGCCCATGAGTGGATCCATGATGCCGCGGGCTGGGGAATGGTGCTGTTTGCCGTCGCCGCGTTCTGGCTGCTGCTGGTGTACCTGCGGCAGCTCGTGAAAGAGGAACTGGTCATGGACATGTCCGCCATGGTCAAACAGTCCCGCGCCTGATAGTGCTGACGTCCCGAAGGAGAAAGAACCCATGTCCGCGCCTGCTAGCGAACGCATCGCCTGGACAGGGCCGCACGACGAGAGTTCCGCCGGGGCGATCGACGTGGAGGTGATTCTCGGCGCGCTGCACTATTGGTGGAAGATTGCCGTGCCGGTGGCGGTTGTGTTGTCGCTGATTGCCGTGGGGCTGGTCATGCTGTTCACGAAGACTAAGTACACCGCCTCCGCCTGGCTAATCATTCGGGAGAAGCCCGAGTATCTGCTCAATCCGCACGTCATGGAGGATCCGCGGAAGTTCGTGCTCAATCAGATGGAGCTGCTCCGCAGCCCGCCGGTGATCGATCCCGTGGCCAACAAGCCGGAGGTGTTTGCCGCGCCGGAGCTGGCCAGCGGCGATCCGGCGGAACGTCTCCGCCGGCTGCTAAAGGTGCGGGCGCAGGGACAATCCGATTTCTTCGTGATCGAATTCACGAGCGAGATTCCGCAGAAGGCGGCACTTGTGGTCAACGAGGTCGCCAGTAACTACCTGCTCCTTCAAGATCGCGATCTCTCGAAGCGGATGGAGGCGACCATCACGAGGCTGGAGAAGCAGCGGGCCGACCAGCAACAGCTCATCGAACGGCTCCGCGACCAGGTGCAGGAAAAGACCAAGACGCTCACCGGCGTCGATCCGTTCGCCACGAAATCACCGGGCACGCAAATCGGAATTCAGGACTCGCTCAGTCCGCTGCAGGGCCAGATCGTAGATGCCGAGATCGAACATGCCATGACGGCGGCGCAGGTGGGGGCTGAGGAGGAGCTGCTCAAGAAGGAAGTCTTCGACGTTCCCGCCACGGAAGTCGAATCGCGAGTGCAGTCGCTCCCCGAAGTGGAGCAGCGCCGCCGACGGATCGCCGAGGCTCACGCGATGATCCAAGAGCATGAGCGGACGAGCGCCAACGTCACCAAGAATCAGACCTATCAGCTTCAGGTCAAGCAAAAGGCCGACGACGAAGCGCAGCTTGAGAAACGAAAGGCGGAGCTCCGCAAGCTCGTTAAGGCCGACCTGGAAAAATCGGCTCGCCTGAAGCGGACCGACGAGGTCGCCGCCATGCGCAGCTCGCTCGACGCCAAGCGGCTGGCCGTGGACATCCTCCGCGAGCGAATGCAAAAGGAACGGGCCAACCAGCAGGTTTACAAGGGAGAGACAGTCGAGTTGGAGTTCCTCCGCACCGACTACGACAGCGCGGCTAAGGTCTTCGAGGCAATCAACGAACGGATCGTCTCCATGCGGCTGGAACAGCATGCACCTGAGCGGGTGATGCTGTTCAAGGAAGCCACCGTGCCGACCGTCGCCGACCAGGCGCTCCCCTACAAGTACATGTCCCTGGCCGGCGCTTTGGCCTTCGCCCTGCCGTTTGGCCTGTCAATTGGCTTTGAGCTCTTGCATCGCCGCGTCTCCAATCGCCGGCAACTGGAATCGACTTGCCGCATGCCGGTCGTGGCCGAAGTGACCGCGATGCCGCGGGCCGTCAAGAGCGCCGGGCTGATCAGCGGGGACCATGCGAACCGAGAGGTCCAGCTTTTTGAAGAGAGCATCTACTCGCTGCGCACCCATTTGCTCCTGTCGCATTCCTCGAGCCCGCTGCGGACGCTGGCGGTGACGAGCGCCATCAGCCGCGAGGGGAAGACCAGCGTGGCAGTGCAACTGGCGATGAGCATCGCCCGCTCGACCGGCGAACCGACCCTGCTTATCGACGGCGACCTGCGCTGCCCGGACGTCCATCGCATCTTCGAGATCGATCGCGCTCCAGGTCTCGCGGAGCTGCTCGCCGGCAGCACCACGCCGGCGGAAGCGATCGAGCCTTCTTACAGCCCCTCACTGCATCTGCTTCCCGCCGGGCGCCTGAGCACCGTCCCCCATCGGCTGCTCGGCGGGGCCGCATTTCCGAGCCTACTGGCCCAGCTCCAGGAAAAGTATCGCTTCATCATCATCGACACGCCGCCGATCCTGCCGGCGAGCGAGGCGCTGATCCTGGCCCGCGCGGCCGATGCCACGGTGGTGTGCGCCCGGCAGGACTTCAGCCGCCTCGATCAGGTGACCGAAGCGTATGCCCGCTTGCGATCGGCTGGCGTGACGGTGGCGGGAACCGTGCTCAACGGCATTTCGCCGTCCTCGTACGCCTACCGCTACGGGAGCTACTACTACGACCGGGAGGACGGCGAGGTGGCGACTGCCAGCATCGTCCCAGCCTCGACAGTGAACTAACCGCTCACTTGCATCGATTGGCCAACATGATCAGGCGAACCATCAGCATTCCCGTGTTTGTCGTCAGCGTGCTCGGCGTGGCTGCCGCCGCCAGCGGCTTCCACTTCGTTCGCCAATGGCAGCTTTCGCGCCTGTCGCAAACACTGCTGGTGAATGCGCGGACCGAAGAGGAAAAGCAGAACTGGCTGAAGGCGGCCGAGCAGCTCGACCGTTATCTGCGATTGGCCCCGCACAACCAGACGGCCCGGTCGCAGCTCGCCCGAGTTTTCGCCAAAGGGGCGACGACGCTGGAGGACAAACAGCGGGCGGTGACGCTGCACTACCGCGCGCTGGCCTATGAGCTGACCGGACAGGAACGCGAACTGCGGGTCGGGCTGGCTGACCTTCTCTTGGAGACAGGGCGGTTGCTGGAGGCTGAAAACGAGGCGGCCAACATCTTGGAGCAAACGCCGGACGAGCCGCGCGCCAGCCGCGTGTTCGCACTGGCTCGCTACTTCCAGTGGGTCGGCGGCGAGCTGGCCTCCCAGCGGCCCGCCGAGCTCAAGCTACTTGCCACCGTGGAAGATGCCCTGGCGAAGAATGCCGGCGACATTCCCCTGTCGGAAATCGCCGCGACCCTTTACCGGGATTATCCTGACGTCGTGGTCGTCCACAAAGCCGGTCTCAATCAGCTTCAGCGCGAGCAGGTTGCCGACGGGTTCATCAACCAGGTCGTCCAGCTCAAGCCCCGCCACGCGAAAGCCCACCTCTCGCGGCATTTGTACCGGGCGAAATACCACCTGGCCGGCAGCGAGCGGGACTTGGCCCAGGCGCTGGCCTTGGGGCCGAGCAATGCTCAAGTAATCTTGGTAGCAGCCAACTGGCACTACCAGCGGGGGCGCTCGCTCTTGGCGGAGGAAGGAGCTGGCGCGTCGGAGCGCGCTGCTCAACCTGTGGCGGAGCAGGAACTGCAAACGGCCCAGTCGCTCTTTCAGCGGCTGATCGACAAGAAGCTGGCTCCTGGCAACCCGGAGCCGTACCTGCGGCTAGGGGACATCCGCGTCCTGCAGGGGAAGCTCGATGAGGCGCTGGAAATCTGGCGCGGCGCTCTGGCCGTGTTTTCGAAGCCGACCGATCAGGTGTTGTGCCACGCGCGGATTGCCGACCACTTGCTGCGTGCCGGCCGCATCGAGCCGTCGTTGCCGGCCCTGGAGGCCATCGACCAAATCCTGGCCACCCTCGGCGGAACGATTGGCCGCCAGCAGCACTTATCGCTGATGCAGGCTCAGGGGCTGCGGCGGGCGACGTACTATCTCGCGATGACCCGTTATTCAGAGGCCGTGGGCGAAGCGCAGCAGGCCATCGCCCGCCAGCCGCAGCTTCAGCCCGATCCGGCCACGTCCCACTTTGCATGGGATCTCTTGGGCCGCAGCTTTGCGGGACTGGAGGATTGGACTGAGGCCGCTACTGCGTTCGATCGGGCCGCCAATTTTGAACCCAATTCGGTCACGTCGCGGCTGTCGGCGGCCAAGTCGTGGCTGGCCGCGGGCCGCGCAGATCTGGCCGTCGATCGGGCGGAGCAGGTGATCGCCCTGGATGGTTTGTCGGAAGCATGGATCATTCTGGCGACGGCCGAATTGCAGGCGCAAGCGTCGCTCCCGCCGATTGACCGTTCCTGGAATCGGCTTCAGTCCGCGCTGGCAGCACTCGAGCAGTTCGACACCTCGCGCATCGCCGCCCCCTGGCGCATTGACTTCCTGCGGGCCGACTATGTCGCGCTCCGGTCGCCGACCGAAGCGGAAGCGGCCTATGGCAATGCGGCCGCGGCCGAAGTGCTGCGGCTGGCCGAAGCCAAGTACGAGGAAGGGAATCAGTTCTGGTTCGAGGCCTGTCTGGCTTATGAGCGGCTCGGCCAAGCGCAGGACGCGGAACGCGCCTGGGACCGGCTCAATCACCTTCCCGGCGCTCGCACCGACGCGGTGATTGCCGCGTCGCGGCGGGCGGCAATGCGGGAGGATTTCGTCAAGGCCAATCAGATTCTGGAAGAGGCCGGTCAAGGAGCGCCGGCGATGACCCGCGGCAGGCTCCGTCAGGAGATGATCCTGATCGCGCAGGCGGGGCAGGACCTGCCGCAGATGAAGAGCCTGCTGGCCGCGGAATTGGCCGAGCGGCCGCGCGATGTGAGCGTATTGTGCAAGCTGGCGGAGCTTGATTTGCGGGCGGGGGATTTGCAGGCCCTGCGCGGCTGGGAAGGAAAGCTGGCAGCGGCCGGCTATCTCGGTGAGCTGTGGGCGCGGTACTGCGGTCGCATCCCCCCCATCAGCCGGTGACCGTGCTGATCTGCATTGCCGACCATTTTGAGCCGCTGCGCGGCGGCGCGACGATTACGACGGCCCGCGAGCGCGTGGCGCGCTGGGTCCGCGGCTACCCCGAGCTGGCCTTGCCCTTTGCCGACAGCCGCGGCCGCCCGCCGCAGCACACGTTTTTCTATCCGGCCGAAGAGTACCAGCCGGAGCTGCTGGACACGCTGGCCGGCCTTTGCCAGCAAGGCCTGGGGGACGTGGAAGTCCACCTGCACCACGATCACGATACGGCAAGCGCCCTGTGCGAAAAGCTCCTCACGTTCACTGCCGCCCTGAACGATCAGCATGGGCTCCTGGCGCGGGACGAGGCGGACCGCGTCACCTACGGCTTCATCCACGGCAATTGGGCCCTCGACAACAGCCGTCCGGACGGCCGCTGGTGCGGCGTCAACGAAGAAATCAGCGTTCTACTGCAAACCGGCTGCTATGCCGACTTCACCATGCCGTCCGCGCCAGCCCCTTGTCAGACGCGAACGATCAACAGCATTTACTACGCCCATGACGATCCGGCCCGCCCCAAATCGCACGACGTGGGAATCCCGGCGCGTGTGGGCGCGCGGCGGCCGGATGACTCTCTGCTGATGATCCAGGGGCCGCTGGCGCTCGACTTCAGTCGCCGCAAACACGGCTTCCTTCCCACGATCGACAACGGTGAGCTGACCGGCATTCGCCCTCCGACGCTGTCTCGGCTATGGAACTGGCTGGGGGCCAGGGTCTGCGTGCTGGGCCAGCCCGACCTGCGGTTCGTGAAGCTACACACGCACGGCGCATGGGAGGCGAACACAAGCATGCTGCTGGGCGAACCGATGCGCGCATTTCATGCCGCGCTGAGAGCCCATGCCAACATTCATGACGGATTCCGGTACTACTACGTAACGGCCCGCGAACTGGCGGCCGTGGTCGATGCGCTGGAGAAATTCCCGATGGCGGCGTCCCGATTCGACGAATATTGGCGGACAGCCGCGACCCTTCGCCAGGGATCCTTCGACCCATTCACCGTGCCCGGCGGGGCCGATTGCACTCCGATTGCCCGTCGATAACGTCCTTTATACGGTTCTGCCGACTGAAGCGTGCGCGGCTATGAGCTCGATGAAAGCCTTGGTAACTCAGGGTTTCTGTCTCTGAATGTCGCAACCGTTTCCATCAACGTGCTGCCCATCAACGGATGGTACGTATAAAGGGTTCACTTCCCACCTCGACCGCGACAGCATAGAACATCCTCTTGGAATGCAAAATGAACAGTAAAACACGGGCCGTCTATTGACTTCGACACCCTTATACGACACCCTGGGAGATCGAAAAGTGATGCCCGCGCAGTGCGAGCTGCCGGGCATCGTGGCCACACCTAACTCATTGATGAGAGGTGCAGCATGTCTGATTCTACCCGCTCGGCATCGCCGAAAAAAAAGAAGCCGAAGTTCCCGCTCTGGGAGCATAAGAACGGCCAGTGGTGCAAAAAGCTCAAGAAGAGATTTCACTACTTCGGCAGCGTCGCCGACGATCCCGATGGCGATGCGGCGCTCGCGAAGTGGCAAGAGCGGAAGGCCGACCTGCTGGCCGGAAACCCGCTGCCGACCAGCGGCGAAGAGCTGACGGTCGTTGAGCTGCTGGATCGCTTCCTCAAGTCAAAGAGCGAACAGGTGAAATCCGGCGACCTGGCCGTGTGTACGTGGGTGGGTTACGCGACGCTGTGCAAGCGGCTGACCGCGGCGCTGGGCAGGGAGCGCAGGGTCAAGAGCATCACCTCCGAGGACTTCGATCGGCTGAAGGCCGACGCGGCCGAGGAGTTGGGCGTCATCGCGATGGATAACCTGGTGACCCGCACCCGCACGATCTTCAACTGGGCGATCGAGACGGGAAAGATTGACTGGCAAGTCCGCTACGGAAACTTCAAGCTGGCAAGCGCGAAAAAGAGGCGGCTGGATGCCGACAAGCGTGGACCCAAGCTCTTCTCGTCGGATGAGATCAAGCGCCTGATCGCCGCGGCCGACGTGCAGATGAAGGCAATGGTCCTCTTGGGAATCAATGCAGGTTACGGACCCAGCGACCTTGGGCACCTGCGGCTGAACCATATCGATGATAGTGGCTGGCTGGCGTCGGTGCGGCCGAAGACTGGCGCTCGTAGACGCTGCTGGTTGTGGAAAGAAACGCGGGATGCGATCCAGAAGTGGCTCGACACCCGGCCAACCGTGCAAGGCGATGCGGCCGAGCTATTGTTCGTCCGGCCGAAAGGCACGTCGTGGGCAACCAGGGGTACCTACACGCCGATCGCCAACGAGTTCGCCAAGCTGGCGGAGAAGGTGGACGTGAAGCGGAAGGCGGAGCAGCACAGCGGCTTTTACGCGCTACGGCATTCACATCGAGTGGCCAGCGACGCCGCCAAGGACCAGCCCGCCGCCGACTTTGTGATGGGCCACACGCAGCAGGGTATGGCAGGCCACTACAGGAAAAGCGAGGACATCAGCGACGAGCGGCTGAAGGCGATCTCGCAGGCGGTGTATGAATGGCTATTTGGCAAGCAGCCGGCTAAGAAGAAGCAGCCGGCCAAAAAGAAGCAGCCGGCTAGGCCGGCGAAGGGGAAGGTGGTGCGGTGATGAAAATGCACAAGTCAGTGCGGCTCACGCCTCCTGATCCCAAGGTCGATATCGACGCTGAGATTGCCGGTCTGGTGAAACAGTGCTGGCGACTGGGACTGATTACTACTCACTGCTGCCAGGGGGACGCCGACTACCAGGGGCAAACAGGCCCCGGGGGTGGCCGGCTGGAATTGGCCTACGTCTCGTTTGGCGATGCCGTCTCTGCGCTGATCTTCGCCGCGGCCGCGGGACCGATGGCCTGGAGCTACGAGACGCATCGAAAGCGCGACCGGGAGCGGTCAGAGTTGGCCAAGCGCTGGAGCTGGGACTGGCATATAGACTTTGGCGCGTATGGCGCCGCAGTGCGTTTCCCCAGCCGCGACATCCAGCGTGCGGAAGCATCGCTTAGGCGGTACGGCGGGCCGCTCGTGCGCGCATCGGAGCGCGTCCAGGCCGGCCAGGAGGCGCACCGATCCGCACCGACATGCCCGACTTGTGGTGGGCTGGTGATCAGCCGCCGACGGGACGCAAAGTACTGCTCGCGACGCTGCCAACTGCGGGCACGAGAGCGGGGGAACAAACCGGCCAAGCAGGCGAAGGGAAGGGCGGTGGTTCATGACTAAGCGCATGCTCACCCCTGAATACAGGGTGATGCTCTGCGAGCTGGCCCAGGATGCGGCTAATATCGGCTTGGACAACTCGCAATTGTTGACGCTCCTAAGAAAGGCCAAGCCAGATTGCGAGGTTCCTGTCGCTCTGCACGACGCCGGCGAGCTGCTTAGCCAGCAGATCCTCGCAGCGACGGGATTGTTGGCCCCTCTGGAGCACTGGCAGGCCCACGGGGATCGGGGACACGCAGAGCCAATGCCGGAATACAAGCATCGAATCTCGCCAGTGGCGACAGAGCGAATGCACAAGTGGCTGCCGCAACTGGCGCAGACGACGAATTCGGCAGAACCGCAGCCGGATGGCCCTATCGGCACGGATGGATTCCGCTGGCAACGACGGGAGGAATTCGGCTTGGCGACCATTCCATTCAAACTCGTTGAGATGCTCTGGCAGGCGCGCGATAGAACATGCTGGATCGCAGAGGCGATCGACGCACTCTACCCTGACAGCGGACCAGAAGACGGGTTGAGCGGTGCCCGCCGTCAGGCAAATAGGTTCTTCAGGGAGCGAAACATTCCGCTGGCGATCAAGATTAAGAAGGAGCTTGAACGAGTGACGTTGAGCGACCGGCGGAACTGATTTTCCCGCTGGTTGCCCGCTGGCTGCCCGTGCCGTGTGGATACTACACGGCATGGACACCACATCTACACTCCCAGCCGCCGCCGAGATCATCGGGCGACTGCCCCCCGCTGCTCAAATCCGGCAGCGGATCGATGAGCTGGACGCCGAGCGATCGGCGCTCTGGCTGCTGCTGCGGGTTGCCGCCCGGGCCGAGAAGGGACGCAGCCCGTCCGCGAAGCACAAGCCCTCCGCCGCTGCTCGCCAGCAGCAGGAGGGCCGACCGTGAGCGTCCGTTCCTTCCTCACAATCCGCCAGTTTGCCGACCGCATCATCACGTCGCCGGACCGAATCCGCGACCTGATCGACAGCGGCGATCTGAGGGCTGTGAACATCGGCAAGCCCGGCGCGCGGCGGAAGACCTGGCGGATTCCGGCCGACGAGGTAGAGCGCTGGCTCGACAGCCGTGCTTCTCGGCCGCCCGCGAAGCCGCAGCCCCGCGAGCGGAAGCGGGCGGCGGCGTACATCCCACAGTACCTGTAGGGCGACATGATGACCACCACTACCACCATTCCCGGCCTGATCGCCGCCGAGGCGATCGACGCCGCCGTGACCGAGCTGACCGCCCGCCTGCAGGTCTTCGGCTACGAGCCGGGCTGTTGGCTGAACTGGGCCGACGTCAGGGAGCAGCTACGGGTTGATCCCGCTCGGCAAGAGTACCTGCACGCGATCGAGCAGCGGCTAAGCGAACTGCTGCAGCCCGATCAGGAGATATAGCAGTTGGCCGAAGACATGGCAGTGTCAGCGAGCCAAAACATCGCGGGGACCTCCCCCGCTCCAAAACGAAAAGGCCCGGCATGGAGGTCATGCCGGGCCAGAACGAGCCGCCAATACCTGACTCGTTGAGCACATTGATTCTTGTCCCATTGGGGGCGAGAGTCAAGTCAGGTTCGGGCGGCGCAATGGAGGTGTTCATGACCGCTCGCATCGAAAAGCCGCGCCGAAACTCCGCGCCCCTGGAGGG
Source organism: Pirellulaceae bacterium (assembly GCA_035512595.1). GTDB lineage: Bacteria > Planctomycetota > Planctomycetia > Pirellulales > Pirellulaceae > DATKDU01. Next base: position 31,919 of record DATKDU010000513.1, read on the forward strand.
GCTTGACGGTGAACTGGCACCCGAGACGCAGCAGCCGCATTGCGAGTGGCAGGGGCTGTCGCTTGCCAAAATCGTAGAATGGTGTACAGATCGCGAGCTATCGATCTGCACAGACGACACCGACCGCATCTGGCTTCAGCGCGGCGACGAGAAGTTCGACCTCACGGACGCCGAGCTGCATGCCTACGGGGCGGCGATTGCCGCCGCTGACGCGGCCGAGGAAAAGCAGATCGTCACGCTTGAGAGGAGCAATCGCCCCGAAGACAAACCGCTGGATTTGACCGTCTCTCCAAACCGGACGGAGTTGGGCCTAGCCAGGCGGTTCGTGACCGAGCACGAAGGGAATCTTCGCTACTGTCCGCTCTGGAAAAAATGGCTGGTGTGGGACGGCAAACGCTGGGTAACCGATGACGGCGTGCGGGTGCTGGGCATGGCTCAAGCGACCGTGGAGCGGATGTGGCACCAGATCACCACGATCCAGCGGGGCGACGGAGGTCCCCAGGGAATGCTGGTGGAGATGGACGGCCGGCAGCGCCAGGCAATTATCGCTTTCGCGATCGCCTGCCACGAGAACAAACACCTGGCCGCCATGCTCAAGCTAGCGCAGGCCAGGCCCGGTATCTCGGTGTTGCCGGACGAGCTGGACAGCCATCCGTGGCTTTTTAACGTTGCAAACGGGACTATCGACCTGCGGACTGGCCAGTTGCGCGAGCACTGCCGCGACGACCTGCTGACGAAACTGTGTCCGCACGACTACGACCCCACCGCGAAATGCCCGTTGTGGATCGCGACGCTGGCCAAGATCTTCGAGCGGAAGCGCGAGCTGATCGGGTTTCTCCAGCGGTTCGTCGGCATGGCGCTGATCGGGGAGGTGGTGGAAGAACTGCTGGTTATCTGGTACGGCGACGGAAACAACGGCAAGACGCTCGTGGCCGAGATCCTGATGGACATGTTCGGCTCGGACTACGCGTGCGCCGCAATGCCGACGCTGCTGATGGAATCGCGAGGCGATCGGCACCTCACCGAGCGCGCCGACCTGTTCGGCAAACGGCTCGTCGTCTGCTCCGAGACGGAGGCCGGCTGCAGGCTGGCGGAGGCGGCCATGAAGCTCATGACCGGCCGCGGCCGAATCAAGGCCCGCCGAATGAGAGAAGATCCCTGGGAATTCCCGCCGAGTCACAGCTTCGTCCTGGATACCAACAACAAGCCGATCATCGACGGCACGGACGAGGGCGTCTGGCGGCGGCCGCTGTTACTCCCCTTCCTGGTCAAGTTCTGGCGGGAGGGAAAGGACGCTCCTGGGCCGCCGGAGCTCAAAGCGGACGTCAAACGATACGAGGATCTCCAGGCGGAAATGCCTGGCATCCTTGCCTTGGCCGTCCGGGGCTGTCTGTCCTACCAGCGACACGGCCTCAGCGCCCCGTCGGAAGTTAGGGAGGCAACGGACGAGTACCGTGACGAACAGAACCGGATCGCAGACTTTTTGGAGGAGTGCTGTACTCGAAGTTCTGCGGGCCAGGTGCGTGTGCAGGAACTCTACGACCTGTACTGTGTCTGGGCCCGCAAAGGGGCAATGAACCTCACGAGGTTCGGGCAAGCCATGGCCAAGCTCGGCTTTAAGAGGAAGCGGTCCAACGGCGTTTGGTACGTCGGGATCGCCGCGACGGCGAAGCTGATCCATGGTCAGCTCGTGTACTCCCCCCGCTGGCCTGACGAAGCTGACCTGGACACCCAATAGCCGACGGCAAAAAGGAAAAACAATGCCGAGAAAAACAACCTTTTGGAACACTTGGAACACTTGTCGGATAACCCTCTTATATATGCGCGCGTAAGAGAAGTAACCAATAAGTGTTCCAAGTGTTCCATTTTCCATCGGCCGTCCGTGACGGCCGAGGACCTACAAAACATACGAGCGCCAGAAGTAGCTGCCATGGATATTCACTTTGCCGTCGATAAGCTGATCAACCCGACCCTGTACTACGCCCTCAAGGACGTGTTCTGGCACGTTCGGGTGGAACGTCCTGGGGAGGCCATGCAGCGGCAATACGTGCAGCACTTGTGCGACGACGGGGTGGTTAGGCTGCGGATGCAGGTTATCCCTGGAGGCCAGGGCGAGCAGTTTTGTGTCTGTTGCCGTGCCTGCGGCGATACCAAATTCAGGCTGCGGATCAACCACCGCTGGGGGATCCGTGACAAGCTGAGCCGCTCTCGCAACTTGTGGCTGCTGAATTGCTTCAACGAAGGCTGCTACAGGGGCGACTATTCCATGCAGCGAGACTTCTACGACTTAGTTTACGTCTATTCTTCCGCCAGTGGCTCGGGCGCGCCAGCAGAAACAGCACTTCGTCCAGGTGTGCCTGGCCAGGCCCGCCAGTTCGGCCCACCAGGCCCCTTTCTGACCATGGACGATCTGATCCGTCGCAATCCCAACCACGATGCGCTGAAGTACCTGCGCAACCGCCTGGTTGACCCGATGTATGCCTACCGGACGTTCGGCATCATTTACTGCCTCACCTCCGAGTACCCCTACACCAGCAACCGGTTGATCATTCCGATCGAGCGGCGCGGAACCCTGATCGGCTGGCAGGCCCGTGCTCTGTACGACCCCAAGAAGGAGGACGGCGTCCCCAAGTATTACACCGGACCGGGTTCGGATCTGAGCTCTGGCTTCAACCTCGAACAGGCCTGCCAGTATCACACCAAGGTGATCGTGGAAGGGGCCTTTGACGTTCTCGGCGTGGGACGGCAGGGCTGGGCGCTGCTCGGCAAAACACTGTCGCACGCCAAGCTTAAGAACCTCAAAACCGAGGTTGGCAGATATTGCGATCTGGGTGCCTTCGTCGTGGTTCTGGATCCTGACCAGCCCGAGAAGGAGCGGCTGAAAGGCTTGCCGCATCAGATCGAAACGGCCTATGCGACGCTCGCCAAGGAATTCGGCGCGCAGCGCGTGGCGAAAGTCTATCTGCCGTCCGGCATGGATCCCGGCAGTATGGTTTCCGCTCAGCTCTGGTCGCGGATTTCAAAATTATCCGCCGAACAGGGAGTCACAGTCTCCCGCGAGCTTCTGACACCAACATAAACCGAAGGGGCTGGCCAACCAACAGGAGCCGTTATGGAAGATAACAAGCCTCAACCCGCTGGCCGCAAGAAGAAGGTGGTCTATCGTCCGCCGCCTCGGCCTGCCCCGGCCGCCGTGCCGCCGCCGGAGCCGCAGCCGCCCAAGCCGCTGCCGCCGGCCTTTGACCGCGGCTGCCTCAAGGCGATGGGCTTGCAGCCGAGCAGCAGCCACGTAAGTGCAGGGGAGCTGGCGCGGCCGGAGCAGCAGCAGCAGCAGCGGCCCAAGCGTAAGCTCCGGAAGCAGCGGCAGGCCCCCAAGCCTGAGCCGAAGCCGCCCGAGCCGCCCCGGTCGCGGGCCAGGATTGTGATCGACCAGAGCGGGCCGAAGGAGCCCTCGCTCGGGGTCAATGGCTACTGCAAGGACAACCCACATTTCTGCCTTAAGGAGTTTTGTCGCTACGCCCTCCTGGTTTTTTCTGCTCACGCCCTCGGGCCAGAGGACTTCCAGATGCAGCATTTGCGGGCGCTCAAGGTAATGGCGGCCAAGGTGCCCGCCGTGATTAATCATCTGGAGGCGTTGGAGCGGGCACAGGATCAGGAGTTTCGAGAGCTGCTCGACGACGATTAATCCGTTTGTATGCGCTGGCAGACTGATTAATCATTCATCTGGGGCATCACCACCACGTTAGGAGGGAACCTGATCATGACCACCACCACCCGCTCTTTCATCAGCAAGAAGAGAGCCATGCACTACTTTTCGGTCGGCCAGAAAGCCCACCGCTTCATGCAACTCAAAACGCACAAGCCGGGCAAGGCCACTCTGGGCAAGGAGCTGTTCCGGTTCGGGTACAGCGAGCGCTTTTTGTACTCGCTGGCCAAGCTGCCGATCGCGTTCACCCGCGACGAGTACCTCCGCTGGCTCCACACGGTTGACGCCGGCCAGCTCGTGCTCGTCGCCGGACTCAAGCGCGAGGTCAACCGGCAGCGGATGCTCAAGCGCCTAGGCAGCCGCCATGTTCCTTTTCGCGTGGCAGAGGAACTGGTGCGCGAGGCCCGTCGCCGCGAAAAAGCTCGCCGGCAAAAAGATTGATCTCCCCCCATCACCATCCTGGAGTTCCACACATGCTGCCTGCTGACCGCCCGCCGCCGAGCTACCTCGGCCACGACCCGCGTAAACAATTCTCGGCGCTTCCCTCTCGCTGGGGGTTGTGGCGGCGAGGATATTCGATGTGGGTCGTCTTTCCGCCGGTCGGTTGGGATCCCGGGATCGAGGGCGGCCGCATCGTCCGCATGCCGACGCGTATGGATCCGGCCGACTGCATCGCTCGCCACCTGGTTGATCTCGGCAGCGGCGGGCCTCCCCCGATCGACGCCCCCCTAGGGCCGCCGATCAAGGTCAGTGACCTGCCGAAGGGCCATTGGCTGTTCCTCCAGGATTTCTTCAGCATGCTCGGCGACCTCGTTAGCATCATCAACGATCCGCCGCCGCCTCCCGAGCCGCCGCGGTCCCCGATCTGGGACGTGTCCCCCTAGTATTCTTGGTTGATTGTTTTCGTCAAACTCAAGGAGGAGGTTTTCCATGCCCGATTCTGCCGACAACGCCGAGGAGTTGATCATCGACGACTACCAGGACACGTGCACCGACTCGGGCGAGCCGCCGCCGGGGACGACCGACGCCGACGAGATTGACTACCGGCTGCACTGGTGATCGAGCGCCGCTGTTGCAATCTTTTTTTTCGTTCCGCCACCGTGAAATCGTCACAGCGCCCGCGCAGAGGCTTTGAATACTGCGACGCGCACCTCGACCTGGGACGACGACGCAAGGAAAGCACATGCCCCATCCAGCCCTCATGGTCGCCACCTTCTTGTTGGCCTGCCTGTGGCTGCTATCGGACGTCCTGTCCCGCAACGGGAGGATCCCGTGAGCCGTCAGCCTTGGGCCACCGAGCACCGGCGCCTCCTTCGCCGCTACTACGCCGCGATGGGGCCGCGCTTCTGCGCTGACCGGCGCAGCCGCAGCCGTGATTCGATTGCTCACCCGGCCCGCTCGCTCGGCTTGAAGAAAAAGCGGCTGCTGACCGCCGCCGACAAGCAGTTCATCAGGCAGCGCTACCGCCGGATGCCGGGGGCCGAGATCGCTAAGCGGCTCAAGGGGTACATCGACGCGATCTACCGGCAGGCGGATCGGCTCGGCTTGAGGCACAGAACCTACTGGGAGTGTACTGCTACCACGTCCAGCGGCAGGATCTGGTCAGAGCACAAACGCAGACCGAGTTCCGCATCGCCCGCCCCTGCCCGCACTGCGGCGAGTTCGTCGCGCGGGAGCGCGAGCACCTGCTCGGCTGGAAAGCGGCTTCCTGCGGGAGCTGTTCCAGGCGATGGCCACGGGGGGCACTTTCGCCTTGGAGGAGATCCTTTACTTCAACGGCGGCCTGTTCAGCGACAGCAGCGTGCTTGACCTGGCCGCCGAAGCGATGCAGGTGCTGTCCGAACGGGCCACGTTCGACTGGAGCGTGGCCGAGCCGCACATTTTCGGCACTCTCTTCGAGCGGACGCTCGACCCGGCCATTGCAATCCAGTCCTTCGCGTGAATCATGAAACCTAGCAGACCCAGTCACACGCCCAGCGCAGGCGGCCACATTCGCGCCGGCCTTGACCCAAACACTTACTATGTCGCCTGGCAGTGTACGGACTGGGCTTGGCGGGAAGCTACTGAGCGCGCCCGAGACCCGACTTTGGCACCGACCGTCCCCGACCGCCGGTGGATCTCGGCGGCAATCGAGTTTTTGCGCTCACAAGCCAGCCGGGGCACGGCAACGCTTCCAACAGACATGGAGCGAGCTATCGAGCAAGCTCGCCGCATTCGAGACGAGGGCGGCTTAGAGCGAGACATACTTGAGGCCCGGCTCTTGTCTGGCCAGAGCTATCACGAGATTGCCAACCGCGGGGAAACCACCGAACTAGCCGTCGAAGCCTTTGAGCAGCTATTCTTCTTTTTTCGGCCGTTTCGAAGTGCGACCGATTGGGTCTGTGTCCGTGCAATTCGGATTTCTGGGAAATCACCGGCAGCACCCAACGTCGGGGTCGTTCTCCGCAAATGGGGGTTCTTTGGCGGTCCTATAGTGCTGGAGCGGCTGATCGAGACCGTCCGCAAACTCAAAGGCGACTCGCTGATCTCAGATCTTAATCTCGGTGAGGATTGCAATTACGTCGACGCGGAGGAGTTGGCGATTCGAAAACTCGTAGCCGTGGATTTGCTGCCGATGAGCTCCACCGGGTTCATACTCACTGTTCAGCTGGGTTTTGAGGATAAATGTCGGAGTGCGCGCCAAGATGCAGTGGCGCAGCCAGAAGTCGCGGCCGTATCAGTTGATTGGCGAGCACTGGCGTTGGAGTCGGGCCTGCAGACGAGCAAGTTCGAAGGCAAGAAGTGTGGTGCTGGCACATCGCATGTTGCATAGATGCGGGTCGATTTGCTCCAATAACATTAGGCCGGCTGGGGTGCGCGATGGAGTGTAAAGCAATGGGTTGGTTGCGACGAGGAAACCAGATTTACTTTTACAAGTACGTTCGCCGCGGCGGCCGGGTCCGAGCGATTTACTGCGGGCGCGGGCCGGCCGCTGAATTGGCAATGTTGGACATTCAGGAGCGCAGAGCGGCTGACCGAGAGGCAGCCGCACTGCGTCAACAGGTTGAGGCCGAGCACCGGATGCTCGTCCAGCCGCTGATTCATTTCGGCAGGCAGATGGATCTGCTGGTGCACGCCGTATTGGTTTGTTCCGGGTTTTACCAACATCATCATGGGGAATGGCGAAGGAGGAAGCAACGTGGAGAAGAAAAGAGTATTCCGGCCGCCAACGCGGCAACCAGAGACGCCACCGGATACATCGATGTCGCTAGATGAATTAGTGACTTCGGCCAATGCGGGTGATGAATCCGCACGCAAAAAGCTGCAGGAAACTTTGGACACCAGTCCCGATATTTGGAAAAAAGTCGGCGACTTAGCCCAGCATGCCGAAGACGCCCTCATTCGGCGGATCGCCCGAGACGACCCCTTTTTCATCGAGTGCTACCGGCGAAAGGTGGCTGAACTCCGTGCCGAGCTGGGGGGCAGCGAAGTCGCGCTCGAAAAAATGGCAATCCAACGCGTCGCGATTTCTTGGTTGGAACTTTCCTTAATTGATGCGGATAATCCGGGGGGCGCGACGGGCACGCTTCCGCAGGCTAGATTTGTTCAGAGCGCCAAGTCGGCGGCGCTGCGCCGTTACGACGCGGCCGTCCGCTCACTGATGTTAATCCGCGAAAAGCTGGGCTACGCGATCGGGAAGGGCGATAGGCTGCCGCTAACAGTCGTACCGTTTAGTCCATCATCGGAAATCGAAGAGCCACCCGCTTCCGCAAGCGCCTAGCGCCGGATCGAGTTTAAATCCCAGACGATAGGACGATTGCGACGCGGCCAGCAAGACGAGCCCGGTGACGAGAACCTCCCGGCTGGTCCAACCGGCGCGGCCCCGGCGGCGCTCCAATTCACGAGATCGTCTTCCCCCCGGCGCTCTACAACCTGGACCGTAAGCTGACCGAACAAAAAGCCCCCGGCAACAACCTCAGCGAGTTCCGCCCCGGCTACACTCTCGTGGAAATCCGCGGCCAGACCCTGACCCTTCGCTACAAGCCGGCTGGCGCGGAAATCGCCGCCGAGAAAGAACTGCCGCTGGCCGCGTCGTGAAAAACGGCGTGAACACGGCCTAACCCTGTTCCCACACAGTGCCATACGCCCCCGCCTGCTCGAAGTAGGTCAGCAGCCGCTGGTAAAAGTCGTGGCCGCCGATGGTGGCACTGTCGCCGATGACGATCAGCTTGCGGCGGGCACGGGTCAGGGCGACGTTCATCCGCCGCGTGTCG
>DATKDU010000514.1:0-2806 GCA_035512595.1 Pirellulaceae bacterium
AGAGCAATCTCGCACTCGCTGCCTAACTAGTGCAGCGCTGACTGCGGGCCTTCTCCGGAGAGGCCCAAAAGTCAGTCGCCAATTCCGGATCGCGGCCGAGCACGCCGGGTACATCGGCCGCTAAAACAAGTTCCTGGATAGTCTGAGTCGTAGTCTGCGGACGAACGACGGCTGAGGCGAAACTTAAACCATCCGCTACGCACGTAGAAGCCTCCGCGGAAATGCCGCGGGACGCGGGTTCAATTCCCGCCGCCTCCACTATCCCCGCTCGGCAGGAAGCTGCCGGTCGGGGATTTTTCATGCGCTGCCGGTTGCGGCGGCGATTACGACCGGCGTCTGAGGCGCCGGTCGTGCTCCTGGCCCCAGTCGTGCATCGCCTGGAGGATCGGCTCGAGGCTCCGTCCGAACGAGGTGAGCGAATACTCCACTTTGGGGGGAATCTGCTGGTGGACGCGGCGGCTGACGATCCCGCTGGCTTCGAGCTCGCGAAGCTGCCTGGTCAGCGTCCGCGCGGAGACTCCCCGCAATAGTCGCGTCAGCTCGCCAAAGCGTCTCGTGTCCTCCAGCAGGTGATGAATGATGAGGACCTTCCAGCGGCCGCCTATGGCGTGGAGGGTGGACTCGACAGGGCAGCCAACCGATTTTTTCCCGTTCTTTCGGGCAAGCGAGCTGGTCATGAGGTGCTGGTACTATCCAAAAAGTTACTGACTGACAAAATCGCCCATACTTGATTCTGTGTCCGTCCGGCGCTACAAGTCAAGAGTTAGCGAATTCTCCTGTCGGAGGTCGCGCGAATTACCACAATCGTCAAGGAATCCAGTCATGGCCAACAAGTGGATGATCGACCCGGCCGACGCCGTCATGCTGCTGATCGACCACCAAAGCGGTCTGTTTCAGCTCGTGAAGGACATTGAGCTGCCGGTCCTTCGCAATAACGTCATCGCCCTGGCCAAGGCGGCCCGCCTGGCCAATGTCCCCACGTTCACGACCGCCTCGGTCCCCGACGGTCCCAACGGCCCGCTGATCCCCGAGATTCATCAGGTCAACCCCGATGCCGTCTACATCCCGCGCACCGGCCAGATCAACGCCTGGGACAATCCGGCGTGGGTCTCCGCGATCGAGAAGACGCGGCGCAAGACCCTGCTGATTGCCGGCACGCTGACTAGCGTCTGCATGGCGTTTCCCGCTTTGAGCGGGGTGGTGGCGGGTTACAAGGTGTTCTGCATCATCGACGCGTCCGGCAACTGGTCGAAGATGGCCACCGACCTGACGCTGGCCCGCGTCGCGCAAGCCGGGGCCATGCCGATCGACACATTTGCACTCCTCGGCGAGCTGATGGAAACCTGGAATCGCCCCGACGCGATGGAGTTCGCGGCGATCATGAGCGAGCACCTGGTTCCGCACTACCGGCTGCTCTTCGAAAGCTACGACAAGGCACAAAGCGTGCAAAAGGTCGGGCACGAAACGAAGCTGGAGCGGTTGGAAGCGGCACAGGCCGGGAGGTAGGCAAGCGCCCCGCGCGAAAGGTTCGGCCGACGTGAAACGCGCTATATCGGGGCGCGACCCAGCCCTGGCGACCGCAGGTGCGCAAGGGGACCCGGCCGATGCGTACACCAGCGATTGGCCGGGACAAGAGTCGCAGCAGCCAGCAACCGCCTTGGACGGTCGCGGTTCTCCGGTCGTCGGCATTCACGGCCGCCGGGCGGCAGGGACTTACCCCCGACTTCCAGATCCACAATCTGCGGGAATACGGTTCTAAGTGATAACGGGCAAGAAGTTGCGACGGGATGTGACGTATATCCTCCGCCCCTAGAATTCGATTTTGGCTGATTCCGGGCGTTATGCTCGGCGGTAGACTGCGGTTACCTGCTCTGGCTTCAGTTCGGCACTTGCGCTCAGCGTCCCATGAAGATACCAGTCATTCGCGGCACTATCGACCGGCGCATCCTGGTCAACTACCACGTTGATCCGAGCGTCCTAGCGCCGCTCCTGCCGGCTCCGTTTCGGCCCAAAGTCGTTCACGGCGTCGGCATGGCGGGGATTTGCCTGATTCGCCTCAAGGGAGTGCGGCCGACTGTCTGGCCTCGCTGGCTCGGAATCTCGTCCGAAAACGCTGCTCATCGAATGGCGGTAGAGTGGGACGACAACGGCACCGTTCGTGAAGGAGTGTATGTTCGGCGACGGGACACTGACTCGTGGCTCAACTCTTTGGCCGGCGGCCGGCTCTTCCCAGGCATTCACCACCATGCCAAGTTTGCGGTTGACGAATCCGGGAACAGCTTCAATGTCGGCATGCGGAGCGACGACGGAGTCACCAGCATGGCGGTACGCGGGCATCGGGCGGACCGGCTGCCTGCATCTTCCGTGTTTCCTTCACTCCGAGACGCATCCGAGTTCTTCCAAGCGGGCTCTCTCGGGTATTCCGCAACTCCCGAACCGTCGCGATTCCAGGGCCTGGAGCTGCGCTGCCACAACTGGCAGGTCGAACCGCTGGAGATCGACGACGTGCGGTCGAGCTTCTTTGAGGATGAGTCGCTGTTCCCCAAGGGCTCGATCGAACTGGATTGTGCCCTGTTGATGCGGGGCATCGAGCACGAATGGCATGGCAAGTCGGATCTGTGTTGCGCCGCGGCGGTCCCGACGACCAACGCATGCACGAGGCCGTCCTGCGCCGGGGTTGAGCCGATCGCGGGAACCAGAAGTAGTGTACTCGCTCCGCGAGTACACATTGGTCACTCGCGGAACGAGTGACCTACTACGCCTGCTCGACCTGTTCGTCCTTCGGCGGCGGAGGAGGGGAACAACC
>DATKDU010000515.1:0-2663 GCA_035512595.1 Pirellulaceae bacterium
CAGCGACGAAAGTCTGGCGGCCGATCCACTACGGCTTGGATTTCGCTTTCGCGGGCGGCTTCGGCCGCGGCTGGCGGAGGTCCTTCTCGGAGACCTTCAACGACAGGCCCTCCTCCGGAACCGGAAGCTGCAGGCTCCACAGGACGGCCTGCGTCATCAGCCGGCGGTACGGTTCCAGCTCCAGATTGCGGTGGAAGTGGCCGCCGCTGAAACCGAACGAGCGGCCTCCGTCGGGCCGCTGCCAGGCCCAGGCGACCGTGTGCTTCTCGCCGTCGATGGGGGCCCGGATCAAAGGCGTGAGCCCGTCGGCCGGCTTGACGAACTTCAGTCTGTAGTAGAACTCCTCGTGCACTTCGACCGGGCGCACGCCGCGGACGACGGGATGCCGCGGGTCGGCGATCTCGATCGTCGCGTCGAGGACCTTGTACTTGCGGTCGGGGCCGCCGTGACAGCCGCCGAGGAGCTTCAGGTATTCGTCGATGTACCTGGCCTCCTGGCAGCCGATGCCCCAGTGCCAGCCGACGAACCCGCCCCGCCGCTCGGCGAGCCGCTTCAGCGCCGCCAGCCGGGCCGGGTCCTGGTGGACCCACTTGGCGCCCTGCGACACAAAGAGGACGACGCCGTCGGCCCCGTCGATCAGCTCGGGGCCGTCTTTCCACGGCTCGTCGGCGTTGACGATGATGGTCTGCAATCCCTCGACCCCCTGCAGGCATTGGGCGAGGATCCGCATCCCGGCCATGTACTCGTGCGTCGCCCAGGGATGCCCGTCGGGAGACTGCCCCAGCAACAGGACCCGTTTGACCTTCCGCTGAGCGGCCTGGCCCCGCTTCTCCGGCGACGCCTTGTCCTTTTGCGCGTCTTGCGGCGCATCGCCAAACGAGGCAGCCGGCGCCAGGAACGTCAACACAAGCAGCGAAGTAAGGAATCGATCGGTCATGTTCGGACTCCCACTGGAACGTGGACGGGGTCAGCTCGTTCAATTTCAATTTTGCCTGGCGGCGTTCGACCGTTCGCAGGCGTTCGACGGCAAAATTGAAATTTGAAGAGACTGTAGCAACATTACTGAGGGTCATGCCGCCTTTCGGGGGCGAGAAGCATGCAGCGTCTGAGTCGTTTCGTCGCGGTGTTGTGCTCGTTGCTCGCGCTGCATGTCCAAGGCGATCCGCGAACAGAGATTCGGCTTCGTGCGAACACGGTAGACTGTCTTTTGCATTTTGCGGTGACGGCGGTAGCCGCGTTCCACGGCATTGGACGTCGCCGGCAGAAGCTTGTCGTCCAGGAACGTCAGCGCCTTCTGCAGGTTGGGAGAAAACAGCTTCTGCAGAGTCTTGCCGACCCGTTTGAAGCGGCGAACGCGACGCCGCAGCCGCGCCAGTTTCTCCAGCGCGGTTTCGGTGCGGCAGCGACGATCGAAAAGGCGATAGACCTGATCCATGATCTCTCGCAGCGTTCGCAATTCAGGCCGCCCGCGGGTGATCCGCTGGAGCGTTCGCCGCTGGGCGGCGGTCAGGTCGTGCCGGACGAAGAGGTAGCGATGCTCAAACAAGTCCCCCACCTTCTGATCGATCCGTTTGCGGCAGCGGGCGGCCTGGCGTGCCGCGGCCGACGAGGGACGCCCGCGACCGAGCTTCGGTTTCGTGGCGGCCAGCTCTTTACGAATTCTGGCCACGGCCCGCAGCACCGCCTTGGTGAGTTCCTTGATGACATGGAATTCGCACACCTGGTGGGGGACATTCCCGAACACCTTGGAAATCGGCTGCGGATACAGGTTCGAACCGTCGGTCGTGATCCCCTTCAGCGCCAGTCCGCGCTCCTCCAGCAGCGAGCGGAACCTGCGGAAGAAGCGCTCGATGTCGGCGTGGGTGGGGTCGTGGTCGAGGACCTCGTAGGTGATCCGCCGGAAGGTGCGGTTGTCGACGATCGAGAGGACGCAGAACGGTCCGTCGTACAACTCGTCCGCCGCGATGTACCCCGAGAAGTCAGCCAGCACGGCGTCCAGATACTCCCCGGCCACCTGCCGCTGTGCCTTTTTTCCCCCCGGCCTCCACCCAGTTCTGGATGGTGGCGTAGGGGACGAACACGCGGTGATCTCTCCAGAGATGCCAACTGGCGGCCCGGTAGGGCAGGCCGTCCTCCACCACCAGCCGCACCGCCAGCGCGATGACGCGATGCGTGTAGTGGCTCTTGGGCGGAGCGAGGTCCGAGGCATCCACGTTGAAGTACCGGCGGCATTTGCAGCAGTAATGTTGGGAGTAGATGAGATGAAGGTCCCGTGGTCGTCCCGAGACCAGATCCCCCACATCATGGAGCGTCCGCTGCATGGTGCGATGGCGGTAGCAACTCCGGCCGCACTTCGGGCACGGGCGTCGCGAAAAGTTGCGACTGCGCGGCACGACTTTGGCCTTCGGCAGGTCTTCAACACGCGTGATTCCCTCGGTCCGATCGGCAACATATTCTCCCGGTCCCGGCATGCTCACCCTCCTTGGCGAAATTGGAACCGGAAGAATACCGCAAAATGCTCAGCAGGTCACGACCAATCCCCAGTAATGTTGCTATAGACTCAATTTGAACGACCTGACCCCCGCCCTTGGAAAACTTTTCCCGGAAACTTGCGATTTTCCTGCACGAAATCGGCCGCGGATCGCCACTATTTATCATAGAGG
>DATKDU010000516.1:0-9361 GCA_035512595.1 Pirellulaceae bacterium
GCTTCGTCGAAACCCTGTTGACCGTCGTTGAAACCTGCCGCCAGCAATCCCGCAACGCTTTCACCCTCATCACCACTGCCGTCGAAGCTCATCTTCGCCGTCACTCCGCGCCGTCACTCACCGAGGCGTGAACGGCTACAACCAAACCGTGCAAATCCTGCTGGAATACGGCGCTGACCCGAGCATTGTAAATAATGCCGGCCGTAGAGCTGAAGAGCCGTTGCCGGTCTTTCGTGACTCCCAACCCAATTCGAAGTAGCAACCGGTGGCTTAGACTGGTGCAATGGACTCGGTTGTCAAACGCCCGTGGTATCGGCTGCACTGGGTGACCTGGACGGTCATGGCGGTGTTGCTATTGGCATTCGTGAATCGCCAAATGGCAGTCCAATCGGGTAGCTGGGCTTCACCCTTCATTTACGCCAAGTGGACCCACTTTGGCTGGCCAGTCGTTCATCTGGATTTGATGGAGTCCGGGGCGGCATTGCCAGGCAGTGTCCAGCCAAATATCAGATACGATCAGCCAGTTTTCAAATACGATTGGCGCCCGCTGGCTCTTGCGGTCAACGTCTTCACGCTGTTGCTGTTCCTCGGATCGACCGCCTTTGTCGTGGAATCATTCCTCCGCAACTACAGGAAACTACAGTTCAGCGTGGGGAATTTGATCGTGATCACCGGCGTCCTGGGAGTCATCTTGGCGCTGTTCAGCTACGAGCCTGCGTTCCTGTTCGGCGCCCGTTGGCTGTTTGGACTCGAGTTGTCGTACCTCATCGTTTGGCGCGATTTTCAGCGACCTCTTCTTTGGCCCGTGCTGTTCGGACTGGCCTGCACGCTCTACTCCTTGGGCTGGCTGGGGCTGGCGATTCTTTGCCGCGCGTACCGACTCGTGCGACCGTAACCGCGTCCCCTTCCTTCCCGAGAACGTTCATTCCGCTGGACGATCACGTCCATGTACCACGGGTCGAGTTCCATGAAGTAGAAAAGGGGACAAGTGTCTCCCTGCCGTTTGGCGCGCCGCGTGCATGGGTAGGTAATGTTCCAGCAAGCCAACCGAAGACTTCTTCATGAAGGAGAATGGACCATGTTGCGCCCAGGCAAGATGCTGACTCGGATGGTGACGGTTCTGTTTGCCGCCGCCGTACTCGCGGTTGCGGGGCCGGTCGCCGACGCTCAGGAGCCGAAGGTGAAGGCGGGTCAGCAGAAGGAGGAGAAGGAGCAGTCCACCAGCTTCTGGATGGAGCGCAAGCTGCGCCTCTCCCAGGACCTGCTAGCCGGCATTACTGCCGCGGATTTCGATAAGATTGCCGCCAGCGCCCAGGCCATGCGGGCGCTGAACAAGGTCGAGGCGTTCGTCCGCAGCCGCACGCCGGGGTATCGCACGCAGCTTCAGATCTTTGACGAGTCGCTGGAGGAGATCGTGCGGCAGGCGGACAAGGACAACGTGGAAGGGGCCGCTTTGGGATTCACGCAGCTCACGATCAGTTGCGTGAACTGCCACAAGCAGCTCCGCGCGGCCAAATAGCGCGCGGGGCGCCGCTGTGCTGAATCGCACAGTCTGTGGCCAGATCGCACATTCAGCGCCGCCTGGGCGGCGCGCTGAAATGCCCCTCGCGGCGGCCCCAGCCATCGGCGATGATAGCAGGGCCGTTGCCAGCCCCGAATGGTCCTTGGCCAGCGACCAACCGACGCATACTGATGTCCACGATGATCCCCCCCGCCGCCGTCGATCTGCTGATTGTGGACGACGATCAGGACTTCCGCGAGCTGCTGGTGCAGCGTTTGTCGCGAAACGACTTCCAGGTGCAGGCCGCCGGCGACGGCGAGGAGGCGCTGGGGCTGGCCGCGCGGCGCAACTTCGACGTCGCCATCTTCGACATGATGATGCCGGGGATGACCGGGCTCGACTTGCTCAGGCAGTTCAAGGAGACGCACCCGGAGTGCGAAGTGATCCTGCTGACCGGGCAGGGAACGATCGAGAGCGCCGTCGAGGCGATGAAGCTGGGGGCGTTTGACTATCTGCAAAAGCCGTTTCCGCTCAAGGACCTGGAGGGGGTGGCGCACAAGGCGGTGGACCGCCGCCGCTTGCGGAAGGAGAACACGCAGCTCAAGGCGGCCCTGGCGCGGACGCAGCCCGTGAGCGAGATGATCGGCCAATCGGCCGCCATGCAAGAAGTGTTCCGCCTGATCCAGCGGGCCGGGCCGAGCGGCAAGGCGATCCTCATCCAGGGGGAGAGCGGCACCGGCAAGGAGCTGGTGGCCCGCGCGCTGCACCGCCATAGCGCCAGGGCCGACCGGCCGATGGTGGTGATCAACTGTGCCGCCTTGCCCGAGACGCTGCTGGAGAGCGAGCTGTTCGGCCACGAGCGGGGCTCGTTCACCGGCGCGATTGCCGCCAAGCAGGGGCTGTTCGAAGTGGCCGACGGCGGGACGCTGTTGATCGATGAGATCGGCGAGCTGCCGGGGCCCTTGCAAGCCAAGCTGCTGCGGGTGCTGGAGGACGGCTCGCTGCGGCGGATCGGCTCGGTGCAGGAGCGGCGCGTCAACGTGCGGCTGCTGGCGGCGACGAACCGCAACCTGGCCAAGGAGGTCGCTGCCAATCGCTTCCGCGAAGACCTGTATTACCGCATCAACGTCATGTCGCTCGAGCTGCCGCCGCTGCGCGAGCGGCAGGGGGACGTCCCGCTTTTGGTGCGGCACCTGCTCGGGCCGGCGTGGGAAATCGAGCCGGCCGCGATGCAGGCGCTGGAGCGTTACCCCTGGCCGGGGAACGTGCGGCAATTGAGCAACGCCTTGGAGCGGGCCAAGATCCTGGCCGACACGGAGACGATCCGCCTGCGGGACTTGCCGCACGAGGTGGTCGCTCCCGTCGCTGCGCCGCCGGCCGGCGGCGACGGGAACCTGGACGTGACCGACGATTTGGCGGCCATTCAGCGCAGCAAGGTCGTGGCCGTCCTCCGCCGCGAATCGGGCAACAAGTCCAAAGCGGCGCGGGCGCTGGGGATCGACCGCCGCAAGCTCTACCGCTTGCTGGAGAAGTACGCGATCCAGGAGAGCGAGCTGACCGAAACGAGCCAGTAGCCCCGCCCAAAGGGCGTCGGCGGAACGAAGGCCTCGTGTCGAGCGCGGATGTCGGAGGCGGCCGAGCGAGGCTACGCAAACAGCTCGCGGACCACGTTCCCTTCGACGTCGGTCAGCCGGAAGTCGCGGCCGGCGTAGCGGTAGGTGAGCCGCTCGTGGTCGAGGCCGAGCAGGTGCAGGATCGTGGCGTGCAGGTCGTGGATGTGGACCTTGTTCTCGGCGGCATAGTAGCCGTAGTCGTCGGTCGCGCCGTAGCGCAAGCCCCCTTTGACCCCGCCGCCGGCCAGCCACATCGTGAAGCCTTCGGGATTGTGGTCGCGGCCGTTCTTCCCTTCGCAGGTCGGCGTGCGGCCGAATTCGCCCCCCCACCACACGAGCGTGTCCTCGAGCAGCCCGCGGGCCTTCAGGTCGGCCAGCAGGCCGGCAATCGGCAGATCGACCTCGCGGGCGTTCTTCTCGTGCCCGTCCTTGAGATCGGAGTGCTGATCCCACTGCACCTTGCTGTCGCTGTGCGTGACCTGGATGAACCGCACTCCCGCTTCGGCGAAGCGGCGGGCGAGCAGGCACATGCGGCCGAAGTTGGCGGTGAGCGGGTCGTCGAGACCGTAGAGCTTGTGCGTGGCGGCCGACTCGCCCGAGAGATCCTCGATCTGCGGCATGGCGTTTTGCATGCGAAAGGCCAGCTCAAAGGCGCTGATCCGCGCTTCCAGCGACGGCTCCGGCCCGCTTTCCGCCAGGTGCCGGCGGTTGAGCGCCTCCAGATGCGCTAGTTGCAGCCGCTGGACGTCGCGCGACCAGCGCGCGTTGCTGATGTATTTCACGCGGGCCTGGTCGGACGGGACGCTGGCGTTGGCCAGCGGCGTCCCCTGATAGACGGCGGGGAGGAATGCCGAGGACCAGTTGTTGATGCCGCCGTGCGCGAGCGTGGGGCAGATGGTGACGAAGGCGGGCAGGTCGCCGTTCTCGGTTCCCAGGCCGTAGCTGACCCAGGAGCCGATGCTGGGGCGGACGAAGTTGTCGCTGCCGGTGTGGAGCTTGAGGACCGCGCCGCCGTGGGCCGGGTTGGTGCCGTGGACGGAGTGGATCAGGCACAGGTCGTCCACGCGGCGGGCGACGTGGGGAAACAGTTCGCTGACTGGAATGCCGCTCGCGCCGTGCTGCGCAAACTTCCACGGGCTGGCCAGGAGGTTGTTGGTCGGAGCGAACTGGACGCGGGGCTTGGCGAAGGGGAGGGGCTGGCCGTCGTCGCGGGTCAAGAGCGGCTTGGGATCGAACGTATCGACGTGGGACGGCCCCCCTTTCATGAACAGGAAGATGATCCGCTTGGCCCGCGCCGGAAAATGGGGCGGACGGGAAGCGTGCGGATTTTTCTGAGCGCCCGCGGCACTTTGATCCGCCAGCAGCGACGCCAAAGCCAGCGAGCCGAAGCCGACGGCGGAATTTTTCAGGGCCTGGCGGCGGGAGATGGGGATGCTGAACATAGGGCAATCTGGCTGCGGAATGGAGAACACTAATCTTCACTGATCTTCGCTAATACAGAATTCATTAGTGCTGATTAGCGCAGATGAGTGTTCCTGCTTCCGCCTCCGGGTTATTTTGTCATCGGACGTAAATGAATTCACTTGCTGCGATTACCGTGTGGCAAAGTACGGCCCACGCCTGTCGCCGTCGCTTGTCAGCATCCGGTTCTTTCGCGGCAAGCGATTGATCGACTTCGGCCAGGAACGCCCTGTTGGCTTGGCGTTCTTCGGCCGTTGCCTCCCGGCCATAGGCGATTGCATACAGCCGCGCGAGCCGCTGCTCGTCGTCTACCGATTCGGCCAGCAACCTGCCGGCCAACTCGTCGGCCGATTGCATCACCAGGTCGCTGTTGAGCATCAGCAGCGCCTGGGGCGCGACGGTGGTCGTCGCCCGATCGCCGCTGGGAATCGCCGGGTCGGGGAAGTCGAGAAGCTGGAACAGGTCGTAGACGTTGTTGCGGACCACCGGCAGATAGAGGGACCGCCGGCGGCTGTTGTAGTCGGTCAGGTCGATCGACGTGTGGTCGAAGAAGTACCCGCGGTTCTTGACCTTGAGCAGCGACCCGCCGAGGGTTCGATCAAGCTGGCCGCTGACGGACAAGAGCGAGTCGCGGACTTCCTCCGCTTCCAGCCGCCGCACGCTGGCCCGCGAAAAGAGCCGGTTCTCCGGATCGGCGGCAAGCCTCTCCGCGGCCGTCTCGCTGGCTTGCTGGTACGTACTCGATGCGAGCAGCAGCCGGTGCAGCCGCTTGAGCGACCAGCCGTCGGCCACCAGCCGCTGCGACAGCCAGTCGAGCAGCTCCGGATGCGATGGCGGTTCGCCGAGCAATCCGAAATTGTCGGTCGAGCGGACGATGCCGTGGCCGAAACGCCAGCGCCAGACGCGGTTGACGATCACGCGGCTGGTGAGCGGATGCTGCGCATCGACGAGCCACTGCGCCAGCTCCAACCGGCCGCTTGTGGAGGGGCCGAACTGCGGCGGCGCGGGGCCCCGCATCACCGGCGGCGTGTGCCGCTCTACGACGTCGCCCAGCTTGAGCGGATTGCCGCGGATGTGGATTGCCACGTCCATGACCTGGTCTTCGGCGACGCCCATGGCGGAGGGGAGCTCGGGCGGATTCTTCTGGAGGGTCGTCAGCTCCTCCCGCATTTTCTTCAGCTCGGCCTTGTTCGCGTCGCTGTAAAGGGGCTCGAGCTTGTCGGGGAGCGCTGCGCCGGCCTTCTCCTTGCGGACCTCTTCGTCCGCCTTGGCGACGAGCGCGTCGATCGCCTGCTGCTGGGCTTTCACCTGGGCGTCGTACTCCGCCTGGAGGGCGTGCGCCTCGCGCGACGGGAGCGGGTTCTCGTGCCACTTGGCGACCTTTTTGTAGCTCTCCATCGCGCGGGTGCTCTTGAAGATTCCCGCCAGGCCGTAGTAGTCGGCCGCGAGTATCGGATCGAACTTGTGATCGTGGCAGCGGGCGCAGCCGAGGGTCAGCCCGATGAAGACGCGGCCGACCGCGTCGATCTGCTCGTCCACGATATCCATCTGCATCTTGGCTTCGTCCACCTCGGCCAGCACCTTCGGCCCGATCGTCAGGAAGCCGGTGGCGATCAACTGCTCGTGCCGCTGCGGCTCGCTCTCCGCCGGGAGCAAGTCGCCGGCCAGTTGCTCGACGACGAACCGGTCGAGGGGCTTGTCGGCATTGAACGCGGCCACCACATAGTCGCGATAACGAAACGCATTGCCGTGGGCGACGTTTTCGTCCAGGCCGTTGGAATCGGCGTAGCGGGCCACGTCGAGCCAATGCCGGCCCCACCGCTCGCCATAGGCGGGCGAGGCCAGCAGCCGATCGACGAGCCGCGCCAGTGCATCCGGCTGCTCATCGGCCACGAACTGATCGACTTCCTCCGGCGTCGGCGGCAGTCCAGTCAGGTCGAACGTCACGCGGCCGACGAGCGTCCGCTTGTCGGCCAATTCGGCCGGCGCAAGCCCGGCCGCTTCGATCCTGGCGAGCACGAACGGATCGACCGCCGACTGCGGCCACGCGGCATTCTTCACCGCCGGCAGCGGCTGCGGAACCGGCGGATGAAAGGCCCAGTGGTTCTTGTCGCCTGTGCGGGCCGCCGTGGCTGGCGCCTCCGGATACGGCGCTCCCATTTCCACCCACTGCACCAGATCGGCAATCTGCCGCTCGGTCAGCTTGCCGTCCTCCGGCATTGGAGAGACGTCCTCCTCGTGCTTCACCGCGCGGATGAGGAGACTCTCGGCCGGCTTGCCGGGAACGACGGCC
Organism: Pirellulaceae bacterium; assembly: GCA_035512595.1. Classification (GTDB taxonomy): domain Bacteria; phylum Planctomycetota; class Planctomycetia; order Pirellulales; family Pirellulaceae; genus DATKDU01. Next base: position 6,869 of record DATKDU010000516.1, read on the forward strand.
GGGCCGGAATCACCGCCGCGCAGAACCGCCGCGCGCGAATCGAGCCGCAGGCTGGCCCACTGCTTCTTCTCGCCGTGGCACTTGTGGCAGTGTTCGACCAGCACGGGGCGGACGCTGGTCTCAAAGAATTTGACTTGCTCCGCCGTCGGCGCTTGCGCAGCGGCGCCATCGTCGGCGGCCAGGACTGCGGATAGCAGCAGAACGAACATCGCTGGTCCTTCGGGTGGGAATGGGTGGCGGGCTACCCTTTAGCATAGGCGGTTTGCCTGCTTGAAGCCAGTTCGCCGGGCGCGGTGCACGGTCCCACAGAGCGGAAGGGGTCGGGAGTCGTTTCGGGCCGAAGACTATCCACTTGGAAGACGCTCGGCCCAAAACGACTCACCGACCCCATCAATGTGCCACCCCATACAGCGTCCCCAGCTTCCCCCGCAAATGCCGCATCAGCGCGGCGTGCGACAGCGGCTGGCTGGTGACGAGCTTGACGAGCTCGGCGGCCGTGTAGCACTGGCCGCGGTGGTGGATGTTCTGGTTCAGCCACTGCTTCAGAGGCGCAAACTCCCCGCGGGCGAACATCGCCGCCAGCCCCCCTAGATCCTTGTCGGCCTGCTCGAAGAACTGGGCCGAGTACAAATTCCCCAGCGAGTACGTCGGAAAATATCCGATCAAAGCCGCGCTCCAGTGAATGTCCTGCAAGGCGCCGTCGGCATCATTCGGCGGCTCGATGCCCAGATACTCGCGGTACTTTGCTTTCCATGCCGCCGGCACGTCGGCAATCGGCAAATCCCCTGTGAGGATCGCCTGCTCCAGCTCGAAGCGGATGATGATGTGCAGGTTGTAGGTCGCCTCGTCCGCTTCGACGCGGATCAGCGACGGCTGCACGTTGTTGATCGCGAAGAAAAAATCGTCCAGGCTCGTCTTCGCCAGGGCGTCCGGAAACGCGGATTGCGCCTGCGGGAAGAAGTGCTGCCAGAACGGCCGGCTGCGGCCGACCTGGTTCTCCCACATCCGCGATTGCGACTCGTGAATCCCCAGCGACAGGTACGTCCCCGGCGGCAATCCGAACTGCTCCGGCCGCAGCCCGAGGTCGTAAATCCCATGCCCCGCTTCGTGCAGAATGCCGAAGAAGGCGGAGGGAAAAAACTGCTCGTCGTAGCGGGTCGTAATGCGGCAGTCGTGCGGCCCCATCCCGGAGCAAAACGGGTGGTGCGTGACATCCAGCCGGCCGCGGTCAAACTCAAATCCGATCGCCGCCGCGGCTGCCTTGCCAAATGCTTCCTGTGCCGCAGCGGGATAGTTGCGCTCCAGGATCTCCGTGGGCGCCTGTTTGCCGCTGGTCATGATCGCCTGCACGAGCGGCACCAGCTCGGCCCGCAGGTCCGCCAGGACCTGCGCCACTTCGCTCGTCTTCGCGTCGGGCTCATAGTCGTCGAGGAGCGCGTCGTACGGATGCTCCCTGTAACCGAGCGCCTCCGCCTGCTGCCGCTTGAGGTCAAAGATCTTCGCGAGGTGCGGCGCAAACGACTGGAAGTCGTCGTTCTTCCGCGCTTCCACCCAGGCCTGCTGCCCCAGCACGCTGGCCCGCGTCAGTTCCTCGACCAACGACTGCGGCAGCTTGATTCGCTTGTCGTAGTCGCGCTTCAGTTGGCGGATCGTCGCCCCGGCATCGCTGTGCGGGTCCTTCGCCAACTCGCTGCCGGCCAACTCGGTCAGCCATTCGCCCAGGCGGGGATCGGTGTGCCGCTGGTGGATCACGCCGGAGAGATACGTCATCTGCTCGGCCCGATACGCACCGGCAGCCGGCGGCATATAAGTCCGCTCATCCCAGCCGAGGAGCGCTAGGGCCGATTCCAGGAGTGCCGTTTCGCGGGCGTGGGAGCAGAGGGAGTCGAACGCAGGAGGCATGGCGATTGCGGATTGCGGATTGCGGATTGCGGATGGAACGCAGCCTCAATTTATCCGCGCTGGTGCCGAGCTTGCCAGCACGCCTCACCAGCCGCCCGGCTCTTCGACGCTCAAATTGTTGTTGATCTGCTGGACCCGCTTGTCGCGGTACCTTTCCCAGAACGGTTCTTTGCTGGGTTTCGTCTCCGCGGAAGCGCCGTCGTCGGGAATGCCGCGAAGTCCCTCCCCCATCGTGTCGCTGGCGCGCGGCTGGGCCGGCTGGCTGTCGGGGAACAGGGCGCAACCCCCAGCCGTCAGCACCGAAACCAGCGCGAGCGACAGCATGCCGCTGCGGGGGAGCCGATGGAAAAGATGGCGGCACATGGTTCGATCTGCGGGAAGGCGTCAGGGGGCCAGACTATCGCAGAATCGGGGCCGTGCGTCGAGGCGAAAATCATGCTATCGCTTCAAGCTGGGTGCATCCCAGCTTTTGCGTTGGTTGGCGACGGAGGAAAAAGGTCAATAGGAGAATCTGGGAATTGTTTGGTAAGCTGCGTGGGATGTGGTTGGTTGGAGAACGGATTCTCTTACAAAAGGACGCGTGTCATGGAA
>DATKDU010000517.1:0-28502 GCA_035512595.1 Pirellulaceae bacterium
TTCCATGACACGCGTCCTTTTGTAAGAGAATCCGTTCTCCAACCAACCACATCCCACGCAGCTTACCAAACAATTCCCAGATTCTCCTATTGACCTTTTTCCTCCGTCGCCAACCAACGCAAAAGCTGGGATGCACCCAGCCCGGAATCCGCAATCGTTTCGCCCTAGGGCATTTCTTCCGCAGGCGGTAAAGTTTCGCCAGCCTTCAAGATCGTTACCACCCGAACCGATAACAGACGAGCGGCTAACTCGGCAGGCGGCATTGCGCCGCGCCGTTGGCCAGCCGCGCAGGCTGCGCCGGTTGGATGGACAGCACTGCTGGCTCGTGACCCGCTGACGAATCCGGGAAGGGATGCCCGCGATGACCACGCCAGTTCACGCCGATCCGCGCCGTAGCGGCGCTGCTGCCGGACACGGTTTCGCCGGGCCCGCCTCAGGGGACCGGTCCGCGCTCGACATGCCCGTGCTGTTCCAACTGAGTGACTTGTCGCAGGCCAAGGTCCTCTCGCCCCCCGCGAGGCCGAAGCACCAGCCAGCGGCGAAATCTTCCGATACCGAACCTGTTGCCGCCGTCCGCACCAAGACCGAGACGGCCGATCCATTGTCAGGCGGTGAAGTCAGCGCAGCGCCGGAAAAAGATGCCGCGACAGCAGTCATGGCAGGGGAAGCGGAGTCAGCGAATAGCGAGCGGCCGCTCTTGGCTGCGGCGGTGGCAGCGGCCGAATCATCCGCTCCGGCGCCCCCCGACTCGCCGACCATTCGCGAGCGAGCTCAGCTTCGCGAGCGCCGCCGTCAGGCCGCAACGCAAGGTGACTGGTTTCAGACCCAGGGCAAATACATTCTCGTCGTGTTCCTGGTCCTGCTCGTCGGCACGATTTATGTAGCGCGTCGCGGCGACGACGACTCTCCCCCGTCCCCTACGATCGATCCCACGGATCTCGCGGCGGAAGCGCCTGCATCGTTGTCTCCCCTGGATGAACCCCAACTAGAGCAGCCGCAACTGGCTGCAGAGTCTCACGACACCGCTCCGGCGGAGTCCATGGCCGACGTGCTGACTGTCGAACCACCGGCGTCGCCGCTGGCCGAATCGAGCCCGGCGGAAGCGTTGACCGCCGACGACAGTCCGATCGCAATGGTGGACCAAACTTTCGCCGCCGAGAGCGCGCCGCAGGTTACGTTGCAAGCTCCGCTGCAAGACGAGCCGCAGCAGCCGGCGGCCGACGGCAGCTTGTTCCCCTGGGCGAATCAGCCGGAGCCGCGCGTCGCCACGCGGCCGGCGCCCGAGACGCAGGGCTCGTCGGTTCCACTGCCGCAGGCCAATCCCCACTTTCCAGCGCGGCCGTACGCTCATGGCTCGGTCGCCGCCGCGCCGCAGCAGCCGGCAAATGCCTCGCCGGAAGTGTATCCATTTACCGGGATCGAAGGGGTGACTGTGCCCGAAGCGACGATGCCCGCCGACGCGGCGACGCCGGCCGTCTATCCGGTCGCCGATCCGGCCCTGCCTCGCAGCAGTTCGGTGCAGCCGCCACACAGCGCGGCAGGAACCGGAACGATGCCGGCCTCGTACGAGAATCGCGTTCCCCCAGCCCCACGCACCAGCGGACCTCGCTATGAGCGCACTGGATCAGGCCTTTACTAAGGCGTATTCCAACAAAGCTGCGGCTTCTGCGCCGGCTGCGACGCGGCAGGCCCTGGTCCGCATGCGCACGGCCGGTCCTGCGCCGCTGGCCGATTCGGCCGCGCCCGCCGCGCAGCTCGATCATTTGTATGCCGACGGGGCGCTGTATCGCGTGGAAGCGCCGCAGGCGGCGGAAGTGCCGCCGCCGCATTACACGCCGCCGGCAAGCCAGCAGCGTACGGTTCAGCGGCGTGTAGCCGGCCGTCATCGCGGCGCTGCTTCGCCCGCGATCGACACGGTTCCCCCCGTCAGCGAGCCGCCAGCGCCGCCGCGGCGGATGCCGGCCCTTGGCCTGAATGAAATCGCCCGCCGGCTGGCGTACTACATCCCTCCCGCTCCTGCCGCCGACTTGCCGCCGGAAGTGCTCGTGGTGGAGGAGCCGGCTGTGTCATCGCCGCTGCCATTGCCGACGGTGAATGAGACGCCGCAGGCCGCGACAATGGTCGCCGCACCCGTGCCCCCGCCGCAAGACCCGCCCGCCAGTCCTCCCGCGACGCAGCCACATGAGATTCCGCCGCTGGACGACGTGGCGACGCTGGTCGAGGTTTGCACGCCGTGGGAGTCGATCAACGACGCCGTTTCCGGATCGCTGGTGATTCTCACCGACCCGCCGGCAATGCCCGCGAAGGCGCAGGCGCTGTTCGAGACGGCGCTCGATCCCATCGAGGCGCGGGGCCGTGCCGTTGCGGACGAGCCTGTGCCTGTGGAATCAGTGGCTGCCGAAGTTTCCGCGGAAAAGAATTACCGCGTCGATCCTCCCCAGCCGCAAGCGGTTCAGCCGCCGCACATCGCTTCGGTCCGCGATGCGGGCAGCGAGCCGCCGGCTGCACTGCCGCTGGCGTCGCTCACGCCCGCAGAGACCGAGTCGCTGCTGGGCAGTCCGCCCGAGGTCTCTGCCGCGGAGGCGCCGGCGTCAGTCGCGGTCGTCGCGGCCGCACTGAACGAGCCGCTGGTGCCAATGTGGGAAGTCGATCGCTTGCAGTGGCCGAGCATCTGCGACCGGCTGATGAAGGACGAGCAGTCGTACTTCGCCCAGGCCGGCGGGAAGCTCGTCGCCGCCGCCAAGGACGGGCTCAAGACGCTCGGCATCACCGGCAGCCGCCGCGGCGAAGGACGCACGACGCTGGCCTTGTGCCTGGCGCGGTGTGCGGCCCAGTCGGGACTCAACGTGGCCATGATCGACGCCGACTTCACGCGGCCGCAGCTTGCGGCGGTGATTGGACTCGAAGTCGCATACGGCTGGCAGGATGCGGCTCAGGGGAAAATTCCGCTGCCCGAAGCAACCGTCCGTTCGCTGGCCGACAAGATCACCGTCCTGCCGCTGGAACCGAGCAGCGTGGCGTGGCCCTTGGCTCTGGCGGATAAGCGGGTCGCCAGTTTGATTCGCTCCGTGGCCCAGTCGCACGACCTGGTGATCGTCGATCTGGGTCCGACCTCCGGCGGCAGCGAGCCGCTGTTTGCCGTCGATGAGACGCCGCCGCTGGATGCCGTGATCGTGCTCCGCGACTTGCGGTATGCCACTCCGAGCGAGACGCAGGCGGTCGGACAGCGGCTGCACGACTCGGGAATCGAAGCGGTCGGCATTGCGGAGAATTTTGTGCCGGCGGAGAAGACCCGCGCGTAGCGGTTATCATGAAGGAATGCCGCCGGATGAGCATTCCGCTTCTGCCACGCTGACCCCAGGCTCTGCCTCGGCGGTCTGGCGACTTGTCTCGCTCGCCGCAATTACCGCGCTCGCTGCTTTCCTCCGCCTCTGGCAAGCGGGCGAAAGCCTGTGGATCGACGAGTTGCACACGTCGTGGGTCGTCAGCGGCACGCTTGACGACGTGCTCCCGCGGGCGGCGATGGGGAATCAGTCGCCGCTGTACTTCTGGGGGATGTGGCTGCTGGTGCAGGTGACGGGGCAGTCGGAGTGGACGCTGCGGCTGCCGAGCCTTGTAGCGGGGATCGCGCTGCCGGCGGTAGTGTTCTACCTGGTAGGACAGGTTTCCAACCTGTCCAAAGACAATTCTGGACAGGTTAAAAACCTGTCCTACGTATCTTTGGCAGCGGCACTCCTCGTCGCCATCGATCCGGTCTGCATCTTCTACGCGCAGGAGGCACGGCCGTACGCCTGGGTGATGCTGCTGGCGGTGGTGGAACTGGTGCTGCTCAAGCGGCTGATCGAGCGGCCGACGCTTGCCTGGCGGCTGGCACTGCTGGCGAACTCGCTCGTGCTGTTTTATCTGCACTACACGACGGCGATCTTCCTCGGCGGCCTTGTCGTCATGCTGCCCATGCTCGTGCGGGTCACCGGCTCGGCCTACCAAACGCGAAATCTGGTCCTGGATCTGCTGCTGGCGGCGGCACTCGCCGCTCCTGGCGTTGTGCAGATGACTCACATCTTCGAGCGGCGGACGAACTGGGAAGCGTTTGTGCAGAATCCGTCGTGGCAAAAGCTGTTCACGGAAGTTCCTTTTGCCGCCTGGGCGCTGGCCGGGGCTGTGGTTGTGGCACTCACACTCCTCGTTCCCAGGGTCCTCCCTGGGAACGCACTAACCCGAGGCTTCGCCTCGGCGGCACAACCGACGGCTTCGCGCCCAAACGCCCTATGGTACTTCGTCCTCCTCGGCTCGATCCTCATCCCACTTCAGCTCTCCTGGTCGATCACCGCCTTCGACGCCGCCCGCATCTATCACATCCGCTACCTCGTGGCTCTGGTGCCGCTCTCCGCGGCCGCAGCCTGCCTGGCAATCGCGTGGGTACCGTGGCGGGCCGTGCAAGTGACGGCACTCGTCGCGCTGGCCGGCTGGCATCTCTACGATAGCCGGATGATTGTACAGTTCGGTCGAGATGGGCGTTTTCTGGCAGCCAGAAGCGAAGATTGGCGGTCGGCGATCGCATTTCTGAATTCGCAAATTCAACGCGATCCGACCGCGATCATCATTGTGGAACCCTCGCTGATCGAGGAAAGGGGTAGCAACCCCGACGAATACGAGTTGTTTGCCGTCGATGGACTGTATCGACTTTCCCACGACGAAACCTATTCGAACGACTCCTTAAACGGAATCAAGGCGGAAGTAGCCTTGCTGCAACTTCCGCCAACGGACGAACCGCGGCGCGCATGGTACGTTATTCGCGGAGCAAAACCGGCCCACATGAAGCTGACGGCATGGTTGGACGAAGTTGCAGACTACTATGCAGAGGAGATCCTGAGTGGCAAACGCAATATTACGGAACACCAGACATTTCAGGGCGTCTGCGTGATTCGCACGGAGTGGCCCGTAAAGCAGCAACACTGAACGGCCCGATAGGTCGCATTACGCCGGCCGCACACCTTCATCCCGCACTCAGCGCTCGATGCGGCGGTCTACATGCCCCCCGTATCACTCGGCACTTGCGGCGACGATCGTCAGCGGATGAGGCGGCGCACGACAAGAGCCACTCCCGCAGTTGGAGGCCAAGCCGCCGAGACGGAGCTTCGGGTTAGCGCGTTCCCAGGCGGAGCCTCGGAACGAGTCAACCGATTCGCAAAACCCCGCAGCAATCTCCCCCTTCGCCCTCAGCACCTCCGCATGCACTTCCGGAAACGGCGGAATGCGGGCGTCCCATTCGAGCAACGTGGAGACGCCGCCGGTGAGCTGCCAGGCGAGGCGATAAAGGTCCCAGACCGGATCGATGACGGGGCCGTCGTGCGTGTCGATGCAGTGGGTTCCCATATTCGTGTGCCCCGCCAGGTGGAATTGCACGATACGCTCGTGCGGCACGCTGCGGAGGTACTCGGCTGGATCGAAGTCGTGATTGACGGACGAAACGTAGACGTTGTTGACGTCGAGCAGAATGCCGCAGTCCGCTTCCGTTGCCACGCGCGACAGGAATTCCCACTCGCTCATCGTTGAGCTGGCGAACGTGACATAGGACGAAGGGTTTTCCAGCACCAGCGGCCGCTCGAGAAAGTCTTGGACCGTTCGCACCCGCTCGACCACGTGCGACAGCGTTTCCTCATTGAACGGCAGCGGCAATAGATCGTGCGTATTCTTGCCGGCAACGCCGGTCCAGCAGAGATGATCGCTGACCCAATGGGCCTTGGTCTGCGACGCCAGCCGCTTGAGCCTGGCGAGGTACTCGAAATTCAGCGGGTCGGTGCTGCCGATCGACAGCGACACGCCGTGCATGACGATCTTGTACCGCTCGGCCAGTTGCGACAGCACGTACCGCGGCCTGCCGCGGGTATCGAGAAAATTCTCGCTGATCACCTCCAGCCAATCGACCGGCGGCAGATTCTCCAGCAGATACGAAAAGTGCGTGCTCCGCAGGCCGACGCCGAGACCGAGGTTCGAGTAGCCCAAGCGAGAAGCGATCATGGTCGATCGATCCGGAAAACAATGAGACCCAAAGTCGAGCCGCTGGCGTTTTATCGAAATCGTGATTCCCAATCAACCACGGTCCCCGACACGACGGACCGGCGGCCGGTTTCGGTTTGCAGCACGAGGCCCCCCTGCTCGTCGATTCCCAGGCAGCGGCCGGCGATCGTTTCCGTGCCGGATTGAACCTGCACGGTGCAACCCGTGAGCAGGCATCGCTCCTGCCAGCGGCCGCGGATAGATGCCATATCGGCCGCGGCGCGGAGATGAACATCGAGCTCGCTCAGGACTGTCGAAAGCACGCTGGTCAGGTCGCGCGCCCGCGCGTCCAGGTCGCACAGCGACGTCGCCCGCGAGCGGATGTCGTCGGGTGCCGCCTTCAGCGAGTTGTTCACGTTGATCCCGATGCCGATCACCAGCCGGCCGCGCGACTGGGCCGGCGATTCGATCAGAATGCCGGCGATCTTCCGCCCCTCGGCATACACGTCGTTGGGCCACTTCACTTGAAACAGGGCCTGCGGCGCGAAGGCTTCCAGCGCCTGGCAGATCGCCAGCCCGGCCGCCAGCGAGAGCCGGGGCCAGTTGGCCGGCGGCAATTGCGCGGGCGGCGGCTGGATGACGAGCGAAAAGGTCAGCGCCCCGTCTGCGGCCCACCAGCGATTGGCTCCGCGGCCGCGACCCGCCGTTTGCCGCTCGGCAACGACGAGCAGTGGCAGCTCGAGATCATCTTGCGCCGCGAGCTTCAGGGCGTGATCGCTGGTCGAACCCAGCTCGTCGTGATGCTCGATGCGCGCCAGGCAGCCGGTTTCGTAAAGTCGCGGCAGGTCAAAGGGCATTCGCCTAGTGTATGCCACGCAGCTCTCACCGGAAGTCTGGCGACTTCCGCTACGGTTCTCAGCCCCCATCCTTTGCCACCAGCAGCCGCTGCGGACAGACGTAGGGCAGCATCTCGGTCAGCAGGAACGAATTGGGCACGGTTTTGAAGTCGAAATTCAACGTCGCAAACAGACCGTAATTCTTGCGGACCGAGAGGGTCGTCGAACAGAGGCAGCCGTTGTAAAGATGGTTCGTGACGTAGATGCTGGCCACGTCGTGCCACGGAATGTGCTGGTCCCTGTAGCGAATGCCGGCGGTGCTGATGGAGAGCGTCCCCTCCAGGTTGGACGAGCCCAGCAGCCCCGCCCCCCAAGAGTCGCCGGCACTCGGCACTTCAAACGGTTCGAAGATCCACTCCTTTCCCTCCTCGATCGCCATCAGCGCCTTGGGTAGGACGCTGGTGAGGACTTCGCTTTGCATCCGCTCGAAGATTGGGTAGTAGTTCGTGAAGTCGTTGGTGAGGATGTATCGCTCGCCGTCGGAGGACCGGAAGCCGACGGGGTGCAGAAACTCGGTGATCTCTTCCCAGGGGATGATCGTGAACTCCTGCGGCGTCACGACCACGATCGCGTCGTCGAACGAGAGGTACGTTGGGAACTTGTCGGCCGACGAGCCGAACAGCCAGCCGAGATGAATCTGCTCGGCAAACGACTCGAAGCGATGGAGGAACCGGGCCTCCCCCAGCGCGGCCACGCCTGAGGGCACGCCGCCGTCGGGACTGGTCGGATAGCGGCGGATCGGGCCGGACTGGAGGGCATCGACTGCCGGCGGCAACGAGGTGGGTGCAATCATGGGTGGGCTCCGGTATTCAACGAGAAGGTCCACGCAAGCCTAGGACGCGCGGCGGAAATTGCCGCGGGCATGTCGGGGTCATCGGTCCGCTGGACCGCGACAACGGCACGCCCGGCAGAATCGCTACGACCGCGGCGACCGTCTGGGGGGCGCTGCGGAAGGAGTAGCCCCGCTTTGCGCGGCCAATTCTGCCTCCGCCTGGGCCAGCATTCGCGGCGTGAGCTGCCGGGCGAGGGAGTCCTCCGTGCGGCGGACGGCAGTGTCCTCGGCCCTTTCCAGCGGCGTTTTTTCGTGGTAGGCGACCTTTTGCAGGTGGTCCAGCAGCCACACAGCCGCTTTCCAGTTGCGGCCGGCCTCGCGGAGGACACAGGCCAGGGGGTGAAGCGTGGCCCGCGTGCGGGCGACTTCGATGTCGTGCTTGAGCTGCTTATCGGCCGCCACCGCCCGCGAGATCGTCTGATGACCGATCCCCAAGCAGGCCGCCGCCTGCCGCAATGACAAGCCGGCCCCCATTAGCGTCGCGATCCGCGCCTTCATCGGCTCGTCGATCACCGTCGGCCGGCCGCCGCGACTGCTTCTTCGCACCTGGCTGACCAAAAGGGCAAATCCCTCGGCAATCAGCGCCCGCTCCTCGCTCGGTTCTGCACCACAAGTATCCGGCTGTATCAAAACCTCCGTCGGTTTCAGCGGCGCAGTCTCAACAGCGGCTGGCGTGCCGCCGCTGACAACTGATGATGCGGCCGGTCGTTGCGGCAACTTGTCGGCCAGAGCCGCGGTCGCTTTAGTCTCATTAACCGGGGGGAGTTTTGGACCACTTTGGTCCGTTTTCCCGGAGTTCGTTCCAAAACCCGCGGCGGACTGCCCAGAGGGGCGGGAAGAAGACGGCGGCAGCGCGGCTTGTGGCTGTGGAACCGAAGCGGTGTTGGAAGCGGCAGACATGGCGAATCTCCAGGCTGGTGAGAGGAAGGGTCACAACTTGGGCCTGAAGTATTAGACGCGGGGCGTTGACACCTTTGGTCACTTCGCGGGCGTAAGCAGGCCGCAGTCGTGCGCGCAAAGCCAGTAGTAGACAGAAGTTCCAACTACTTTTCAGAAAATTCAGCGCGGCCTGGACGAAGGAACCTGGCAGAAACATGTGGGGGCAGAAAAATTTTGGAAAAAATTTTTTCTGCCCAACATCTTTCTGCCATTTTCACCTGCCGCCGTCGTTTTTCAGCGGGCAGCTTACCCGTCCCGCCGAATGCTGGGCCGAATCTTTTGCCACTCTTCCCACAAGCGCTCAGGATCCAGCCGCGGGATCGCCATCTCCGCGTCGAGGGCCGCGTAGTATTTCTCGGCCATCGATCGCGTCATCTGTGCGCCTTGCGCCGAATCCCGCACGTGCAAAACGTCTGCTTCAGTGAGCGGCGAACCTTTCTCCCGCTCGGCGCGAGCCAGCAGCATGACGAGGGGATACATATAGACGGTGGCCATCGGCTCGTCGCTCACGGGCGTCTGGTCGCGTTTGTTTAGCCACCCAAACATGGGAAAGGCTCCGCTGAGTCCAGATACTGTTGCGTAGAATGCGTCTCCCCAGCTCGGCCACTTGGATGACGGTACAAGCATAGGGCTGCGCAAAAGGGTAAAGAACCAGTTAAGCGTAGGTCGGGGGGGCAGCTTGCCCTTGCATCGCGGCCGTGCCGCATAACGGCTTTGACGGCTTGCGGCGAAGCAAGCCGGCAGATTCGGTACGATCGCTAGATTCTCAGTGCTACGCGCCGAGGTACGTTGCGGCCGATTGTTCCGCTTGCCGGCGGCGAGCCCCGCGCAGGCCCAGCAGGATCGCCAGCGGAAAGACGATCACGTTGGCCGCCTCGAACCAGACGGGATACGGCAGCATCGACATGTTGAACAGGACCGCGGCCAGAAGCAGCAGACCAACCAGTCCGCCACTGACCCAATTGCCCAGGCGGCTGGCAACCCACGTGCTGGCGTAAGTGGTTGCTCCCCACGCCGCCGCCGCAATGGCTAATACCCACTGCGGATATCGCTCGACGTGCGCGCACATCGCCTCCGGGGTGTGTTCGAATCCCGGCGGCAGCGGATGCACGACGTTGCTCCACAGCTCCACCGCGATCACGAGCCCCAGGGCCAGGACGATGCCCGCGATGATCGCTCCCACGGTGCGTAAGATGGTAACCATGAAATTCCTTTCGCGCCATCACTGCCGCGATGGCGGCTCTGCCTCAGGCGCCGAATTGAGTTACTCCACGTGGCATTCCGACTCCGTGAGCTCTGTGGCTCTGTGTGAGATTTGCCGAAGCGGATTCTCGCACAGAGGCACGGAGGCACAGAGGAGATGGTTAAGGGCAAAGTAGTTGTAGTCAAGCTGGCTCCGCCAGTGCCGACCCGCCGGAATCGACGCCGGTTTACGGCGGGTCGGCACTCGCCGAGGCGAGCTTGACCCGCCCTACGTTGGACTCGGCTTGATCTCCTGCCCGAAGCAGATGCGATGGCCGTCGGGTGTTACCACACCGAATTCTCGCAGCCCCCAGGGCTTGTCCGCCACGGGAAAGAGGAACTTCGCCCCGCGCTCTTGGAAGTCCCGATACAGCGCGTCCACGTCCTCCATCAGCACGTGGGCAAAATACGAATGGTTCCCTGTCTCCGCTGCCGGCACTTCATCGGGACACTCGCCGAGCATGACCTTGAAGCTTCCCAGCGACAGGAATTCCCAACCTTCGACCGTGAAATCCTGCTTGAACCCGAGCTGCTCGCGAAAGTAGCGGGCGGAAACGGCCAGGTTCTTCACGGCCAGGACGTGGCGGGTGTGAATCACGGTGGGATGCAACGGTGTTTCCATGGGCCGACTCTCTCTTCTTCTCTGTGGCTCTGTGCCTCGGTGACTCTGTGTGAAATTTGCCTGAGTTGATCTCACACAGAGGCATGGGGGCACAGAGGGACAACTCCAGCGGCTCGTTGAAACTGGCGTTCATCACGCGACATCGGCTCCTTCGCTGGCCAGCCGTTGGTCAATTGCGGCACCAGTGCCGCCGCTGCCGCCCGTGATGAGGGCGCGTTTGTCGTGGTGGGAGGGCATGTTTACCTCCGAATGTTGGCTCGGCATTTATGAAGCGACTAAGTACGAAAACGCGATGTCCGAACGTCGCAAAGCATTGAATGCGCGCACCGTAGGAAGGGCTTGTGCGGGTGGGCGGCACCTTCCAGCAGGACCGCGGTCTGTTCGATCGATTGATCCAACAGCGTGGCCAGTTCGGGCGTGGGCGTGATGTAGGTGTTGATGATGAACCGGTCCGCGATGCAATCGGCAGCGAAGCCGCAGCCTTGGGGAACGACTCGCTGGCGATAGGCCGCTATTCGCAAGTGATCGGCTACCCCCGAAGTGAAATATGAAACTCCGTCAATCGACCAATCGCCGTCCAACGCGACTTGAATTTGTTCGGCTCCGACCAACGCCTGATTTGGCGCATCTCGGCAGTCATATTTCAGGTGCGTACCGCTCGATCCAAAACGCTCGATACGATAGGGCGCCATCCATTCGTCGAGGTTCTCCAAAATCACGTCAAATGGACAGGGACGGGCGCTCTCATCGATAAACTCGAAGTACCTTGCTCGAATCGCACGTTCCCGCAGCGGTCGTTCGTTGGTAAGGAGACGCGCAAGGAACGAAACTGCGTCCGCCTCGGCGTTCGGTTCGGATTCCCGCAGGACATCGTCGACCAGGGTTAAGCGCGACGGCACAAAAGGGTGCGAGAGCTGCCAGGAATGGCATCCGTCTTCTTGCGCGAGCTCAATCGTTCCCAGCCCGGCGATGGTCTTCGTCGGCCGGCGAAGACCCTTAAGTCGCCTCGGCTTTAGTCCAGGAACAGTGCGCGCTTCAGAAACGCAGTCGGTCGATTGCATGGTCCCTGCCTTTACATTGACGACTACGGCAAACGGAGTGTGCCTTCTACAAATCACTGCATCGTCAACAAAAGATCTCCCGCTTCCACCCGGCTTCCGGGTTTGACGAGGACCGATTCGACGACTCCTTTGACTTCGCTGGTGACGTTGGTCTCCATCTTCATCGCTTCGAGGGTGAACAGCTTTTGCCCCGGCTTCACCTTGTCGCCGACTTTCACGCCGACAGTGACTACCATGCCGGGCATCGAAGCGCCGACGTGCTTGGGGTTGCTGGGGTCGGCCTGGACGTTGCGGGCGGCGGAGGCTTCCAGCGACTTGTCGAGCACGCTCACTTCCCGCGGCTGGCCATTGAGCTCGAAGAAGACCGTCCGCGTCCCATCGGCGTGCGGCTCGCTGATCGTCAAAAACTTGATGATCAGGTTCTTCCCTTCCTCGATCTCGGCATTCAGCTCCTCGCCAACCTCCTGGCCGTAAAAGAAGACCGGCGTGGGGAGCATGCTCGTGTCGGAGTAGAGCTTCTGGTGATTGGCAAACTCCTCGAAGACCTTGGGGTAGAGGAGATAGGAAAGCACATCCCGCTGATTGGCCTCGCGGCCCGTTTTTTGCCCGACCTTCTCCTTGGCGGCGGCAAAGTCGGCCGGCGGCAGCGTTTCGCCGGGACGCCCCTTCATCGGCTTGCGGTCCTTGAGAATCCGCTTTTGGACCTTTTCGGGAAAGCCGCCGGGGGGAAAGCCCATCATTCCCGACAGCAGGTCGATCACCGACTCGGGAAACGCCAGCTCGCGGTCGCCATCCACGATGTCCTTGGCCGATAGGTTGTTGGCGACCATGAACAGGGCCAGATCGCCGACCGCCTTGCTCGTTGGCGTGACCTTGACGATGTCTCCGAGCAGCTCGTTGACCTCGGCGTAGGTCTTGCAGATGAGCGTCCATTGCTCGGCCAGCCCCAAGGCCCGCGCCTGCTGAAAGAGGTTGGTGTACTGCCCGCCGGGCATTTCGTGGCTGTAGAGGTCGGCCGTTGCCGGCGGCATCACGCTGTCAAACGGCAAGTAGAACTCGCGGGCGGCTTGCCAGTAGTCGCTGATCTCGTTGAGCCGCTCGGCGGAGAGGCCGGTATCACGCGGAGTGAACCGCAGGGCCTCGACGATGGCGTTCAGGTTCGGCTGCGAAGTGCCGCCGCTCATGGCGGCCATCGCGCCGTCGGCAATGTCGAGCTTGACCTCGGCCCCTTTGACGATCGAGGCCGCCTGCATGCCGGCCGTGTCGTGCGTGTGGAAGTGGATCGGAATGCCGACTTCCTGTTTGAGCGTTTTGACCAAGAGTTCCGCCGCGTACGGCTTGCAGAGGCCGGCCATGTCCTTGATGGCCAGGATATGGGCGCCGATCTTCTCTAGCTCCTTGGCCAGCTCAACGTAGTACGCCATGTTGTACTTGGTGCGTTTGGGATCGAGGATGTCCCCTGTGTAGCAGATGGCCGGCTCGCAGATCGCGCCGGTCTTCTGCACCGCCTCCATGGCCACGCGCATGTTCGGCACCCAGTTAAGGGCGTCGAAGATGCGGAACACGTCCATGCCGGCCTGCGCCGCCTCGGTGCAGAATTCCTCCACCACGTTGTCGGGATAGCTGGCGTACCCGACCGCGTTGCTGGCCCGGAACAGCATCTGAAAAAGAATGTTCGGGACCTTGCCGCGAAGATCGGCCAGGCGCTGCCAGGGGCACTCCTTGAGAAACCGCATGCTGGTGTCGAACGTCGCGCCGCCCCACATCTCCAGCGAAAAGAGCTCCGGCACGTTGTGGGCGTAAACCTCGGCGATGTTGAGCAGGTCCCTGGTGCGGCACCGCGTGGCGAGCAGGGACTGGTGAGCGTCGCGGAACGTTGTGTCGGTGAGCCACAGCCGCTTCTGCTTGAGAATCCACTGGGCAAATTTCTCGGGACCCAGCTCCTTCAGCTTGTCGCGCGTGCCCGGCGGCGGCGGGCCGACTTTTTCCAGCGCCGGCACCGGCGCCGGGGTGCGCCGCGTCGCCTTCGGCAGTCCCTTCACCAGCGGATTGCCGTTGACGGCGATGTCGCCGAGGTAGCGGAGGATCTTCGTGGCTCGATCCTGCCGTTTGGGGAGCTCGAACAGCTCGGGCGTGTCGTCGATAAACCGCGTGGTGCAAGTGCCGCCGATAAACGTCGGATGGGTGATCAGCTTGATGAGGAATTGGAGGTTTGTCTTCACGCCGCGGACGCGAAACTCCTGGAGGCAGCGCTCCATGCGGAGGCAGGCGTCGCTGAACCGCCGGCCGCGGGCGGTGACCTTGACCAGCAGCGAGTCGTAAAACGGGTTGACCGTCGCCCCGGAGAACGCGGTCCCCGCGTCGAGTCGGATACCCATGCCGGCGGCTGAGCGATAGTGGGCGATGCGGCCGTAGTCGGGCATGAAGTTATTGGACGGGTCCTCGGTCGTCACGCGGCACTGGAGGGCAAAGCCGGTGGTGCGGATCGCCTCCTGCGAGCCCAGGCCGATTTCCGGATCATCCAGCCGCATCCCCTCGGCAATGAGGATCTGCGTCTTGACGATATCCACGCCGGTCACTTCCTCGGTGACGGTGTGCTCGACCTGAATCCGCGGATTGACCTCGATGAAGTAGAACTGGTTGGTGTCGCGATCGACGAGGAACTCGACCGTGCCGGCATTCTCGTAGTTCACCGCTTTGCCGATCGCAATGGCCGCGTCGCAGACCGATTTCCGCAGGGCCGGGTCGAGGTTGGGCGCGGGCGCGATCTCGACGACCTTCTGATGCCGCCGCTGAACGGAGCAGTCGCGCTCCCAGAGGTGGACGAGATTGCCGTGCTTGTCCCCCAGGAGCTGGACTTCGATGTGACTGGCGGTGGTGATGTATTTTTCCAGAAAGACGTCGGGGCTGCCGAAGGCGCTGATCGACTCGCGGCGCGCCTGCTCAAAGGCAGCAGCAAAGTCCTTCTCGTCGATGACGACTCGCATGCCGCGGCCGCCGCCTCCTTTGGCAGCTTTTAGGATTACCGGGTAGCCGAGCTTGGCGGCCAGCTTTTTTCCTTCGGCGGCATCCTTGATCGACTCGCTGCCGCCGGGGATCGGCACGTTCACTTTGCGGGCCAACTCGCGGGCAAACGTCTTGTCGCCGAGCTGCGTCAGGGCCTCTTCGTGCGGGCCGACGAAGATGATGCCGGCTTCCTTACACGCTTTGGCCAGCTCGGGATTCTCCGACAGAAAGCCGTAGCCGGGGTGAATGGCGTCGATGCCGTAGCGGGTAGCGATCTCGATGATGCCGGGGATGTTCAAGTACGCGCGGATCGGCTCGCCGCCGGAGCCAACCTGGTAGGCTTCGTCCGCCTTGAAGCGGTGCAGGGCAAAACGATCCTCGTAAGCGTAGAGCGCGACCGTTCGAATCCCCAGCTCGTGGGCGCTGCGGAAGACGCGAATGGCGATTTCGCTGCGGTTGGCGCAGAGGAGCTTGGTGATTTTGGGCATGCGTCGCGGTCGGCGGCCAGAATCGGTTCGAAATCCAGGACGCTCAAGTGTAGCAACCGGCAGCGAAACTCGGCAGGGCGGCGAAGCGAGAATGTACCTCGCTCGATGAGCGAGGTAGAATTGTGTGGCACCATGTCTTTATCGGGAGCTGCCTCATGACGATGGACGAACTCCGGCGACAGATCGCCACGACAGAGTGGCCAATTGTTATCGGCGTAGATGGAAAGGACATCGAAGTCAACGCGAAGGAGGACCTCATGGTCCCCACGGCCGGCAACTTGATCTGCGTATACCAATATGGGGCCTTCGAGATCATCGATGCCGACCATATCGCCACCCTGCGTCGCGACAGGACCAGCCAGAAGCAGGCAAGCTGAGAGATTTGAGATCGCTACTCGCGTCTCTCTGGCGGCTTTTCCGGATGCGGCATCGGCGGAGTTGGGCTTGGATCGGCGGGGCGTGCCATCGGCGCGGCCTGGGCCGGTGCGACCGCCAGTTCCGCCGAGACGGTCAGCTCCTCCTCGCCGCGGAGAACGACTACTTCGACCTTGTCACCCGCGACGTACCGGCCGATGACGATCGCCAGGTGGCCGGGGTTGATGATTCGCGCGCCGCCGACGCTGACGATGTCGTCCCCTGTTTGCAGCCCGGCTTTGTTAGCAGGGGAATCGGGAAGCACCTTCTGGACGATCGCTCCAATCGGCGGCATTCCGGCGGGGGCGGTCTCGACTCCGAGAAATGGATAGGCAAGCGTCTTGCCTTCTTTCATCGCGCCCAAGATTTTTTCATTCCCTGCAATCGGCACAGCAAAGCCGATGCCGCTGTCATACCACTGGGCGCCGGCCCCTTCCTGCTTGCCGCCGGGGGACAGCGGCACGCAGATGCCGACAATGCGGCCGTCGAGGTCGATGAGCGGTCCGCCGTAATTGGCGGGGCTCAAATTGGCGTCGGTCTGGATCGCCTTGGCGGAGATGCGGCTGGTGGCGGAGATGATTCCGGCAGTGAGTGCCGGCTCGTCGTCGCCGAAGCCGATGCCGAGGGCCACGACCCACTGGCCGACGAAGGCTTCGTCGCGCGGGGCGAACCCGGGGACCGCGAGGTTGCTCACGCCGTCCACCTTGAGGACGCACAGCTTGCGGGTCTCGTCGCGGCCCAGGAGCCTGGCGACTTTCCGTTGCCCGTCGGCGAAGCGGACGGTGATCACCGGCGGCTTACGGAGGAAGTTGTAGGTGCTGGTGAGGATATGGCCGTCCGAGGAGATCACCACGCCGGTCGTGGGACCATCGCCCGGAGCGTGGATTCCCTTGCCAATGCCGCTGCCGGCGGCCAGTCCGCCGAAGCCTTCGATGGTGACGAGGCTGGGGAGCACTTTGTTGGCAGCGGCGCGGAACGCCTTGGGGGCCAGGAGCGTGCCGCGGAGGGTTTCGCTCGTCGTCGGTTCCTGCGCAATGGCACCCGCCGCGCCGATCAAGGAAGCCAGGAGCCATAGAGAGTGCTTCATCGCTCCACCGCCAGCGTGATCTTCACGCTCAACAGGTCGTTCTTCCGCTTGACTTCGAGCACGACCTCGCTGCCGGGGCGAAGCGCTTCGACGATCCGCCGGTAGTCGCCGCCGTCGCGCACCACCTGGCCGTCGATCGCGACGATCAGATCATCGGTCTTGAGGCCGGCCTGCGCCGCCGGCGAGCCGGGGATGACCCGGTCGATGTACGCCGGGCTCTTACGGCCGCCGAGGGCAAACAGCCGGATGCCGAGGTCCGCCTTGGCCCCCGCCGGCGGCATGGGATCGACCGCTGCAACCCTGGGCTGCTCTTCCTTCCCTTCGACAAACGCCTTCAAGAGGTCTGCCGGGATGGCGTAGTTCAACCGCGTGTTCGTGGCCCGCGATTCGATCACCCGGCCAATCATGCCGACGAGCTTCCCCTCGGCATTCACCACCGCGCCGCCGGCGGCGCCCGGATTGCTGGTGATGGCGTCGATCAAGTAGACGTCTCCGTCGTAGGGAAAATCGTGATAGCCGCGGCGGGCGTCGAGCTGCGTCCGCAGCGACAGGACGCCGATGTTGACGGAGAGGGGGTCTCGGCCGTCGGCCACCTTGAACGCATTGCTCACGCCGAGGACCCAGTCCCCTTTGGCGGCAACCGGCTTGTCCTCCAGCTCGAAATGCTCCTGCGTGATCGCGTCGATCTTGAGCAAAGCGACCAGCAGCTTCTGGCTGCGGCGGACGACCTGCGCCGGGTGCGTGGTGCCGTCGGCCAGGGTCACGCGGAGGTTGTCGCCGGCGAGAAAAACCCCTTGCGTCGTGAGGACTTCCCCTTGCGGCGAGACAATCAGGCCGGTGGCGTATCCCGGACTGCGGCCGATGCCGGCGCCGAAGATTTTGACCGTGCGGGCCTGGGCGTACTCGACTGCCGGGGCGAAGGCGCCGTCAATGGCGGCATCTTGCGCCTTGGCTACATCGGCGGTTACCAACATGATCAGGGTCACGACGATCAATACAACTGTCAACGGTGCAAGTCGATTTGAACCGCGGATGACGCGGATGTACGCGGATGGATTGCCAGGTATCCGCGTCCTCCGCGTAATCCGCGGTTGAATCCTGCCGGAATCGCTGAAGTGAAGTACCGGAACGCTCATGGGTTCAGCTTACGGTTGCGGCGGAATCTGAAATACCTGGTCGTCGATTTTTTCGCTGGCGAC
The DNA here is from genome assembly GCA_035512595.1 of Pirellulaceae bacterium. GTDB lineage: Bacteria > Planctomycetota > Planctomycetia > Pirellulales > Pirellulaceae > DATKDU01. The sequence continues at coordinate 17,787 of DATKDU010000517.1, forward strand.
CTGCTGCGTAACGCACACCAGTTCGATGCGCTCGGCCAGCGAGAGCACCAGCTTCCGCAGCATGGGCAGCCGCAAGCCGCCGCGGTCCTGCCACTGGTCATACGTCACGCTGGCGATCGGCTCATCGTCGTCGATGCCTACGCCGGACTTTTGCAGTTGGATCTGCGGCCGGCCGTCGTCGCCAAAGACGCTGAGCCACAAGAAAAGCTGCTCGCTATTGGCATCAGTGACGCTCAGCCGGTAGCAGAGGCGTCCGCGGGCCTTGTCCGAGCCGTCGAGCGCCAGCGTGCCGAAGCGGGACAGCGGCTTTTCGCTCAGCAGGCTGGCGATGACCGCCGCCTGGCAAAAGTGCGGATCGCGGAGGGCCCGCGCCTGGCCGATGGTCTGCACGCCGGCGCTCGACACGATCCAGTAGCCGCTGCCGTCGAAGACGACGGAGCGGCTCTTGCCGTCGAGCTCGTAATCGGCTCGCAGCCGGCCGTCCGCCGCGAGGTGCAGGGTCTGTTTGCCGGCAACCTCTTCGCCGCGAAGGAGCTGCGATTCGATCCGCAGGCCCTCGCTGCCGACGACCTCACCGCGGCACTGCTGCTGCCAGTGCGCGAGGATCTGCTCGGCAATGGTGCGGTTGACTTCCGCGTCGCGGATCGTGCCGGCGTTTCCCAGCACGACCGGCGGCTGGGGCTTCTGGTTTTCCTTCTCCCCCGGCAACGGCAGTCGGGGCACCGGTTTTGCGCCCGGCATTCCCGGCGGACCGCCGGGGCGCGGTTGGGGCTGGGGCATCGGCTGCTCTTTGGGTTTTTCCGGTTGCCGGACAATCGGCTCGTAGGGGAGCGAGATCAGCCGCACGTGGGCCGTGTGCTGGGTGCCGCCGCGCTCCCACGTCACTTCCGCGGGCCAGAGAGCCGGATACATCGAGACGATGTTGGTGAACTGGTTGGCATCGGTGATGGGAAAACGTTCGAACGAGATCAGCTTGTCGCCGAGCTCCAGGCCCGCCTTGGCGATCGGCGCGTCGAGGTTGACGGTGTGGCAGATGACCCCTTCCTCGCGGGTGCCGAAGATCGCATCGAGCGTGCCGTGCTGGGCAACCTTGGTGGAGAGCAGCTCGGGGATGAAGAGCTTGATCTGATTGGACGAAATCGCGTATCCCAGGCCGACGTTGACGCGGCCTCGCTCCTGGAAGCTGCCGCGGCCGTTGATACCGATGATTTCCCCGCGGAGGCTGAACAGCGGGCCGCCGGAATTGCCGGGGTTGATCGAGCTGTCCACCTGGATGCAGTTGCCGTAGACGAGCTGGTTGAGGCCGGAGCCTTCCTGATAGCGGCCAGTGCCGCTGACGATGCCGAGCGTGACGGTGGGGCGGAAATCCTCGGCCAGGACGAACGGGTTGCCCATCGCCATGGCCCAGTCGCCCACGCGGACTTTTTCCGAGTCGCCCAGCGGCGCAGCGGGGAACTGCTTCTTGCCGCGGAGCTTGATGATCGCCACGTCCCCCCCCGGATCGGTGCCGACGAGGTCCCAGCGGTAGAGGCGGCCGTCGGCCAGTCCGGCCCAGCCTTCGGTTCCAGCGGCGGCGACAACGTGGTGGTTCGTGAGGGCGTATCCGGCCGGATCGTAGAGCACGCCCGAGCCGCCGCCGCCCCGATCGTTGCCGAAGATGGCGACGACGGCGCCATAGACCGACTCGATCGCTTGCGCCCGCTGGGCCTGGTCGGCTTTGACGGCGGCCAGATCGGCGAGGGAGATAGACTCGCTGGATTCCTGCGCGAGCAACGGGCCGGCGAGCGCGGCGAGCAGAACCAGCGGATAGAACAGAGTGCGGGGCATGTCGTGGGTGATTCCATCAGGGGGCTGACGCCCCCCGCTCGCCGGTGGATGATCGCTCGCCTTTCTGAATGAATCGTACGTCGCACCAGTTGGCGTGGTCGGCCAGATCCAAACCTTCGCCGGCATCGACGACGAGCGTGATTTCCTGTTTGCCGCCGATCTCGATGCGAATGCTCTGCGGTGCGTCGGTGCCGCGGACTCGCTTGGTAAACAGCGTCTCGCCGTCGGCCAGGACGGAAAAGACGCAGTCCCCTTTGCCGCCGGTTTCCGCGTCGATGCCGATTTCGGCCGCCAACTCGTCGTACTTTCCCTCGGCCGCAAACGTCAGCCGGCTGATGGCGTGGACGCCGATCCCCTTGTCGAACGTGCGCCCGGCCAGCGTGAGCGTCCGTCCCATCACCGAGCGGTCGCGCCGCCAGGGGAGATCGAGGAAGGCAATCGACCGCTGAAGGGCGGCCGTCGGTTTGAGATCCGACAGATACACCACCCGCCGCGAGCGGATCGTGACGCTGGCCACGGCCGACCAGGGAATTGGCACCTTGGCACCCGGCATCGCCAGCGTCAGCTTGCCGCGGGCGAGCGACTCGATTTCCCCCGGCAGCGTCGAGCCGTCCTTGAGCGTCACCGTCGCATACGGCAGCTCGTCCTCGCCGTTGGGCTGGGTGACGACAATCGCCACCAGCCGCGAGCGGGGAATCGACTGCTCCGCGCTTTCGATGTGGACTTTAAGGTCGCTCTCCGTCAGTCCGACGGTAATGCCGGCGACGCTGTCGATCGTTTCATCCACCTTGACGAAAATCCGGTCGGTTTCCGCAGACGGGGCGACGATCGCTTTGTCGATGGCCTCATTCTTGAGGGCGGGGCCAAAACGAATCGCCCGCACGCGCTCCAGCGGAATGCCGAGCTTTTCCTCGCCGGCAGTGACGACCTGGCAGATGTCGTTTTCCATCGTCAGTGACGAGGCGCGGACAAGACCGCCGCCGACAAGCTGGAGCTCAATGGCGGCTTGGTCCTTGGGCGTGGCCGTCACCGGCGCGACGCTGATCTGCCGCAGATCGTCGAGAGCGAGGTTTTCGGGCAAGCCGTCGCCCGTGACTTTGCCGTTTGCAATCGCGATCTCCTTGAGCGGCAGGGATTGGCCGTTGAGGAGGTCAATCTTCGGCTCAAAGCGGGGCGCCTGTGCCACTGCTCCGTGGACGAGCACGAGCAATACCGGCAACACGAGACAGCGTTTCATAGTCTCAGTATAGTCGCCTTGCCTGCGCAATTGAGCCGTCCGCGGCGCTGCAAGGTCCCGCCCGGCAGGCGGGACCTACCCCTCATCCTCAGAAAAGCTCTTGTAATACTGCTCGATGAGCTGCTGGTAGCGGGCGGGGTACTTTTCCTTGATGGCGCTATAGACCGGGTCGCGGTCGCGGTCGCGGAGGTGGCTCCAGGGGCTCTGCGGCCCGCCGCGGTGGAGCCGCTTGACCGTATCGGTGTCGGTCCCCTTGCTGTTGCCCCCTTGGCTGCCCCCCTGGCTTTGGCCCTGGCCTTGGCCTTCGCTCTCGCTCCCCTCGCCTTGCTTCTGGCCCTGCTTGCTCCCCTTGCCCCCTCCCTTGCAGTTGCACTCGCGCTCTTCCGCTTCCTTGATCAGCTTGGCGAGGATGTCGATGATCTTGTCCTGCTGCTCGCGGGTCGTCTGGCCAGTGTCCGCAAGCGACAGCTTGCGGCGGCTGTAGTCCATCCGCAACTGCACGTCGGTCAGGGTCCCCTCCTGGTAGAGCTTGAGGACTTCGAGCTGGCGGAACGCGCCGACCCGCATCCGCTCGGGAGCGTCGGGATAGTCGCTGAGGAACTTCGTCAGGCACTCGGTCGCTTCCTGGTGCGCTAGGAGCTGGCCGTAGGCCACGCCGCGGAGGAACAGCGCTTCGCCGTCGCGGGTCGTCTTGCCCGCCCATTTTTTGCCGGCGTCTTCCAGGATCGGCAATGCGTCTTCAAACCGCTCCTGGAGCAGGTACGCGCGGGCCAGGTAGTACGATGCTTCCGCGGCGAGGTACGGATCGGCCGCATCACGCAGCTTGCCCAGCGCGGTAATCGCCGCGTCGAGGTTCTCTTCGCCCAGTACCCCTAGCGCGTCACGAAATTCGGGATAGAGCTCGCGGAGCCCCTCGGTAATGGCCACAGCACGGGCATCAGGTTCGGCACGCAGGGCGGTGACGATCTCCACCGCCTTGGTGATCGCGTCTGTTTTGGCCTCCTTGTTCTCTTTCACGGCGGCGACAAAGTCGTCGAGGACCTTGTCGGTGAGGCTTTCGGCAGCATTGGCCACAGCACCTGCCGCAACCACGGAAATGACAACCGCTGCGAAAATGCGACGCATCATGGCAACCGCTCCTTTTATTCTATTGTCCGACCTGTGGTGCTTACGGCCTGGACTGCCGGCTGGCCAATCGGGGGGCTGACGCCCCCCGCTCGCCGACGCAATGTATCCTACGGCCCCTGTTCGATCCGTTCCAGGATCTTTTGGGTCATTTCGGCAATTTCGGCCTGCCGCTGGGCTGTCTTTACGAGCTCGGTCTTCTGGGTGGCGTCGAAATCGGCATTTTCGGGCCGGCTGGCGTCAAGGGCGTGGGTGCGGCGATTGACGCGCAACTGGGCCGACCGAAGCAGCTTGAGCTCCGCCGAGTTGGGCAACAGCGGCGGCTCGCCTCCGCCACCGCCTCCTCCGCCACTCCCTTCCTTCTGCTGCTGAGCCTGCTTGAGGGCTTCGATCAGCTCCTCCAGCGTCGTTTCGATTTCCTTCTGCATCGTGATCGTGTAGGCATCGAGCCGCACGTCATCGAGCAGCCCGCCAACGGTGATCAGGTCGTCGCGAAGCTGCTGCACCACGTCGGGGAATACGACGCTGGTGCCGTCGTCGATCAGGATGTCGAGCGCTTCCTGGGCCTGACCGGCGAGCCCCTTTCCTTTCTTCGTTTCGCCGATGACGACGGCATCCATCCGCCGTTCCTCGTCGCCGATCGCGCGGACCTTGATCTTCTCGGGGCGCGTCAGCTCGATCCCCGCGGATTGCGCCTTCTGCGCGTAAGCTTCGGTTTCGGCGGACAAGCCCTTCTGGATGGCGAGCATCTCGGTGAACCGCTTCTCGAGCCGCGCGAGCTTCTCGAGCTGCGTCTCCTCGCGAAGCTGAGCCAGCCGCTCTTCGATCTCCTGGATCGCCTGCTCAAGTTCTTTGATGGCCTTTTGCTCTTCGCGGGAAGCCCCTTCGGGGTCTTCCTTGCGGAGGCCGCCCCCCGCCTGTTTCATGTGCTTTTGCGCCTGCGCGACCTTTTGCTGGCCGGGCTGGCCGCCGCTGCCTCCCGATTTGCTATCGCCGGACTCGCCGCCGCCTGAGCCGCCGCCGGCCTTCTTGGCCTCCTGCATCTTCTGGGTGACGTCTCCGGCCTTCTGTGCCAGGTCTTCTTGCTTCTTGGCCAGCTTCTCAAAATGTTCCGGTGGGAGCGACGCGATCCGCTGCTGTTCTCGCTTCAGCTCGGCCAGCGCCTTGTGCAGATTGGCCAGCGCCTCCTTCTCGTCACCCTCGGCGGCTTTGCCCTTGCCTTGCTGAAGATTCCCTTCGGCATTCTTCTGATTTTGTGAGGCCTGGCGGAGAGGTTTCTCTCCCGGCTCCGGCGGACGCTGCGGACTGGCGGCCTGCGGCGGCTGCTCGCCTCCTTGGTCCCCTGCGGACGGCGAGCCTTCGCCACCTTTCGCTCCTTCGCCTCCCTTGGCCCCTTCGCCTCCCTTGGAACCCTCCGAGCCCTCTCCGCCTTTGCTTCCTTCGCCGGTCTTGGGTTCCCCCGCAGCTTCTTCACCTGGCTGCTTGTCTTCCGAGGGCTTGGACTCCTTTGGCGGAATCACATCCCCCGCTTCTTTGGCAATTTCATCGGCCAGCTTGTCGGTCGCATTGCGGACCTTCTCCTGCTGGCCAGCGACTTTGCCAAGCGCCTGGATTCCTTCGCTGCGGGCCGCTTCGGTGGCCGCGATGACCCCCTTCTCCTGCTCGATTAGCGCCTCCATCGCCTTGATCTTGGCTTCCAGGCCGGCGAGGGTCTTGTCCTTGGCGGCAATCTTGTCCGCCTCACGTTTCTCCCCCTTCTCGGCCTGGATGATGGCCTCGATGTCCCGCTTCCATTGCATCAGCCGCTCGTATTCCTCGCGGGCCTTGTCGCGATCGCTTTTCTCATCGAGGAGCAGTGCGAGCAGCGCGCGAATGTCGGCCAGCACCGCCTTCTGGTTATCTGAGGCCGTGTCGAGCTTGGCCCCGTCGAGCGCCTGGACGATCGCCCCCATGCGATCGATGAGCTGCAGCTTCTTGGCCTCGTTGAGAGCATCCTGAAGGCGCTTAGCCCGCTCGGGCTCCGCCTGCTGGAGCGACTGGATCAGCGACGTGAACCGCCGCTCCAGTTCCTCCGTCATCTGCTCGACCCGCTGCTGCCGAACCCCCAGCGGCGATTTGCCACCCGCCGGCTGCGGCGCTTCCTGGCCGACGGCCAACGCGACGACCACGACGCCCAAAATGCAAACCATCGTGTGACGGAACATGCGAGCCTCCGGGATTGCCTCTCATTAGTATGACGGTTGAGACGGCGATTCGTAAAGCGAAAACCTTCTAATGCGGAGCGCGGAGTGCGGAATGCGGAGTAGTTTGTTTCCGACACTCCGCAATCCGCACTCCGCATTCCGCATTATTTCTGCCCCTCAATAATCCCCTTGATCCGCTCTTGCCGCTCCTTCATCGTCCGATCCAGCACGTCCTGCTGCGACTTCTGAATTTCGTACAGCAGGTTGACCGCCTCCTGGTAGCCTTCCGCCTTGACCATGTGCCGCAAAATTTCCCGCATGGCATCGGCGATTTCCATCTGCCGCGTGACGGCGGTGGTCAGCGCCTCGTTGCGGGGAGCGACTTCCGCCCCCAGCCGCCGCGTCTGGTCGAGGTGCTGCACCGTGTCCGGCACCGCCAGCTCGGCAATCTCGGTCATCGGCCGGATGATGTCCTCCCGCATCCGCTTTTCCAGGTTCCCCGACGGATCCTCGAGGCGATTGTTGCGGGCTTCGATCACGATGTTCTCCAGCCGCTCGGCAATCGCACCGACGTTGGTGCCGATCACCTTCTGCCGCCGCTGGTATTGCATCAGCAAGTCCTTGTGCTCCGTGGCCAGCGGCGCGTCGGTGAGGCCGGCCTGGAGCGCTTGGCAGTCGGTGCGCAGATCCTCCTGCTGCTTGAGGAGCCGCTCCATCTCCTGCCGCTGTTCCTTCTCGCGGCGGAGGATGTCGTTTTGCAGTTCCTGCTCGGTCACGATCCGCAGCAGGAAGTCGGACGACTTGCCGACGTTCGGGCCGGAAATATCGTCGTTGTCCCGGGCCGCGACGTGGAAGTTGAGGCTCGTTCCCGTCGGCAGGTTAAGCGGCGACAGGTCGAGAACGTCGGCAAAGCTCAGCTCGCGCTGCCCGAGGGTCTCCATCGCCGCCGGCAATTCGATTTTCCCCTCCTGCGGCATTTGCGCCATCTCGTCGCGCCACGTGTACGCGACTTCCGCCGCCGTGACGGCAAAGTCATCCGTCACGCGGCATTCCAGCGGCACCATGGCCCGCGGCACGACCATTCCCGAAACGCCGACCAGCTTGGCCCGCACGCGCGGCTCGCGATCGGTGCGGATCCGCAGGCCGAACGAAGTCGGCCGCCGCGACGTGAGCCCCTCGGTGTCTTCCAGCTCGATCGTGTACTGGCCGGCGACGAGCTGCTCGGGCGGCACGTTGCCGGAAAAACCGGTTTTAGCCGCGGTCAATTCCAGCGGCAGCGGCTTCGCCTCGATGGCCAGTGCGGTTCGCACTAGCGGTTTATTGACGGTGCCGCTTACAAAGAGGCTCGTCCCTTTGAGCACAAAATACGGCCCTTTGCCCGGAGCGAGGTCCTGGACGCTTTCCCCCGTATATTTCGGCGGCGTGATTTCCAGATGCAGTTCCTCCACGGCCGGCTGCTCGACGAGTTCGACGCGAATCCACGGCGTATAGGCGTCGCCGCCGCGGGCGCGAAACTCAAACGGTTCGATTACGCTGGCGAAGACTGCTTCGAACGAGCGGTCCGCCGTCTTCTTCATCGCTTGCGAATTGCGGCCGCGCGCCCGGCGGAAGTCGATGTACACGTTGTCCGGCACCACTACACTTTCCGGCGTGACTTCCACCACCTGCGTCCAGTCTTCGCCGCGCGGAAATTTTACTTGTCCATTTTCGGCTCGCTTGACGACCAGATAGGTCTTCTGCGGCCAGACGTCGTCCCCCAAGAGCACGTTGCGGTTGAACCAGATCGCGAGCGACGGGTTTTGCACCACGCCAACCGCGCCGGCGAGGAACACGGCTGCCGCCGTCAGCAGGATGAACCCATTGATGCGGAACTCGCGCTGGTCGAGGACGCGGGTGAAATCAACGGCCGCGGCCGCCTGCGAGCCCGAAATGACCGTCTGCCGCACGAGCGCCGGCGACATGCCGCGCTGCGCGTGGTCGTCGAGCCGCGCGAGCTGGAGGGCGCTGATCATCCCCTGGCCGAGGAGCTTGTTGCGATCTTCGACCTCAAGCGCCAGGGCATCGTCGCCGACCGTCACCGACAGCGGCTTGACCAGCCGCCGGTAGATCACGTAGCCGATCACTGCCGCCATGAGCAGCAGCATCACCACCCGCTGCGGCAGGTCCATGCGAAAGAACCGGTCGATTCCCAGATCGACGACAAACACCGCCAACGCGGTCCACAGCACCCGCCCCAAACCGTCCACCCAGAACCAGGCCGCCAGCCGCGAGCGGAGCTGCGCTAACCGCAAGACGACGAGTGCCGTGTGCTCGCGAAGGGGACTGGCGGCAACGTCCGACATAGGGGTCTCAGGGGAGGAAAGGTCCACGACGGCGAGCGGGGGCCGTTAGCCCCCCCCTGATAAGTCGGCTCAGTCCGCCAAATAGTTTTGTAACGAACGAATCAAGGGACATTATAGCTGGCGCAAGGTGCGAAAGCACCAGCGGTCACTTTAGGGTCCAGGACGGAAACCGTTGGCTGGACCGGTGTTGCGGCGACCCTTCGCAGCCGGCGAGCCGGGCAGCGGCATTGCCCCATTTGCCGCTTTCGCCGCATTTGCCACACTTTCGCGTCGTGACGCCAAATTCAGTTTTAGCGGCCGCTCCGGCCAGGACGATGATGGGAAACGAGGCAGGTCAAACCGCATCCGCCTGCCTCAACCCCCGGATCGCGACCCAGAGGCTGCGATTTGCGACAGCAGCTTGGCGCGGAATTATCGTCCCCACTTTGGGAGGTGCGCTGTGGACCTTGCTCGGCACTGGAAGTTTGCGTTGGTTTTGGGTGTTTCGGGCAGTCTGATTGGCTGCAAATCCCCCGTGGGCGGACAGTCTGCAGGCATATATCACTCGGGGGCCGCACCCGCACCCACGAACCCGATCACCAAGGCGTGGAAGTCCACCAGCGACTCGGTAGCCAGCGTTTTTTCGCCCAAGTCGGCGACCGCTCCCACGCTGTCCCCCAAAAACGATCCCACCAGCCTTTCCTCCAAGTCGAAGATCAGCGCGTCCACGTACATCGCGACCGGACGCCTGCTGGAAAGCCGGGAGGAATTTGTCAAGGCGCAGGCGGAGTATGAGAAGGCGATCCAGGTCGAGCCGAAAAACCTGACCGCGCTGGTCAGCCTGGCCCGGTTGCAGGATCGCCAGGGGAATCCCGACCAGGCCATCGTGACCTATCAAAAGGCGATCAAGGCGCATCCCAAGAGTGCGCTCGTCCACAACGACCTGGGGCTGTGCTATGCCCGCAAGCGCGACCTGGCCAGTGCCGTCGCCATGCTGCACAAAGCGGTGGAGGCGGAGCCGAGCAAGCCGAACTATCGCAACAATCTGGCGACCGTCCTGGTGGAAGCGGGGCGCACCGACGACGCCCTCAAGCATTTGCAGGCGGTCCATGCGCCCGCTGCCGCTCACTTCAACCTCGCCTACCTGCTGAATCATCGCGGCCAGAGCGACTTGGCGCGGCGGCACTTGTCGCAAGCGGTGCAGCTCGATCCAACCTTCGTTCGCGCGCAGGAAATGCTCGCCCAGCTTGACGGCGGGGCCGCTACCGTAGAGGCCGCGGTCCATGGTCCGCAGATCAGCGCGGCCGGCCCGGCAGCGACGCAGCAGAACTCGCCGGCACTCAGCGCCGCTCCGCAGGGTAGCCCCTACGGCGGCATTGCCGAACCGGAAGGGGCGGCAGGTTATAGGGCCCAAGACGTCCCGGCCCAGTCGATCGAGCCTGTGTATCACATCGGCAGCGAAGGGATCGAGACCTCGCCGGCCGAAGGGCCGAGCTTGTCGCAGCCGACGACATTCCAGTCCTCGGGCACTCAGGGCGCAGGCAAGACGCTGGGCTATCACCTCGACGACCTGGGCGAGGACGACGTGCTCGTCGTCACGCACCTCGTCTACGGCGCCGACAAAGACCCCGCTCCGCAACCGGGGGAACTGGTCGATGACGAAGCGCTCGAAGAAGCCCGTTTGGAGGCGCCAGCGACCGAACCGTCTCACGCCGACGAGCCGAGCAACGTCAAGCCGGTAACGAACGTGCCGACGCTGTATCCGATCGTCGAATAGGCAGTTACGATGGTCTCCGTAGGACAGGTTTTCAACCTGTCCAAAACGAACGGAGACCTCTGATGCGCCGACTGTACTCTCTTCTTGCCGCCGCCCTCTCTCTCTCGCTCCTCGCCGCCGACGGCAATCGCCTGGCCTATCTCGACGGGCCGCTCGACCCGTACTACCCTCACAAGGACTTTCCCAAGCTGATCACCCCGCAGTGGGTCGGCGAGGAAGGGGTCGAGTGCGTCGTCACCCTCGGCA
>DATKDU010000518.1:0-7012 GCA_035512595.1 Pirellulaceae bacterium
CTTTCGGCGGAATACAGCATCCCCATGGACTTTCTCGAGCTCGCCGGCAAGCGGTTCCTCGTCTTCGGGGTGGCGAACAAGAAGAGCGTCGCTTATGCCGTCGCCCGGTCGCTGGAGGAATGCGGGGCGAGCGTGACGTACGTCGTCCGCAGTGCCGAGCGGAAAGAAAGCCTGGCCAGGCTGCTTTCGGGGAAGGAGATCCACGTCTGCGACGTCGAGTTCGAAGACCAGATCGCGCAGCTCGCCGACGAACTATCGGCTGTGGGGACGAATTTCCACGGCCTGCTTCATTCGATCGCGTTTGCCGACTACGAAGAGGGGATGAAGCCGTTTCACGAAACTCCCAAGCGGGCCTTCCTGCGGGCGATGGACATCTCCTGCTATTCGCTGATCGCCCTGTCCAGTGTCCTCAAGGACCTGCTCGAGCCCGATGCGTCGGTCGTGACCGTCTCCATCTCCACCACGCGGATGGCCAGCGAGAACTACGGCTACATGGCCCCCATCAAGGCGGCTCTCGACTCGTCGCTCGCCTTTTTGACCAAGTCGTTCAGCCGCTTTTCGCAGGTCCGCTTCAATGCGGTCGCTCCGAGCCTCCTCAAAACGAGCGCTTCCGCCGGCATTCCCGGCTACGTCGATTCGTACTTGTATGCGGAGCAGATCATTCCCCGCAAGAAAGCCGTGCAGACCGAGGAAGCGGCCAACGTCGCCCTGTTCCTGCTCTCCCCGCGCTCCAGCGGCATTTGCGCCCAGTCGCTGGTGGTCGATGCGGGAATGAGCATCAACTACTTCGACGCCGAGATCATTCGCCGCGCGATGCGGGAAGAAAAGTAGAACGGAATTCATTCCGTTTCCGGAATCAGGAACGGAATGAATTCCGTTCTACGAGCGCTGCCTCCGGCCAGTGCGGGGGCTGAAGATGCTGCGATTCGTTGCTCGGCGGCATTCCCCCGACCAGCGTTCGCTGCCACTGCACGCTGGCCATCAGGCAGTTGATGCCGCTGCCGATGCCCAGGAGCGCGACGCAATCGCCGCTGGCGATGAAGCCGCTTTCGGCGGCGAGGGCGAGTGTCACCGGGAGTGCGGCCGAGCCGGTGTTGCCCAGCCAGGGGAAGGTCGAGTAGTCGCGCTGGGGGGACAAGCCCAGCGACTGGAGCATCAGCTTGCGATGAGCGCCGCCGACCTGGTGGCAGATCGTCTTATCGAGATCGTCGCGCGAGACCTGCGCGTCGTAGAGAAACTTCTCGAACGTCGCCGCGCCGGTGGCGATCCCTTCCTGCAAGAGCCGCTCCGAATCGGTTTGCATCAATATCGCCGAGCCGCCGGACGCAGAGGCTTCGTGCCCCCCCTGGCACAGGTCGTGGTGGTGCGTATGAGCCCGCGCGGCGACGGAGGTGAGCAGGTTGCCGCTGTTGCTGAGGTCCTTGTGCGTCAGCAGGATCGCCGCGGAAGCCGAGCCGATCGTCAGTGACGCAAAGGCCGGCTTGACCGACTGCCTGGTCAGCGACGTGTCGCGATTGAGGGCGTCGATCGTGCTTTCCAGCAGTTGGCGGCTGTCCTCGGTGCCGACGACGAGCCCGGCGCGGATCTGCTTAAGCTCGATCATGTTCGCGACCTGCAGCATGCCGTTGAGAAGCCCCAGGCAGGCGTTGGAGACGTCGTACACCAGGCACTCTTCCGGCAATTCGAGCCGGTCGTGAACGCTGCACGCCGTCGCCGGCTCCAGGTAATCGCGGCAGACCGATCCGTGAACCAGCGCCCCGATCTGCTGCGGGTCGATCCCGGCCGCTGCGATTGCCCGGCGGCCGCTGACGACGCTCTGCTCGCTGGGACGCGTGCCGCTCTTCCACAGGCGGCGCTCGCGAATGCCGCTCATTAACTCCAGGCGTCCCTGAGGGAGCTTGAGCCGCTGGTAGAGCGGCGTCAGTCGCTGCTCGATTTCCTCGCTGGTAAGAATTTCTTCTGGAAGCGAATAGCCGAGGGCTTCGAGGCAGACGTTTTGATAGCGCATGCCTTCAGAGTAGTGGTCGGCAGGAGAGTCGTAAACGGCGGTAAAAGGTGTCAGGACAGGTTGGAACGTGTCCTACGTCAGTCCGACGGATACGGGGCCGCTTCCCCCTTCAGCTCGGAGAGCGCGTTGCAGGCGGCCCGCTGCTCGGCTTCCTTCTTGTTCCGCCCCCACGCCGGCTGGTAGCGGGTCTTGCCGATCTGGGCGGCGATCTTGAACGCTTTGGCGTGGTCGGGCCCCTTCTCATCGAGCAGATAGTATGTCGGCGTGCTGGAATACTCCCGCTGGGCCAGTTGCTGGAGGAGCGACTTGTAATTGCCCCCCAGCTCGCCGGCCGCGGCCAACTCGACTTCCGGGCCGATGTAGGCGTTGATGAACTGCCGGGCTGGCTGCTCGCCGCCGTCGAGATAAATGGCGGCCACGAGCGACTCGAACACATCGGCCAGCAGGCTCGGCGGCACGCTGGGATGCGTTGTCATCCCTTTGCCGAGGATCAGAAATTCAGCCAGCCCGAGGGCCTCGCTGATCTTGGCGCAGGTCTGGCGGCTGACGACGACGCTCTTGATCTTCGTCAGGTCACCTTCCAGGTACTGTGGGAACTGGCGAAAGAGCTGCTCGCAGACGACGAGGCCGAGAATGGCGTCGCCGAGAAACTCGAGCCGCTCGTTGGAAGCCAGCCGGTGCTCAGCCCCGGACGCGTGGGTCAGGGCCGACTTGAGCATCGCCTTGTCGCGGAAGACATACCCCAGCGTCCGCTCGCAGCGCGCAAGGAGATCCTCTTCTTCCGGGAGGACGATTTCCGCGATAGCGGACTCTGTTTCGATGTGCAGGGCCTCATCGGCCATAAACAAGCCTCTGCCGCAACCCTACCTGTCGAGATATGATTTGTCAACGCAAGCGAAGGGTTCAGGGTTCAGGGTTCAGCAATTGTAAGTGCTGGTCACTCCGATGGGTGATTTCATTCGACCCCTGAACCCTGAACCCTGAACCCTGAACCCTGAACCCTGAACCCTCATGCGCGTCGTCCTCTGCTATCCGATCGAGCCCCGCCATTACGACCAGGTATTGGCTGCCTGTCCGCGCGGAACCGAGGTCGTCGATGCGGGGCAGGAGCGGATCGCCGCCGAATTGCTCTCGGCGGACATCTTTTGCGGACATGCCAAGGTGCCGGTGCCGTGGCCGGCAGTCGTGCGCGGCGGCCGGCTGAAGTGGATCCAGTCGTCGGCTGCGGGGCTGGACCACTGCCTGGTGCCGGAGGTGATCGCCTCCGACATCGTGGTCACTAGCGCCTCCGGCCTGTTTGCCGACCAGGTCGCCGAGCAGACGCTGGCGCTCCTGTTGGGTTTGTTGCGCGGATTGCCGACGTTCTTTCGGGCGCAACAGAAGCGGGAATTCATCCGCCGGCCGACGCGCGACCTGGCCCGCTCGACCGTCGGCATTGTCGGCCTGGGGGGGAACGGGACGCGAATCGCCCAGGTGCTAAAACCGTTCAAGACGCAGATCATCGCCACCGACATGTTCACCGGCGAAGTGCCGGCGTGCGTCGATGAGCTGCGGCACGCCGACCAGCTCGACTGGCTGCTGGCCGAGTCGGACGTCGTCATCCTGGCGGTGCCGCTGAATGCCCAGACCGAAGGGCTGATTGCCGCGGCGCAGCTTTCGCGGATGAAGCCGAACTCGATTCTGATCAACGTCGCCCGCGGGCCCGTGGTGAAAGAAGCGGACCTCGTGGCCGCGCTGCAGGCCGGCCATTTGTTCGGTGCGGGGCTCGACGTGACGGAGGTCGAGCCGTTGCCGGTCGATAGCCCGCTGTGGGACCTGCCCAACGTGATCATCACGCCGCACGTCGGTGCGCAGTCGCACTGGCGGGCCGACGACACGACCAACCTGGTCTGCGAAAATCTCCGCCGTTACTTCGCGGGCCAGAAGCTGCTCAACGTCGTGGACAAGCGGCTGGGCTATCCGACGCCCCAAGCGCGGCGCGGGGAGTGAAGGTTCCGATCGCACGCGACTTGCCGTGAGGGAACAAGACCGGTTAAACGCCCGTTCGCAGTTGCATTGGCCGACGGTCTGGGGTTAGCATCAGAACTGAAGGAGAATCGTTCATGTCCGCCGCTCCGCTCGGTTTTGGCTCCGACTCGCTGCTGGATGCCGTCGGCAAGCTTCCCCCCGACGAGTTGAATGCTTTTGTGGAACAAGTCATCCGGTTGCGTGCGCAAACCATCGCACCGAGCCTGGGCTGCCGCGAGTCCGAGCTGATGCAACTGATCAATGCGGGATTGCCGTCGCCGGAGGCAGCGCGGTATCAGGAACTCAAGGAGCGACGCGACGCGGAGCTGCTCACGCCGCGTGAACATGCGGAACTGCTGGAGTTGTCGGACCGCATCGAGGAGTTGAATGCCGACCGAATCGCCGCGCTGGCGGAGTTGGCGCAGTTGCGGGGTGTATCGCTCCGTCAACTGATGGATCAGCTTGAGATCCCTGCGGTTTCTCATGAGTAGTGCTCGCATCTCCGCTCGTTTGCGAAGACAGGTTACGTCACGCGCTCACAACTGCTGCGAGTATTGCCTCAGCCCGGCAGATTTTGCCGCCGATTCCTTCTCGGTAGAGCACATTGTTCCGCGAAGCCGTGGTGGGGTGTCGAACCTCGCCAATCTTGCTTGGGCCTGTCAAGGCTGCAACAGTCACAAGTACGACAAAGTCGAGGCCATCGACCCAGTAACGACACGCACCGTGCCACTTTTTCACCCGCGTGTTGATGACTGGCTTGAGCACTTCGTTTGGAGCGGCGACTACCGGCTGATCATTGGACTGACTCCCATTGGGCGGGCAACGGTGACAGCACTGCAAATGAATCGCCGGCCCCTCGTGAACTTGAGAGGAGTATTAGTGGCGGCGGGAGAACATCCGCCCGCACATCACAGGTGATGATCGAAAAGAATGGTCGGACTACGGTTCCGCTGTCCACATCCGCGGCTTCCCCAGAATCCGCTTGACGACCCGCATCACCAACGGCAGGTCGAGCCGCCAGGCGCAAGGAACGTCGTAGTGCAGCGATGGAGAAACGTCCGCGGCAAGGCGCGCGGGAAGGCGCAGCTCCCAGCGAGGGATTACGCGGGCGTGCTTGGCGAACTGGAACTCGGCCCAGTCGCCCCCATAGCGGCAATAGTGTCCGCGGATTTCGTCCTGGTCGTCTCCGGGTTCGCCGCGGAGGTAAATCCACACCGTCCGCACCTCTTCGGACAATTGCTCATCCACTTCATCAAACGCCAGCATGTCCTCCGGCCGGACAAATATCTCGCGGCCGTCGGCCAGAACGCGATAGCCCATGGGGTAGCGGCCGGAAACGACGCTACCGTACCAGCCGAGTGTCGCTCCCGACGCATCGGGATAGGGAAAGACAATCACCCGCTGACCGGGAACGAGTGGCTCATGCAAAGACGGCAGACGAAGCACCGATACCGACCTCTGAAAGCGTCGTTCACCCTTCAGGATTGTAGGGAATTAGCGGCTTGGGAACTGCCGAGGAGACTCCAAGTCGATTCGAGCAGCCGCAGACGCATTTGACGACCGCGCGTTTGGCAGTTGGCGCCAAGTGATTGCTCTGTGAGGAGTTCCGCCCGGATTCCGAGCTGCGCCGAGGCGCACTTGCGACCCTGGCGCTGCAAATCTCGCTTGCGTTGCACGAACGGCAATTACCTTTGATAATGAGACTATCCGCTGACGACGGCCCGTGAGGATTCCCATGTCCCGCTTCGCGAACTATTCCTGGATGCTCGTTCCGCTCGCACTGCTGGCGGCCGGTTCCCTCGTGCTGGGCCAGACGAAGGGGAAAAAGCCGATCAAGCGGGCGGAGCCTCCCAAGGTCGAGCACCGCCCGGAAATCTTCTTTGGCGATGCCTTCAAGGAAGGGCTCTCCGGACCGCGGCCGGCCAACCTGGGCCAGTCCGCCCAGGCCGTTGCCGGCAATTCTGACGCTTCAAGCGCGCCCGCCGCCGGCAGCAGTGCGGGCGCCGATCCGTCCGGATCGGGATGGTCGGCGATCATCTCGGCCGCCGCCGTCGAGGACGAGATCAAGGCGCTCAAGCTGCTGGTCGATGCCGACGTGACCACTCCCAGCGACTACGCGGGCAAGGGATACAAGGCCGGCCGCCGTGACTTCAGCATGCTGGCCATGCTGTTTGCCATTGCCGGCGAGTACGACGGCGATATCCGCTGGAAGAAGGACGCCCCGGCAGCCCGCGACGTCTTCGCCCGCACGGCGGCCAATTCCAAGGTCGGCACGCAGCAGGTTTTCAACGAAGCCAAGCTCCGCAAGCAGGAGCTGCAAGACCTGGTAGGGGGCCAGTCTCCTTACGAAGGGAAAGTAGCCGACCCCAAGGTTCAGTGGGGCTCGGTGTGCGACCGTTCGCCGCTGATGCAGCACCTGGAATTGATCTTCGACCCGCGCGTCAAAGCGGCCGTCTCCGACGAGGGGAATTTCAAGAGCAACCTCGAAAAGCTGTCGCACGACGCCGAGATCCTTGCGGCCGTCGGCACCGTGCTCGCGAAAGACGGCATGGCCGATGCCGACAGCGACGAATACAAGGCGTTTTGCGACGTGCTCAAGCAGAGCGGACGGGAAATCGTCGAGGCGTGCAAGAACAAGAACTACGCGACGGCCAGCTCCGCCGTGAGCGCGATCGGCAAGGCGTGCAACGATTGCCATGAGCTGTATCGGTCGAACTAGAGGGGCGGAGGTTTGAACCGCGGATGACGCGAAGAACACGGATGAGAACTTTCAGTATCCGCGTACATCCGCGCGATCCGCGGTTTAATCGCCTTATTATTCGCGGCCGGGACCGGGGTTCACGTGGCCCTTACGAGCTGCCGACGATATATTGAACCCGGTTGATGACTGCCCCGCCCGGAATCCCTCCCCAAACACCCTGCCATCACAACATTTCCCTATGCTCACCCTCCTTGGACCTCGCGACACCGGTCGTCGCCACTGTGACGGCCTCTCCC
>DATKDU010000519.1:0-2228 GCA_035512595.1 Pirellulaceae bacterium
ATTCAACATACACAAACTCATTGGCCGCCATCACGCCGCGGCACAGCGCCTGCCAGGCGCGGCTGCGGGCCTCGGAGGCAGTCATCGACTGCGCCTCGGCGGCGGCCGCGTATTTCGCGACGAATTCGATTCCTCGCTGCACGTCGGCGTCACTTGCCGGGCGGCCGTAACTACGCTCGTACAACTCCCGCACGCGGCCAGCGTCGTCAAGATCGCCGCGAGCCAATAGCTCCGCCGCCAGCAGCCGGCTGGCGTCCGCGGTGACCTGGCTGTTGAGCATGAACAGCGCCTGCGGAGCAACCGTCGTGGCGTCACGCTTGGCCACTAGCACGCTCGGATCGGCGAAGTCGAACGCCTGGAACACCTCGTACAGGGCGCTGCGGACCACCGGCACATAGACGCTGCGGCAGCGAATGTTGTAAATCGCCGGATTCACGTTGGCCGTGCTGGTCACGTACTGCCGATTGGCCGTGGGCAGGTACGAGCCCCCCATCTTCGAATCGAGCTGCCCGGAGACGAGCAGGATCGAGTCGCGGATTTCCTCCGCCGTGAGGCGGCGGCGAGGAAATTGGGAAAGCAGGCGGTTGTCGGGATCGGACGCAAGAGGGGGAGAGGAGAGTGGGGGAGTGGGAGACGAAATTTCGCCCCCTCTCCCTCTCTCCCTTTCCCCCCCTCGTAAACTGCGCACCAGTCCCGATCCTTGCTGGTACGCGGCCGACAGCATAATCCGCCGCTGCATCTTCTTCATCCCCCAGCCGTCGGCGACAAACCGCCGCGCGAGCCAGTCGAGCAGCTCCGGATGCGTCGGCATTTCCCCCAGCAGACCGAAATTGTCGCTGGAGCGCACGAGCCCGTCGCCGAAATGCCACTGCCAGAGCCGGTTGACCATCACTCGGCTCGTGAGCGGATGGTCGGGCCGCGTCAGCCACTGGGCCAGCTCCAACCGGCCGCTGCGATCGTTGCCGAACGGCTGCTGCTCGCCGGCGACGATCCGCACAAACCGCCGGGGCACTTCCTCCCCCAGCGTCAGGTGACTGCCGCGGATGTGGATGCGGACGTTTTCCGCGGCGGCATCGGAGACTGCCATCGCCTCGGGAAGCTGCGGCAGCGACTTCTCGATATTCGCCGCTTCGCCCTTGAGCGCCTTGAGCTTCTCCTTCACGTCGTCCGGAAACGACTCCTCGATCTTCTCCTTCGGCAATTCGCCTCCCGCCTTATCGCGCTCGGCTTTTAGCGACTCTGTGGCGCTGACCACGAGCGCGTTCACTTCGCCCCGTTTCGCGTCAAGCTGCTTTTTGATTTCATCCCGCCGCGCGATGGCCCCCTTGTCCGCCAGCGGCCGCTCCTGCCAGACGGCGACCACCTTGTGGTTCTCCATCGTCTTGGTGCTCTTGAAGATCCCGGCCAGGGCGTAGTAGTCGTGCGAATCGACCGGGTCGTACTTGTGGTCGTGGCAGCGGGCGCAGCCGAGGGTCAGCCCGAGCAGCGCCTTGCCCAGCGTGTCGATCTGCTCGTCAATGATGTCCATCTGCATTTTCACCGGATCGTCCTCGGCCAGCATCTTCGCCCCGAGCGACAAAAATCCGGTCGCGACGGTCCCTTCCAGCTCTTCCTCAAAACTAGCGTGCGGCAACAGATCGCCGGCAATCTGCTCCTGGACGAACCGGTCGTACGGCTTGTCGTTGTTGAATGCGCCAATGACGTAGTCGCGGTAGCGAAAGGCGTTGGCAAACGCCAGGTTTTCGTCCAGGCCATTGCTGTCCCCGTACCGCGCCAAGTCGAGCCAGTGCCGGCCGTATTTCTCGCCATACCGCGGCGAAGCCAGGAGCCGATCGACGACACGGGCCAGCGCGTCGGGGGACTCGTCGGCTAGGAACGCATCGATCTCCTCCGGCGTCGGCGGCAGTCCGGTCAGATCAAACGTCCCCCGCCGCAGGAGCGTCCGCTTGTCGGCCGGCGGCGACGGGGCCACTCCCGCTTCTTCCAGTTTGGTCAGGAGGAACCGATCGACCGGCGACTGCGGCCACACGTTGTTCTTCACCTCCGGCAGCGGCGGATCAGCAATCGGCTGAAAAGCCCAGTGGCTCGTCTGCTTGTCGGTATATTCCATCAGCCCTCTGGCGCCAGCGGCCGGCTTGACCACCTCCGGCAACTTCGCGTTCGGCCAGGGCGCACCTTGTTTCACCCACGCGGCCAGGTCGGCAATCTGCGCCGGCGGCAGCTTCTTC
>DATKDU010000520.1:0-2847 GCA_035512595.1 Pirellulaceae bacterium
AACTTCGATCTGAAGCTCAAGCGGTAGGGGTTCTGAACTACTCGTCTAGTTACGAGTGGACGGTTAACCGAGCACTATTCCAATTCCGGAAGCAGCGACGAAAGGACATCGCGCAGCTCTGTAGCTTCTGAGTGATTCAACTCTACCGGGTCGCCTTCAGGTGTTCGGACGCGAAGGTGTAGCGTCCCATTTACGATCCACATTGTGATGTTTCCGCTATCCAATTGGACTATCCCCCGTTCGTTTTGATCGTTCATCGTTCACCTCCCCTCGTTGTTAGCGCGCGAGCATTCGCTTGGCCAGGTTGACCGCCTCGTCATCGTCATTGTCGCCAATCGCCGCCAACGCCTGCTTGATCCGGCGGGAAGCGGTCCGCAGGTAATACCGGCCGGTTTCGACGTCCGCCCGCAACTGCCGCTCGTCGCCGTGATGATTGCCCGCGTGGGTGCGGATCAGCCGGTCGAGCCGATTGAGCACGCAGGCGCTGACGTAAATCTCCGTCGCCGCGTCGGCAATCCGGCCCAGCGGCAGTTGCTGGTCCACGATCTCCTTCTGATGCTTGATCAAGAGCCGCTCGACGCTGCCTCCCAGCGCACCGACGAGCCGTCCCAATTGTGACGCATCGCCTTCCAGTTCGCTCGAGCGCACGGGCACGCTCGGCGCCACCAAGAGCGAGCCGAGCTTTCTCCCCGCAAAGCGACTCAGCCGGCCGAGCCCACCCAGCGGCGCATAAAACGCTTTCAGCACCCCTTCCAGCTCCAGCCCCACGTCCCGCATGCCGACCAGAGCGGTGAACGCCCGCAGCACGTCGTTGGCCCCTTCGCCAATCGTATTGATGCGGGCGTCGCGGACCATCCGCTCGAAGGGCTGATCGGTGAAATAGGCCAGCCCGCCGTGAAGCTGAAATGTGTCATTGAGGATCTTCCACAACACTTCGGTCGAGAAGACCTTGAGCATGGCCGTCTCGAGCATGAAGTCCCCAACGCCCGAATCGATCAGTGCGGCCGTCTGATACGTGCAGGCTTCCATGGCGAACGCACCAGCCTGCATGTACGCCAGCTTCTCCTTCACCAGGTCGAAGCTGCCGAGCGTCTGGCCGAACTGCACGCGGCTGTTGGCGTGCGCGACGGCGCGCTCGACGCAGAATTTTGCTGCGCCAGTGCAGCTCGCGCCAAACGTCGTGCGGCCGAAGTCGAGCACCGTCAGCGCGACCTTGAGTCCCTTGCCCATTGGCCCCAGCACATTCTCCCGCGGCACGAACATCTTCTCGAAGGCCAGCCGGCTCGTCGCCGTGCCGCGGACCCCCATCTTTTCCATCCGCTTCTCGATCACGCGAAAGCCCGGCATATCCGGTGTCACGATGAACGCCGTGATCTTGGACTCTCCCCGCTCGGCCGGCGTGCGGGCCATGACCGTCAGCACGTCGGCAATGCCGCCGTTGGTGATCCACCGCTTATCGCCGTCAAGCACAAAACCCTGGCCGTCGCCCGTTGGCGTGGCGGTCGTTTGCACGTTGGCCGCGTCGCTGCCGGCATTGGGCTCCGTTAGTGCAAAGGCGCTGATCCACTCGCCGCTGGCCAGCTTGGGCAGCCACTTGCTCTTTTGGTCCTCGGTGCCGAACAGGACCAAGGCCCGCGGGCCGATCGAGTGGTGCGCGTTGACGAACAGTGCCGTCGAGCCGCAGTGCGCTCCGAGCACTTCCAAGAGCCGGCAGTAGCTCGTCTGCGACAGCGCGAGCCCGCCGCAGCTCTTGGGGAGGCACGCGCCGAGGATGCCGAGCTTTCCCAGGCCGCGGACGACTTCAGCCGGGATCTCCGCCTGCTTGTCGATGGCGACAGGATCGACCTTATCACGACAGAACTGGCGCAGATCGGACACGAGCTGGGGGACTTGTCCGTCGTGCGGCAGATCGGGATAAGGGAGGAGCCGATCGTGGAGGAACTGGCCGAAGAACAGCCCTTTGACAAAACCGACCTCTTGCAGGCGGTCGCCGAGAATCTCCTCGGCCTGTTTCATTTGCTCGATCCGCTGGGCCTCGTTCATCCGTGCGGCTCCGATACTAAATGCGGAGTGGGGAATGCGGAATGCGGAGTGCCGAATACGCCTGCGGAATACTCCGCATTCCGCACTCCGCATTCCGCAATAGAATGATACGGCGCTTTGGCGATTCTGGTGAAGGCGAATCGATTGTGCGGACGCGGTGAGAGTTCAAGAGTCAGCATTTGTCAACCCTTACGGAGCGACGAATTGCCGGATTCTCAAAAGGAACTCGCCTCTGGGCACGAACCTGCCAAATCCGCAACTCGGGGTGTATAATCCACTCATTCAGACAAACTACATCCGCGAGGGCGGAATCACCGCTAGCCGATGGCACGTCGAGACAACATTGACCGGATCATGCGCGATTGGCCGTACGATCCCAGCGGGATCAGCGTCCGAAAACGCAAGGGGAACGATGGCCGGGACGTGCTGCAAATGCGGCTGGATTTGGGGCTTTTGCAACTGGAAACGACCGGCCGCCCCGACGGCACGCGGCCGCAAGGCTCCGAGACCTTCTACGACCATCTCATCACGCGGACCCTCTCCGACGGCGACTTCTCGATGAGCGAGGAGGACTGCGACGAGGCCGATCGCGAGTTCGTGCAGTACTATCACCGCCGCATCTGCTGGCTGGCGCTGCGCGAGTTCGAAAAGGCAGTGGCCGACGCCGACCATACGCTCAAGCTGATGGATTTTTGCCGCGACCACTCCTCCGACGAGCAGTGGACGATGAGCCACGAGCAGTACCGGCCGTTCGTCATGTTCCACCGCACGCAGGCGGCCGCCCTGGCCTCGCTAGCGGAGAAG
>DATKDU010000521.1:0-33621 GCA_035512595.1 Pirellulaceae bacterium
CAAGCGGCTAACCAATGCCGAGGAGAAGACGATTCCCAAGGCGTTTGCCGACTATCGGCAGATGCTGGATGAGGTCAAGCCGCAGATCGTGGCGATCGGCCCGCGGTGGCTCGATCAGCATCGGGACATGGTGCTGGCGGCGGCCGAGCGGGGCTGCCACATCTACATGGAAAAGCCCCTCTGCCGCAGCCCGCAGGAAGCGGACGAGATGGAAGCGGCCTGCAAAAAGTACGACGTGAAGCTGGCGCTGGCCCATCAGACGGCATACAGCCCGAAGATCCAGGCGGTCAAAGACCTGATCGACGCGGGCAAGCTGGGCACCATCCTCGAGCTTCGCGGCCGCGGGAAAGAAGACGCTCGCGGCGGCACGGAAGATCTATGGGTCCTCGGCAGCCACGTGATGAACCTGATCCACACGTTCGGCGGCGATCCCCAGTGGTGTTTTGCTCGATTAGAAGAGGGCGGCAAGCCCGTAGACAAAAGCCACGTCAAGGAAGGCGCCGAGGGGATCGGGCCGCTGGCGGGCGACACGGTGCAGGCGATGTATGGAATGTCCGGCGGCGCCACGGGTTACTTTGGCTCCAAGCGCAATGCCAACGGCGGACGCTTTGGGTTGACAATTTTTGGCAGCAAGGGGATCGTGGAAATTCTGACCGGTCATTTGCCGAGCGTGCAGTTCCTGGCCGATCCGGCCTGGTCGCCGGGGCGGAGCGGGGCCAAGTGGATACCCGTCTCCAGTGCAGGCGCCGGCGCTGCCGAACCGCTCAAGGACGGCGGACTTGACGGCGGCAACATTCTCGCGGTCAAGGACCTGCTCCATGCCATCGAGGAGGACCGCGACCCCGAGTGCGGCATTTACGAAGGGCGGGTCACGATCGAGATGATCTGCGCAGTCTTCGACTCGCACCGCACGGGCGGGCCGGTGACCTGGCCGCTCAAAACGCGGGTCAATGCGCTCTCTCTTTTGTAAAGCCGCGACCATTGGTCGCGGGGCGCCACCTACGACTCCTCCACACCGATTGTTCTCAGCCGACGATTCCCTATGTCCCGCACCATCGGTTATCACTGGGTCAAATCGACCTACGGCATGTGGCTCCCCGGCGACGACCGCGGATCATGGTCCGAAGCCTGGGACGAGCAAATTGGATACTACCAGCCGCACCACCTCCATCCCGGAGATCCGGTCCGCCAGCGGATGGCGGAGGAGCGCATGAAGCATTCGCCTGTATGGATGACAGACGGCGTGATGCAAATGGTGATGGACAGCATCGGCGAATGCGTCGCAAAATCTGCCGGTGGTTTCGCCGTGGTAGCTGCGGCCATTGAACCAACGCACATCCACGTGCTCATACCCTATTCGGGCCGGGACATTCACAAAACAGTGAAATGGATCGCGGACCAGACAACGAAGGCCGTGCATCAGCGAACCGACCATCAAACGCCCCTGTGGTGCAAAGGAAAGTGGTGCGCATATGTCTTCGACGAGTCGCATTGGTTCAGTGCCGCCAATTACATTGAGCAGCACAACGTCCGGCAGGAACGAGGGGAGAGGCCATATCCCTTTCTATCGTCGCCAACCGATGCAGTAGAATCACGAAGGTTGGGGATGGCGGAGTGACGTGCCGTTGGCAACCATTCCCGGCGGAATTTGACCAATTCGTACGCCACGCGGATTCCGCGACCACTGGTCGCGGCTTTTCAATTATGTCCCACGACGCCATCGAGTCCCTTAAGGCGGCGGTTGCCATCTCGCCGGGAAACATCCCGCTGCGCGTGTCGCTGGGAAACCTGCTTTTGGGAAGCGGCCAGCCCGAGGCGGCGGAAACCGAGTTCCGCGCGGCACTGGCGATCGCGCCCGATAACGGACCACTCAAGCTCGGCCTTGCCCGGGCTTTTTTTCAGCAGCAGAAGGATTCGGCAGCCCTGGTGGTGCTCGAAGAGCTAATCAAGCGGCTCGATGCGCCGCCGGCCGCCCACACCCTCTATGCCCGCCTGCTCTTCCGTCGCGGCGAGGTCCAGCAGGCCGTCGCCCAGTACAAGCTCGGCATCGAGCGCGATCCGCAAGCCGCCGATCCGGACCTGGCCGAGCAGTTGGGCATCAATGCCAGTCCAGAAAGCAGCGAAGTCGTGGACGGTCGCATTCGCATCACCTTCGGCCAGCCCGACGACGGCGGGCCAGAGCGCGACGTCGAAAAGCCGACGACCACCTTTGCCGACGTCGGAGGCATGGATGCCCTCAAGGAAGAAATCCGCCTCAAGATCATCTATCCCCTCGAGCACCGCGAGCTGTATGCCGCGTATGGCAAATCGGTCGGCGGCGGCATTTTGATGTACGGCCCGCCAGGGTGCGGCAAGACCCACTTGGCCCGCGCCACGGCCGGCGAGATCAAGGCCAGCTTTATGGCCATCGGCATCAACGACGTGCTCGACATGTGGATCGGCAACAGCGAGCGGAACCTCCATCAGGTGTTCGACGACGCCCGCAGCAGCCGTCCGTGCGTGCTGTTCTTCGATGAGGTCGATGCGCTCGGCGCTCGCCGCAGCGACATGCAGCATAGCGGCGGCCGCCATTTGATCAACCAATTCCTGGCAGAGATGGACGGCATCAAAAGCTCCAACGAAGGAGTCTTGATCCTGGCGGCCACCAATGCCCCGTGGCACGTCGATCCGGCTTTCCGCCGCCCCGGCCGCTTCGACCGCGTGCTGTTCGTCCCGCCGCCGGATACCGAGGCACGGGCCGGCATCCTGCGGATTCTCTGCCGCGGCAAACCGGTGGCCGACATCGACTACGTACAGCTCGCCAAGAAGCTGGACCAGTTTTCGGGGGCCGATTTGAAGGCGGTCGTCGATCAGGCCGTGGAGACGAAGCTGCGGCAGGCGATGAAGACCGGCAAGCCGACGGCGCTCACCACGAGCGACCTGGCGGCGGCAGCGGGCACGCTCAAGCCGACCACCAAGGAATGGTTCGCCACCGCCCGCAACCACGCCTTGTACTCCAACCAGGGCGGAATCTACGACGACATCCTCAAATACCTCAAGCTCGCATGAACCCTCTGCTCGCGCGAGCTGAATTACTGCTCAACCAGGAGCGCTACGATCTGGCTGCGGACACGCTCCGCCAGGCACTCCTCCAG
The DNA here is from genome assembly GCA_035512595.1 of Pirellulaceae bacterium. Lineage (GTDB taxonomy): Bacteria > Planctomycetota > Planctomycetia > Pirellulales > Pirellulaceae > DATKDU01. The sequence continues at coordinate 3,135 of DATKDU010000521.1, forward strand.
TCCCCCGAGGATGCGGACATCCATCGGCTGCTGGCCTTTTGTCTGTCCGAGCAGGAAAAATTCGACGAAGCGACCTCCCACGCGCAGCGGGCCGTTCATCTGGCGCCGGACGATCCGTACGCCCATTACGTCCTGGGTTCGGTGATGGCCGACCGCCGGCGATGGCGCGAAGCGCGGCAGGCGATCGAAGAGGCCCTCGCGCTCGCGCCGGGAGAGCCGGACTTCTATGCCATGCTGGCCCGGATTGCATTTGCCGAGGAGCGCTGGCGGGACGCGCTTTCTGCGGCCGAACAGGGGCTGGCGATCGACGGTGAAAACGGCGGCTGCATCAACCTGCGGGCGATGGCGCAGGTGAAGCTGGGGGACAAGGCGGGGGCATCAGCGACGATCGACCAGGCCCTCGCCCGCCGGCCGGACGATCCGATCGCCCACGCCAACCAGGGATGGGTGCTGCTGGAGCAGGGCAATCCCAAGAAGGCAGTCGAGCATTTTCGCGAGGCGCTGCGGCTCAATCCCCAGTTCGAATGGGCCCAGCACGGAATTCTCGAGGCCCTCAAGGCGCACAATCCGATCTACCGCCTGATGCTCGCCTGGTTTTTGTGGATGGCCCGGCTGCCCAGCGGCGCCCGCTGGGGAATCATCCTCGGCGGTTACTTCGGCTATCAATTCCTCCGCAATGTGGCCAGGCAATCCCCTGACTTCGCTCTGTTCATCTGGCCGGTCCTGATCGTCTACATGGTCTTCGCCGTGATGACGTGGCTCGTCGTGCCCCTGTCGAACTTGCTGCTGCGGCTGCATCCCTGGGGGCGGCACGCCCTCAGCCAGGACGCCATTCGCGGGGCGAATCTCGTCGGGCTGAGCCTCGTCCTGCCCCTGGTTGCCGTCGGGCTTGATTACGCCCGCGGCGCGTCGCTCGGCATTTGGTGGTATCCGTATCTGGCCTTGCTCGCGCTGCCAGCGTCCGGGATCTATAGCTGCGAACGGGGCTGGCCGCGGAACGTCGCCGCGGCAGCCACTGCGGCGCTCGCGCTGCTGGGTTACGGACAGCTTGTCGGCCTGCTCGCGATCGGTTCGGCCCCCGTGCCAGCATTTTTGCTCGATATCTCGCGGCTGACCGTACGCGGCTACCTATTCGGGATCATCGCGTCCCAATTCATCATGATGGGGCTCGCGCGCGTTCGTCCGCAGCGATAATCTGATTTACCATGAACCCGTTGGAGCTTCGCGCCGAGTTGCTCATCAGCCAGCAGCGCTATGCCCAGGCGGTCGAGGTGTTGCGCGACGCTTTGGTCCGCGATCCCAACAATGCCCGCGTTCATTCGCTACTGGCCATCAGTCTGGCCCAAACTAATCAGTACGACGCGGCCACCGAGCACGCCCGGCAAGCGATTGAGCAAGCGCCCGATTCCGCCCAGTCGCATTTCTCTCTGGCCTGGGTGATGGTCGAGCGCCGGAGGTGGAAGGAAGCCCGGCAGGCTGTGGACAGTGCGATTTCTCTTGCTCCCGAGGAAGCCCGGTTCTACTGGATGCTATCGCGCATCGATTACTGCCAGTGTCAGTGGCGCCAGGCACTCCAGGCGGCAGATCTAGGACTGGCGATTCAACCGGACGACCAGGGCTGTATGAACATGCGGGCGCTCTGCCATTTGGCGCTCGGCGATAAACAGCTTGCTGCAGAAGCGACGCAGCAATCGCTGGAGAGACGACCGGAAGACCCCTGGGCTCACGCCAGCCAGGGATGGGCGCAACTTACCAATCGCCAGTCGCAGGCCGCTATGGAAAGTTTTCGCGAAGCGCTGCGGCTCGACCCTTCCTTGGAATGGGCCCGCCGCGGGATGGTGGAAGCCCTCAAGTCGCGGCACTGGATTTATCGGGCGGTCATGCGGCTGCGATCTCCCCCGCCGCCTGTGAGCGACAAATCGCGTTCGACGATGAACTCCATCGCGTATCAGATTGGGCGGTTGGCAATCATTGCAGGATGGGTCTTGTCCCTGACCTGCTGCGTGATCATGCCTATTCCGGCCCTTTACTCGGAACCGCCGCCGCCCACCTGGTACTGGATGACCTTCGCCATCGGATTGTTCTGCTTCGTTGGCGTGGTGCTGGCTGGTCCAATCGGAAATCTCTTCCTGCTCGTGGATCGTTGGGGCCGGCATGTCCTCAGCGACGACGAGGTCCGTGGCGCCCGGCTCTTGGCGGCAAGTCTATTGCTTCCGGCAACCGGAAGCGCAGCGGCAATGGCGTCCGGCGACATGACCGCGCTGGCGGGGGGACTCATGCTGTCCGTTCTCGCGGTCCCGCTTTCGTTTCTCTATCGGTGTCATCCTGGATGGCCCCGGCAAATCGCATCCTTAATCATCGCCGGACTAATCGCGCTCGGAATTTTCGCCGCCGTTCCATCCTGGGAAACAGCTTCTCCACCCAAGTCTCGCGCGCTGTCGGTGATGGCTCTCTTATACGCAACGTTTTTCGGCACGATCATTTTGGCAAGACTCTCTCGAGCTCAGCCGAAGCGCTGATCCATTCATGAAAGGGCCGTCAAGCACTCTTCTTGACCTCCACCGGCAACTCGTCGATCTTCGCCGCCAGGATGAAGTCGTTCTCCGACAGGCCGCCGATGGCATGGGTCCACAGCTCGATCCAGACGCTGCGGTAGCCCGACAGATGCAGGTCGGGATGGTGCTGGTCTTCCTCGGCAATCCGGGCCACGTCGTCAAAGAAGCGAATGCCGGCAAGAAAATTCTTGACGGTCCAGTCCTTGCGGATCCGCTTGCCGTCGTGGGTCAAGTACCAGCCGCTCAGGTTCTTGAGCTGTGCTTGTGCTTCTTCATAGGTCGCCGGCTCGACCCCTCCTTCGCAGGGGAGGCACTTTTTGGCGGTCAGTTCGGCAGTCGTCTGGACGTTCATGGCGAAACCTCCGACGGGGGGAAGATGGAGGAAAGGTCCGATTGGGTTATTTTACCCTTTCCTCGGCCGCCTGGCCGTTTTTCGGGAATGAAACGGGGCCTGGCCGGCTCTTTCTAGGGGGAGCATCTGTTTTTCTCTGAGGTGAGGAGCGTTCCATGCGTACGTCTCTTGTCGTCTTGCTGCTTATCGTCGGTGTGGTTGGATGCGGGATGGCCCCGGGGTCAAATTTTTCCAGTGATTCCCCCGCCAGCGAGAGCTCGGCCTCCGGGATTGACGCCGCCATCCCGCTGACAGCGGTGGCCGCTGGTACGCAGGCTGCCGAGCGAAAGATCATTTACAAGGCGACGCTGTGGTTGACGGTCGAGGACTTCGCCGCCACGGAGAAAGCGATCACCGAGTTGGTGAAGCAATCGGGGGGCTATGTTTCCCAATTCCGCGAAGACCGAAGTTACGGGAGCTTGCGCGGAGGACAGTGGATCGTCAGGGTGCCGGTGGCGCGGTTCGACTCCGTCCTCGATGGAGCATCGAAGCTGGGAGTGCCGACGCATCGCGAAGTGGAAGCGGAAGACATCACGGAAGAACACGTCGATCTGTCGGCGCGTCTCAAGAGCAAGCAAGGGATCGAGGCACGGCTGCTGGAGCTGGTGAAGACGAAGACGGGGGAGGTCAAGGACATCGTCGCAGTCGAAACGGAGCTGGGCCGCGTGCGCGAGGAGATCGAGCGGGTCGAGGGGCGGCTGCGATTCCTCGCCGATCGCGTGGCGCTCACCACGATTACAATCCATGCCCACGAACAACGGGGTTATCGGCCCCAGGAGGCAACGCTCATGGGCAAGATCGCCGGCACGTTCTGGAATTCGATCGACGGCATGCGGACGGTGGCTGAGGCGGCGCTATTGGCCGCCGTCGCGCTCGGCCCCTGGCTGGTGTTGCTGCTCGTCGTTATCCTGCCGGCGGTCGTAATCCTGCGGCGGCTTGCGCGGAAGCCTCGCGCTGGTGCCGATGCAACTGCTTAATAACCAGCGTGCTGCAATGTCCTGGCTACTGGCTACTGGCTCCCGGCCCCTGGCTCCCGGCCCCTGGCTACTGGCTCCTGGCTCCTGGCTCCTGGCTCCTGGCTACTGGCTACTGGCTCCCGGCTCCCGGCTCCCGGCTCCCGGCCCCTGGCTCCCGGCTCCCGGCCCCTGGCTCCTTCCCCCTCAGCCCCAACTCTTCCGCCTTCGCCGCCATGGCGTCGATCACGAACTGGATGTGGTCGTCGAGATCGACTCCCAGGTCGGCCGCTCCGCGGGTGATGTCGCTGCGGTTGATGGCGGCAGCGAATCCGGCCGATTTGAGCTTCTTCTTGACGCTCCGCGCTTCCATGCCGACAATCCCCTCGGGCCGCACCTTCGCGCAGGCGGAGATAAAGCCGGCCAGCTCGTCGCAGGCGTACAGCGTTTTATCGAGCCGCGAGACGCGCGGGCAGTCGGGCAGATAATCGGCGTGCGACTTGATGGCGTAGATCACCTCGTCGGGATAGCCGCGCTCCTTGAGAATCTCCGCCCCCTTGAGTGGATGGTCCGGCGGATCGGGCCAGCGCTCGTAATCGAAGTCGTGCAGCAGCCCCACGATCCCCCACTTCTCTTCGTCCTCGCCAAACTTCCTGGCGTACGCCCTTACGGCCGCCTCGACCGCCAGCATGTGCCGGCGGAGCGATTCGCTTTGGGTGTATTCGCAGACGAGGTCGTAGGCGGCCTGGCGGTTGAGCATGGGCGTGCCGGTAAGCTGGTGTTGTGATGGCAGGACGGGTTCCCGCGTGTCGTCCATGTAAAAACGACGCGGTACAATGTCGGCTTCCTTTGGGAGCCACTCCAATCATGAGTCCAGAGCAGCGCATCGGTCAACTCCGGGACGAAATCCGCCGGCACGACTACCTCTATTACATCAAGGCCGAGCCGGAGATCACCGACCGCGAATACGACAAGTTGTATGACGAGTTGAAGCAGCTCGAAGAGCAGCATCCCGAGTTGATCACCCCCGACAGCCCCACGCAGCGGATCGGCGACGCACCGGTGCCGGAGCTGGAGCAGGTGCCGCACCGCGTGCCGATGCTGTCGATCGAGAACTCGTACAGCGAAGAGGAGGTCAAGGAGTTTGCCGCCCGCGCGGTCAAGGGACTTGCTGGCGAGAAGGTCGAATGGGTCGTCGAAATGAAGGTGGACGGCGTCGCCATCTCGGTGATCTACGAGGACGGCATCCTGGTGCGGGCCGTAACCCGCGGCAATGGCGTGGTCGGCGATGACGTGACCCACAACGTGCGGACGATTGCCGACGTGCCGCTCAAGCTCCGCGGCGATGACGTGCCGCCCGTCTTGGAGCTGCGGGGCGAAGTCTACATGACCAACTCCGACCTGGTGCGGCTCAACGAGCGGCAGAAGTCAGCGGGGCTGGCGCTGTATGCCAACACGCGCAACTGCACGGCAGGCAGCGTGCGGCTGCTCGATCCGCGGATTGCCGCCGAGCGGAGCCTGCGGTTCTTTGCCCACGGAGTGGGTTACTGCGAGGGGCTCTCCGTCGCGAATCACATGGACTTTCTGAACGCGATCGGCGGCTGGGGAGTGCCGCCGACGCCGCAAGTGAAGTGTTTTCCAACGATCGACGACGCGATTGCGCATTGCAACGAGATGGTGGAACATCTGCACGAGCTGGATTTCGAGGTGGACGGCCTGGTGCTCAAGGTGAACGACTTTGCCCAGCGGGAAAAGCTCGGGGCGCGGAGCAAGAGCCCGCGGTGGATCGTGGCGTACAAGTTCGAGAAGTACGAGGCGGTGACGAAGGTCAACGAAATCTGGATCAGCATCGGCAAATCGGGGCAGATGACGCCGATCGCGGAGCTCGAGCCGGTGCAGATTGCCGGCACGGTCGTCAGCCGGGCCAGTCTGCACAATGCCGACGAAGTCGAGCGGAAGGACGTGCGGCAGGGGGATGTGGTCGTGGTCGAGAAGGCGGGGAAGATCATCCCGCACATCGTCCGGGTCGAGCGGCACGAGCGGAAGGAGGATTTGCCGAAGTTTCATTTTCCGACGCACTGCCTCGACTGCCAGACGAAGCTGGTCAAGGACGAGGGAGGCGTTTACATTCGCTGCCCGAACCTCGACTGCCCGACGCAGGTCAAGCAGCGGCTGCGGTATTTCGCCACCCGCAACGCGATGGACATCGAGGGGCTGGGGGACAAGCTGGTCGATCAGCTCGTCGAGCACAAGCTGGTGACGCGGTACGGCGACCTGTATCGGTTGACCGAGGAGCAACTGGTCGCGCTGGAGCGGATGGGGAAGAAGTCGGCGGAGAATCTGCTCGCTGGGATCGGTGCGAGCAAGAAGCGGGGCTTGGCGCGGCTGCTCAACGCCCTGGCGATCCGGCACGTCGGCCAGCGGGTTGCGCAGATCCTCGCCGAACATTTCGGCTCGATGGAAAAGCTTTCCGCTGCGAAGCTGGAAGAGCTGAGCGAGGTGAACGAGATCGGTGAGATCATTGCCAAGAGCGTGTACGACTACTTACACAGCGATTACGGACGCCAGACGATCGAGGATTTGCGCTCGCTCGAGATCCTTATGGAGGCCGAGAAGAAAGCCGCCCCTGCCGGCGGCGGGGCGCTGGCCGGCAAATCGATCGTCGTCACCGGCACGCTCAAGACGTACAAACGCAATGAAATTGAAGAGCTCATCCAGCGACACGGCGGCCGCGCCGCCTCCAGCGTCAGCAAGAAGACCGACTTCGTCCTGGCAGGCGACGAAGCGGGGAGCAAGCTCGACAAGGCGAAGCAACTGGGAGTAAAGATTGTCAGCGAGGAGGAATTCCAGGAGCTTCTCGCCGGCAATGCTGGCGGGAAATGAGTTGGCAAATTGGCGTCCAGCCAGGATCTGCCGGCGCCGTTGTCCCCACTCCAAATCTGTGAGAATCTGAGCAATCCGTGTCCAACCAAGCCGGCGTCGTTACGCGATGGTGAATCGGACACAGATCGTACCGATTGCCACAGATCGGATTGGTTTCGACGCCCGGTTACTTCGTTCCGCTAAACTTTTACGATTTCTAAACTCGCCGTCCCGCAACGCTTGCCAAGTTGAATCCATGACCCAGCCGCCCTACATCCTCCACTTCGCCGACCGGCTGATTGCCGCGATTCGGGCCAAGCGCACGCCCGTGCTCGTCGGTCTCGACCCGCGTGAAGAAAGTTTGCCCACCGGATTTGTCGCGGGCAAAGGGCCCGAGGCGCTGGCGCGGGCCTATCTTTCGTTCTGCTGCGGCGTGATCGACGTCGTCGCGCCGCTGGTGCCGGCAGTCAAGCCGCAGGCTGCCTTCTTCGAGCAACTGGGCCCGCCCGGCTGTGCCGCATTGGCAGAAACCATCAAATACGCGGACCAGCAGGGACTGCTGGTTATCCTCGACGGCAAGCGGAACGACATCGGCACGACGGCACAGGCGTATGCTGATGCGTACTTGGGAACGCGCGGCCAAAGCGCGTGGGGCGCCGACGCTCTGACCGTCAGCCCCTATCTGGGGGACGACAGCATCACGCCGTTTGTCAGCGTCGCGAAAGATCGGGGTGCCGGCATCTTCGTCCTGGTCAAGACTTCGAATCCCGGCGGCGGCCGCTTTCAGGATCTTCAGGCCGACGGAATTCCAATTTACCGCCACGTGGCGGCATTCGTGGAAGACTTGTCGGCCAATAGCCGCGGAGAGCAAGGCTACGGCATCGTCGGCGCCGTGGCGGGAGCGACTTACCCGGCGCAGCTCGCCGAACTACGCCAGGCGATGCCGAGCACGCTCTTGTTAATTCCCGGCTACGGCGCTCAGGGAGGGACCGCGAGAGATTGTGCGGCGGCGTTCGACGAGCGCGGCCTGGGCGCGATCGTCAACAACAGCCGCGGGATCATCTTCGCCCACGCGCGGTCGCCGTATCGCGAGCGATTCGGCGCAGACCGCTGGCAGGAAGCGGTGGAGGCCGCTACCCGCGACATGATTGCAGAGCTGAATGCCGAGACCTCGGTTGGCCGCCTGGCCCGCTAGGTCACTCGGCACGCTCGACGAGCAGGTGCTCGGCCAGGGAGTCGTACTTCAGGGGATAGAGCAGTTCGCGGAGCGTCCCCAGCAGGTTGGCGATCTCGGCGGAGGCGTAGACCTCGTCCATGCGCTGGGCGAATTCATCCAGCAGGCGCTTCCCTTCGGGCCAGCGAATGCTCATCGTGTGGTGGCAATCCTCCAGCAATTGGTAGATGCGAGCCCGCGTCAGCCCCAGGGTTCGCGATTGCTCGCGGACACTCTTGGCTTGAGCGTCTACCCCCAACCGGCCGCGGGCCAAGTCGCATACGGTCGTGCCCACGTCCATTTCGAGCTGCCTCATCAGCGGCTCGACCAGCCGATCGACCAGTTCCTCCATTTCGGGGGCCACATCCCTCCCCTTCGCCTCGGCCATCCAATCCTGGACGCCAGCAATCAGTCGGGGCTCGAGCCTTACGGCGAGTCCGGTCTGGCCAACGTTGGCCAGCATCCGATAGATGGAGTGAAACACCTCCAAGACCGCGTGAACCCGCTTTTCCCCGTGGGTCTTGAGTTGGCGGATCTCGCGCAGCGTCTTGTCCAGGTAAAAGCTGAGCGGCGTGTCCCAAATGACCGTCGGCAAAGCCTGGAGCGACGGGGCCAATCGCCCCAGTTTTTCGTGGCCAATCTTGTGGGTCAGCACGATCTGCTGCCAGCGGGCCCAGACCATCTCGGAGACCATTGCCGGCTCAAAATGGTCAGGGTCAGCCGACAGCGCGGCAATTTCGGCACTGTCCGGCATGGCCTGAGGCGCTTCAAGCTCGGCAGGACGGCTCGTCGCCACGCGGCGGAGCAGGTTGACCAGGGACGCCATCTTCTTCTGGCCGACTCCCGGCGTGGAAGCTAACTCCGCAAAGGAGCAGCTCACAATCTCCCGAACGGTGCGGCCCAAAAAGGCCAGCGGCAATCGACGGTCCGTCGGCAAAACCCAGAAAGCAATCGGCTTTTTGAGTCGTTCCGAATGGGGATCAGCGAGCAACTGTTGGCAGATCTCTCGATAACAAGTTGCAAGCTTGACGTCGTCCGCGGAATTCGCGGTGGACATGGCGATCGGTTTCCTCTCTGGTTCCGGTTCGAGGCGGGGCTGTTCCTGCGGGCGGCATCCTGGTGATTGCGTCGCAGATGGGGTGCCCGAATACTCCCTCATCCGCTGTGCTGGCCGCGCGAACCTCTACATTTCGTTGGCGGCACCCGGATGTTTGTTCAATATTTCCCAAAAAAAACTAGGCAACATACCCTCTTTGGGGAAGATCCAATTGGGAGCGATACCCCAATCGCGCCCACTGCGGGAGGCTGGTAGGATTTAACGACCAGTGGGCTAGGGTCTGCCTCGCCCACTATTCTTGCGGATTTGCCCCAACCGTCAAGGCAAACGAATTGGGGGTAATCCAAAAGTTTTTTAGTGTACTATTACTAACCCGCCCGAGCCGATTAGGGGCCGCTTCGTTTCCGTGCGACCTACGGAATTTCCCGAATTTCCGCCCAGAGAGGCTGGTCACTTTCGGTTTAGCTGCGTTCCCTTGCCGTCGGCCGGGTTCTTTGTCGAGCCTTCCGCGGCGGACACGACCTCCGGTGGCCGAACGGGGACCGGATCTTTGCGGAAGTCAATTTGGCTGGCATAGGCCTCCGTCGGGTCCAGATCGGCCAGTTGCAACTCGTCCGCAGAGAAGGTTTCCCTCGTCCCGTTCACGCGGCGACGGACCCGATCGTAGGTCCGTCCCCGTTGAAAGGGGCCAACTCCCAGCACCCACAGATCGCGGGCGTGGCTGGTCCCGGTCATGACCCCCGCCTGCCACACGCGCTCGTGCGTCGCTCGGTCATAGGCGAAAACCCCCAATTTGGCAGCTCCCCACTGGTGATTCCGCCGTCCAAGCGACAGCTCGGGCATCGTTGGGGCGGCGACAGGGCTGGCAAAGAATATGGAAGCCGTACTCAACGCCGCATTCCCGGGGATCCCATAAGTCACCTCGTTCCCATCGTTTCCGAGCGTTCCTATCCGTGCCTCGACAATCAACGAGGCATCTTCCATCTTGTCCGCCAGCCGCAGGTCGTACGCCAACATCTGCTGCCGCAGCGAAGAGACGACGTATTCGACGTTGGAATTTCCGGGTAGACGGGCGTTGTTGAGGTACTTGGTGTCGAAGAAGACGGTCTGGCCCGAAAGGGGGCTGAAATCGACTTGAGCGATCGCCGAATCGACCGCGTCGGAGACCACCAGTTGCTCGGTCGCCAGCCGCGACTTCACGATGCTGCAACCACTTGCCAGACAAAGCGTTGCGGCGACAATCGCGGCCGCAAGCCGCCACGGAAGGACAGGTCGAAGGGGGGGCTGATCGTCCATACGACGGAGGGAAGGATAACGACGGGGGGAATCGATGGGGGCGGAGTATAGCAATGGCACGCCAGTCGCTAAATGTTGATTCGCTCGACTGCTAGCTCCGGCTGAGAAGCGAAAATCGAAAAATAATTGGCCACGCCAGCGCATCTCTGATAAAAAGGTGTCGATAGGTTTGCCTGATCTTTCGCTTACCAGGAGCCAGCCATGTTTCGGATCACCTGCGGTCGCGCCCAGTCTTACTGCGACGGCATTTCCCGGCGAAGCTTTCTCCAAGTCGGCGCACTGACCCTGGGGGGGCTCACGCTGCCGCGGCTGTTGGCCGCTGAAGCAGCCGCCGGCATTGGCTCGTCGAGCAAGGCGATCATCAACATCCATCTGTCGGGCGGACCTTCGCACCAGGACATCTTCGATCTCAAGCCATCGGCGCCCGCCGAGTTCCGCGGCCAGTTTTCGCCGATCGCCACGAATGTCCCCGGAATCGAGATTTGCGAGCATTTGCCCAACCTGGCGAAGATGGCCGACAAATATGCGATCATCCGCTCGCTGATCGGCTCCACCGGCGCTCACTCCAATTACCAGACCCAATCGGGGTACGATCAACGCGACTTGCGGAATGCCGGCGGCCGGCCTGCGCTGGGGAGCGTGGTGTCGAAGCTCAGCGGCCCGTCGGCCAGCGGCGCTCCAGCCTATGTCTCGTACAACGGCGGCGATCCGGGTTATCTCGGCCCCGTCTACAAGCCCTATCAGCCCCAAGGTGGCAGCCTGCGACTCCAGCGCGGCCTGACCGAGGAGCGGCTCGACTCGCGTACGAATCTGCTCACGTCGCTTGACACGCTGCGCCGCGAAGCCGATGCCAGCGGCCAGATGCAAGCCCTTGACTCGTTCACTCGCCGAGCCGTCGGCGTGGTCACCAGCGGCAAAGTCGCCGACGCGCTCGACGCGGCCAAGTTCGACGCCCGCGACAAGGAGCGCTACGGCCGCGACGGCCAGAGCTTCCTCACAGCGCGGCGGCTGATCGAAGCGGGCGTACGCGTCGTCACGCTCAATTGGGGGGGCTGGGACACTCACGGCCAGAACTTCGTGTCGCTCAAGCGGCAATTGCCCAACCTCGACCGGGCGATGAGTGCGCTGCTCACCGACCTGTCCGATCGCGGCATGGACAAGGACGTGACCGTGGTGATGTGGGGCGAGTTCGGCCGCACGCCGCGCGTCAATAGCGGCGCTGGCCGCGATCACTGGCCGCAACTAGCCATGTGCTTCCTCGCCGGCGGCGGCATGCAGCTCGGCCAGGCGATCGGCTCTTCCACCAAGAATGCCGAGTACGCCAAGGACCGGCCGGTCCACTTCCAGGAAGTGTTCGCCACGCTCTATCACAACCTGGGAATCGACGTGCAGACCGCGCAGCTCACCGACACGGCCGGCCGGCCGCAGTACCTGGTGGACAAGCGGGACGTGCTGCGCGAACTGGTGGGATAGGGGCGCGGCAGGACGAATCGTTGGTCGAGAACCATTGCTTTCGGCGCTGGATTGCCGCACTTGCACTCCGAGGCACAACCATGAACCGTGCTGCCTGCTTCCTGGCCGGGCTTGCCGCGGCATTCCTCGCTACGATGCTGCCACGGCACGCTTCCGCCGTCACCCCCGAGAGCAAAGAGGTTCTCTCGGTCATTGAGCGTGGGCTGGCGTACCTCACGACCGCCAGCGACGGCCGGCTCGGCGGCAAGTGCCTCATCGGCCTGGCCTTTCTCAAGGACGGCGCGGATGAATCGCATCCCAAGGTCAAGGAAGCCGTCACCGCCTGCCTCGCCGCGACCAAGCCACAGGCTTCCGACATCAAAACCGACATCTATTCGACCGGCATTGCCGCCATCTTCCTCTGCGCACTCAACCCGAGCAAATACAATCCCGAGATCGTCAAGCTCCGCGATTCGCTCGAATACCGGCAGAAGTCGTGCGGCGGCTGGGGATATCCCGACAAGGAGACGGGCGACACCTCGATGACCCAGTATGCCGTGCTCGCGTACTGGGAAATGTCGAGCGTCGGCATTCCGACCTCGCTCGCTTCGACCGAGCGGGTCGCCGACTGGCTGATCCGCACGCAAGACCCCGACGGCAACTGGGGCTATCAGGGGAAGGAAGCCGACAAGTACGAGACGCTGAAGCTCGTCAAGCAGGATCCCAATCGGCTGGGCATGACGGCGGCGGCACTGGGCTGCACGTACATGGTGGCGGACCTCTTGGGGCTGGCGGAGCTCGAATCGACGCGCGATTCGTCGCTGCCGCCGGCGCTCAAGCCGCTGAAGCGCCAGCAAGGGGTGCTGACGCGGAAGATCGATCCGCGGCTGATCAAGGCGGCGCAGGAGCGCGGCGGCTCGTGGATGCGGAAGAACTTCGAGATCGATCCGCCGGGGCACACCCACTATTTCATGTACGCCCTGGAGCGCTACCAAAGCTTCTTCGAGGCCTCGGTCGGCCGGGCCATCAAGGAGCCCACCTGGTACAACGAAGGCTACGAGTATTTGAGAAAAAACCAGCAGCAAAATGGCATGTTCAAATCCGAGCAGGCAAACATGGACGCAGTCAACACGGCCTTTGGCGTGCTGTTTCTGCTCCGCTCCACGAAGAAGGCCATCGAGCGGGCCAAGAGCTATGGGGACGGAGCGCTGCTGGCCGGCCGCGGGCTGCCCGCGGGAGACAAGGTGCGCGTCCGCGGCGGCCAGATCGTCCCGCACGATGTGCCGCAGAGCACCAAAGAGCTGATCGACATCTTGTTTGCTCCCGATCACGGGTCGTTTGCCGCGATGGCCGCCGACGTGGATCTCCTCAAGGCGCGTTTGAACGCAGCCGACGAAAAAGAACGCGGCGAGCATGTGAGCCGGCTGCGAACGCTGACGGCTCGCGGCACTGCCGAAGCCCGCCTGGCCGCGGTGACGGTGCTCAGCCAGATCAAGGATTTCGAGAGCGGCCCGGCCCTGATCGCGGCACTCGACGATCCCGACTGGCAGGTCGTTCTGGCGGCCGACGAGGGACTGCGATTCATGGGACGCAAGACGAAGTCGGTCCCGCTGGCGGACAGGACCGACGACAAGGCGCGGGCGGCAGCCGTCGCCCACTGGAAGACATGGTACGTCGCGCTTCGGCCGGACGCGGAGTTTGCCAATTAGATTTTGGATTTGGAGTGCGGCGACTCGTCGCCGCTATTGGATCTTTTGGAAGGTCGCTGCAAACGGGTGGGGCAAACGGGGGGCGCTGAAATGGTCCTAAAATCCAAAAGCGGCGACGAGTCGCCGCATTCCAAATCCAAAAGTCGCCGCTGGCTGCTCATCGCGCCACTGCTGTTGCTTGCCGGTGCGATTGCCGGCGGATTGGTGATCTGGCTTGGAAGCGGCACTTCCGAGCCGGAAGTTGCCCAGGGACCATTGCCGCCGATTGCAGCCGAGCCGCCGTCGCCACCGCCGGGCTGGAAAGGCCAGCTTGCTGCGCCCGAAAGCAATCAGGCTGCCAGCGCGCCGGGTGACTTGGAAAAGTCGCTGCAAAAATTGTCCGGCCTCGTCGCGGCCATCGGCCCGGAGCTGAAGAACGTGCCGCGCGATGCCGCCGCGCCGACGTCGCTACTGGTCCTGCCGGGGGAGGCGCGGACGGTCGATGCCGCCAGCCGCATTCCACGGCACGAACGGTGGGAGATCCAGTTTCCGCCGGGAAACACCATCGACTCCTACTCGCGGCAGCTTGATTTTTTCAAGATCGAGCTGGGGGTGATCGGCGATGCGGACAAGGTCGTTTATCTCGCCAATCTTTCCGCCCCCACGCCAACCAGCCGCAGCGAAGCAGCCGGCAAGGACAACCGGCTCTACTTGATCTGGCAGCGCGGAGCCCTGCGCGAAGCGGCCGAAGAACTGGCCAGCCGGGCGAAGGTCGATCCCCGCGGCAAAGTGCTGGCCCACTTCTGCCCCGCCGAGCTGGAAACACAGCTTGCCCAGCTCGAAGAAAAGCACGCCGCCGATAAAGGGCACGCAAAAATCCGCCGCACGACCTTCGGCATTGAGCCGAGCGACGCCGGCGGATACCGGTTTTACGTCATCGACCAGCAGGCCGACGATCGGTAGGCGGGCTACTTTCCGCAGTAGTCGATGGCCCGCGCGATCTCGGTCTTGAGCCGGGCGCGGTGGACGATCCGATCGACGAAGCCGTGGGCCAGCAAGAACTCGCTGGTCTGGAATCCCTTGGGGAGCTCCAGGCGGATTGTGGCCTTGATCGTCCGCGGGCCGGCAAAGCCGATCAGCGCCTTGGGCTCGGCAAAGACCAGGTCGCCGAGCGACGCGAAGCTGGCCGCCACGCCTCCCATCGTCGGATTCGTGAGAACCGAGATGAACAGGCCGCCGGCAGAGTCGTACCGGGCCAGTGCCGCCGACACCTTGGCCATCTGCATCAGGGACAAGATCCCCTCGTGCATGCGAGCGCCGCCGCCGGAACCGCTGACGATGATCAGCGGCAGTTGTTGCTCGGTGGCCCGCTCGATGAGCCGTGCCAATCGCTCGCCGACGACCGAGCCCATGCTCCCCATGATGAAGGCCGAGTCGGTGACGGCGAAGGCGACGCGGCGGGCGCGGATCATGCCGGTGCCGGTGACGGCCGCGTCGGCCAGGCCGGTCCGCTTCTGCTCGGCCACGAGCCGCTCCTTGTACGGCTTCTGATCGGCAAACTCCAGCGGATCAGCCGGCATCAAGTGGGCGTCGCACTCCTCGAACGTGCCGTCGTCCAGAACGTGGCGAATCCGCTCCTGGGCCGAGACGTAGAAGTGGTAGTCGCACTGCGGGCAGACGTTCTGCAGCCGCTCCGCTTCCTTTTTGTAGATCGAGGCCTGGCAGCCGGGACAGCGGGTCCACAGTCCTTCAGGTACGCCTCGTTTGGGTCGCTTCATGGCACCGGCAGCCGGGGGAGCGGTGGTGTCGGTCGTCGCGGATGGCTCGATCATAGGCAAGCCGGGGGTCAGGAGCCAGGAGCCAGGAGCCAGGAGCCAGTGGACAGGGGTCAGGAGCCAGGAGCCAGGGGACAGGGGGCAGGAGCCAGGAGCCAGGGGACAGGAGTCAAATCCGCAATCCGCAATCTGAATATCCGCAATCTGAAATCAGGTCGCTTGGACGACCTGTGGTTCGATGTCGATCGCTTGCCAGCCGCCGTATTCGCATTCGGCTTTCCACAAGTCGCCGACGTCGCAGTGCTCCAGCACGCTGCGGACCAGCGAAGCGATCGGCTCCGGGACCACCAGGGCGATCGTGCCCGACTTGTGCTTCTTGAGCAATTTTTTCACTGCCGAGCGGACGCGATCGATAGCGGCTCCCACGGGCTCCCCTTCGGGCGGACAGACCGTTTCAGGATGCTCCTGAAGCTGGCGGTAAACCTTGGGCTGGCGCTGCTTGACCTCGTTGATCAGCTTTCCATGCCACAGCCCGTGGTCAAGGTTTTGCAGCTCGTCGAGCGTGCGAACCTTGAGCTTGCGGGAGTTGGCGATCACTTCGGCCGACTGCGAAGCGCAGCGGCACGGCGAGGCGTAGAGGAAATCGATCGGCGTGCCCGCCAGCTCGTCGGCCAGCCGGGCGATTTGTGCCGTCCCCTCGAAGTTGAGCGGGATGTTGAGCGTTCCCTTGATCCGGCCCTGCTCGTCAAAGTCGGTGGAGCCGGAGCGAATGAGCAAAATGCGTTTCATATACCTTGTGTGAGACCTCACGGAAGGGCTGGTCTGCCGGCGGATTGGCCACTAGCGGCCGAAGCGTCGGCAGCCAAGCGGGTCAGCTCGGCCACGGCCGCGTCGTACCGCGGCTGGCCGAAGATGGCCGACCCGACCACAAACAGTTGGGCTCCCGACTGGGCAGCCCGGCATATCGTCGTATCGTTGATCCCCCCGTCGATCTCCAGAAGCACCTCGGGCCGAATCTTCGGCCGAAGTTCCCGGAGCTTCGTCAGGGAAGTGTCGTTGAACTTTTGGCCGCCAAACCCGGCTTCCACGCTCATCACGAGCACCAGGTCGGCCACATCGAGACAGGGTTCCAACGTTGCAAGGGGCGTGCCCGGATTGAGGGCGATCCCCGCGCCGGCCCCAAGAGCGCGAATCTGGGTAAGCAGACCCCGCGGATCGGACGTCGCCTCGACATGCACCGTCAGATTGTCCGCCCCAGCCTCGCAGAATGCCGACACATACTGTTCCGGCTGCCGGATCATCAAATGCACGTCCAGCGGCAAATCGGTCAGCCGTCGGACAGCCGCGACAATCGGCATGCCGTACGTGAAATTCGGCACGAACTGTCCATCCATCACGTCCAGGTGCAGCCCCGGCACCCCCGCTTCTTCCAGCGCACGAACCTCCCGCTCCAAATTGCCGAAATCGCACAACAGAAGCGACGGCAGTACGGCCGGCGCGGAGTGCCGAAGGGCTTCGAGTCGAGAGCGACGTGACATATAGGTGACGAACGGCGACCGTCTGTGCGGGCAGGATCCCGCGGGGTGCGGCGACGGGCTGGCGTTCGCAATGCCGGCTGAACAACGTGATCCCGCGAATGTCGAGATCGGCATTTCGCAGGCAACTCCCACCCAGCCGCCACAGGGGCAGCCGGTTGGATGGTCCTCCATTCTACCTTTGGAGTTCCGGGGCGTCAGTACGAGCCTGGGGTAGCTGGACTGAATTTCGCAAACCGTTGCTGAGAAACATCTTGCGCCAGAAATCCGCCTGTGGCCGCTGGATGGATTCTGTGGTTTGGCCGGCTGACTGCCGACGAAAACGGCCGGTCAATCGTCATTTCACAAAGGGGTGGTACACTCCAAAAGAACGGCGCTGCCGCGCGCGATATGACGGCCGGGTCACCGCAGAAAGCGGAGCCGATTCGAGCGGCTGTTCACCCTTGCCATTCAGCCGCCGCGCAGGGATAACTAACGAGTCGATTTGAATCTCTTCAGTTGAATACGTGCCATGGAAACTGCGACTCACGAGCCCGCTCACGACACCCATGCCGGGCACTTTCCCGCCGACGAAGCCCGCGAGCTGCGGCAGGAAGACAGTATGGCCTGGAACGACATCGTGAAGATCCTGCTGGGGATCATCACGCTGGGCGTGGTTCTCGCCATCACGTGCGTCTACCTGACGCTGACATTGCAGAAATAGCGCCAGCGCACTCGTCGGTTTGCCGCAATCCGCCCGAATCGGCGCGCCAGGGGGATAACCCATTTGCAATCGTGGATGGGTTACCGTTAAAATGCCGATGATTCGATGCGGGGCTGATCGTCCTCGTGCGCCCAGGAGTTGTCGATGATTTCCGAGCGTCGCTTGTTGGGTCATGATGCGTCGCACCTCGCTGGCACGGCTGTTTCGCCATTTGCACCGCCGGCCAGCGACACGATCCGCGTCGGCGGACGCCGCTGGTTCTTGCAAACCGGCATGGCGGGAATGGCCGGACTTACGCTGCCGGCACTGCTGGCCGCCAACGAAGGTAGGACGGCCCTTCTGGGCCGTCCCAAGAAGTCCGTCATCCTCTTCTGGCTCTCGGGCGGTCCCAGCCACATCGACATGTGGGACCCCAAGCCCGACGCCCCGCAGGAGATCCGCAGCCCGTTCGCCACGCTGCCGACGAACGTCCCCGGCATCCACTTCACCGAGCATCTTCCGCTGCAGGCGTCGATTGCCGACAAGCTAACGGTCATCCGCTCGGTCGATTGCTCGGCCAGCAACCACACTCCGATTACCATGCAGGCGGGCAATCCCCTCGCCCGCCGCACCGACGACAGCCGCGACGGCGCAGGCTATCCGTCGATGGGCTCGGTCGTAGCGAAGTTCCGCGGGGCCAACGACGCCGACTTGCCGGCATTCATCGGCTTGGCCCCTTCCTGGGCGGCCGATGTCTACGGCGCTGGAAACCTCGGCAACAAGTTCGAGCCGGTCAAGGGATTGGAACTAGCCGGCAAGTTTACGCTGCCGGAAGGGGTCGCGGTGCCGCGGCTGTCCGATCGGGACAACCTGCGGCAGCAGCTCGACAAACTGCGGCACCAGCTCGACCGCACCGCCACGATGGAGCAGCAGGGGCGGTACACGCAGCAGGCGTACGACATGGTCCTGTCGGGCAAAGTGCAGCAGGCGTTTGACGTCACCAAGGAAAAGGACACGCTCCGCGATGAGTACGGCCGCAACAGCGTCGGCGAGAAGGCAATCCTCGCGCGGCGGCTCGTCGAGTCGGGCGTGACTTTCGTGCTGATCAGCGGCGCGTGGGGCTACTTCGACCACCACGGCGACAGCGTGAAGTGGGGGGGCATCGTCAAGGGTCTCAAGCCGGCACTGCCGGACGTGGATCGGGCGCTCTATGCCCTGGTCAACGACCTGTCGCAGCGCGGGCTCCTCGACGACACGCTGGTGATGATGATGGGAGAGTTCGGCCGCTCGCCGGTGATCAACAAGGACGCCGGCCGCGACCACTGGACGAGCGTCATGTCGATGGTGATGGCCGGCGGCGGATTTTCGGGTGGCCGCGTCATCGGCTCGACCGACAGCCGGGGCGGCGCGATCGCCAGCCAGGCGGTCCGCCCGCAGGACCTGGCCGCTACCACGTTCCGCCACCTGGGCATTGACCTCTCGACCCACTGGGTCGATCCACAAGGCCGCCCGACACCGATTGTGGTCGAAGGGGGCACGCCGATTATGGGGTTAGGGTAGAAGTTGAGCAACGTCCGCCGCCAGGGCCGTCTCATGCGCGGGCCGAAGCAAGTTGCCAAACGAGCGCTGGTAGCGACGTGTCTCTCCTTTCGGGCCTCGCTGGAAGCGACAGAGCATCCGTGCTCAACTTCACTCAGCGCCAGCATTCTGCCGTGGCTGACGACGCATGGCCTCGCCGATGAGCTTGATCCGATTGAGCGCGAAATACTTCAGACGCCGTATGGCCAGCTCCGAGACGACCAGATTGCCGACGCGAACTGGTCCGGCGAAGCGGCGTGGGTGTTTGCCTGGGCCATAGGCGTTGTCGAACAGCCTCCCGAAATCGAACTGGTGGATTACCGAATCTTGACGCAACGACTCGAACTTTTGCGCACCGACCCAACCAGGCTGATCGGCGGCGCTGTGCTTCGAGCGGAATCGCAACTGGTGGAATTCTGCACCAACACAGTGGCGATACGCACGGAGCTGCAACGTCAGAGGGTGTCAGATACTCCACATCAAGTGTTCGATCAAGTCCTGCAAGCGAGACTTGAACGCATCGGCCTGTCGGCGTCTGACATCGCAATCAGCTCGGCTAGGGATTTCGTCAATAACCTCACCGACGAACAGCGACGAGCCGTTGCGGGGCTCTACTTCATTCGTGACTTTGCCGCGACATGGCTGTTCGACGATCGACCAACGTTTTTCGCGTCGGCGTCTGTGAGCTGACGGCCTAATACCCCTGCCCCTTTCCGGCGGCGGTGGCCGCAATCGGCGGCAGCTTCAGCCGCCGCCGCCACTCGTCAAGCATCTCCTTGGTCCGGCTGGCGCCGCAGCGGGTGACGCCGAGCTCGCGGACTTTGAGGAGCGTGTCGATATCGCGAATGCCGCCGGCGGCTTTGACCTGCACGTGCGGCGGCGAGTGCTTGCGCATCAAGGCCAGGTCTTCCATCGTCGCGCCAGAGCTGCCGTAGCCCGTGCTGGTTTTCACCCAGTCGGCCCCGAGCTCGCCGCAGATTTCGCAGAGCCGGATCTTGTGCTCGTCTTTGAGATAACAGTTCTCGAAGATGACTTTTACCTTTTGTCCGCCGTGATGGGCGATATCGACGATTGACTTGATTTCAGCGCGAACATAATCCCATTTTCCTGAAAGCACCGCACTAATATTGACGACCATGTCCACTTCGTCAGCGCCATCTAGCTTGGCTTCAAGAACCTCGGCGACTTTCACCATTTCCTTTTGCCCGCCATGTGGAAAGCCGGCCGTAGTGCTGGCCTTCACGCTGCTGCCGCGGAGAATCTCGGCGCAGCGCTTCAGGTAATACGGCAGGACGCAGACGCTGGCCACGTCGTACTCCAGGGCAAGCTGACACCCAGCCTCCAAATCCGCCGCTGTCAGCGTGGGACTCAAGAGCGAATGGTCGATCATTTTGGCCAAGTCGGCGTACGTCAGATTCATCGTTAGTTCTCATGGGCCGGCAAATCCACAAGCCTGAAGCGCAAGCGAAGGAAAGGCCGTTTTGCGAGTGGATAGGTTTCCTTCGCTGGCGCTTCAGGCTTGTGGATCGGGAATAAATTGCCGCAGGTACACGGCACTCTGCACGAGCGATGTTTTCCGATCCTCCAGCGACTTCTCATACGCCCGATCCTCCACCTCGACGCAGACCGGTCCGCGGTAGCCGGTGTCGGTAAGGGCGGAGAAGAACTGCCCCCAGTTCACGTCGCCAAGGCCAGGGAGTTTTGGCGTGTGATACTGGTTCGGGTGAGCCAGAATGCCGACGTCGTTGAGTTTGTGCCGGTCGATGCGGACGTCTTTCGCGTGGACGTGGTGCAGGCGGTCGGCGAATTCGCGGATCGGCTGCACATAGTCCATGTGCTGCCAGATCATGTGGGACGGGTCGTAGTTCAGGCCGAAAGTCGGGCTGGGGATGTCGGCAAACATCCGCCGCCAGATGGCCGGGCTGACGGCCAGGTTCTTGCCGCCGGGCCATTCGTCCTTGCCAAAGAGCATCGGGCAGTTCTCGATGCCGACCTTGACCCCCGCTTCTTCGGCGAACTTGATGAGTGGTTTCCAGACTTCCAGAAACCGGGGCCAGTTGTCATCAACCGATTTGGTCCAGTCGCGGCCGACGAACGTGTTGACGCGTGTCACGCCCAGAATCCCCGCGGCACTGATCACTTTCTTGATATGGTCGCTGCACTTCTGCCCCTCCGCATGATCGGGGCAGAGCGGATTGGGATAGTAACCAAGCCCGCTGATCGCCACGCCGGCGTCGTCCATCGTCCCCTTCACCTCGGCCGCCTTCCCCGGCGACAGATCGACGACGTTGACGTGCGTCACCCCCGCATACCGCCGCTCCGCCTTGCTCGGCGGCCAGCACATCAGCTCGACGCAGGAATAGCCGGCCTGTTTGGCGAATTTGGCGACCTCTTTGAGCGACAGTTCGGGCAAGATCGCGCTTACGAATCCTAGCTGCATCATGGGAGGGTTCAGGGTTCAGGGTTCAGAAGGCCTAGAACGATGCACTCTTGGTGAGCCGGTGGCGGACTCGGACCCATCAATCAACAGTGTAGCCGACAAAGAACCAGCCAATCGGTTGCTGCGACGGAGGGCGCTCGAAGATCGGAAAGCAGACCGCTTCGCCACGGTCGATTGTGTTGTAAATCTTGTCGAGCCGCTCGGCAGTCACATGCTCGCGACTGGGGTGAATCGTACCGAAGAGGTCCTGCAGTTCCTGCGAGCTGAGCGGGACTACCTTGCGAGGCTCCCGGCTCTTGGAAACGCTTTCAATATCGAGGATGTTCCCAATCTCGCCGCTGCCGATTGCTTCGATCTGCCGCAGCAGTTTGACCTGCTCGTGAATATCCGTGGGCAGAGGCTGACATTTGATTTCGTCAAGCTGTGTCAGATTCTCTCGGTACGTTTCCAGTAAGCCGTATTCGTCATCGGTTTCGGTATAGCGAACCGAATCCTGAACGTTGGCAATATGCTCTTCCAGCAATTTTTTCAGATCGTAATTCTGTTTAAAACGCTCGGCCTGAACGGCGCGTAATGCGCTGGCTGGGTCGGGATGGTAGGGACCAGCGATTTGCCACGGCATCGCACCCATCGTCTTGACCTATAGACACGGCTTCCCGCCGACGAGAACTTGAACCGCCCTGCCGCGGAGCTTCATCCCGGCCAGCGGCGTGTTGGAGGATTTCGAGCGAAACTTTCCGGGCTCGACGGTCCACTCCTCGCGGGGATCGATAAGCGTCACGTCGGCATCGGCGCCGATGGCGAGCGTGCCTTTGGAAAGGCCCAGGACGCGGGCCGGGTTGATCGTCAGCTTGGCCAGTGCCGAGGGCCAGTCGAGATGCCCCGGCTCGATGAGCCGCGTAATGACCAGCGGCAGCGTCGTTTCCAGGCCGACCATTCCGAACGGGGCCAGATCGAGATCCTGCATCTTCTTCTCGCTGGCCCGCGGGGCGTGGCAACTGGCGATCACATCGATCGTGCCGTCGGCCAGGCCGGCGATGCAGGCATCCACATCGCTTTGCGAGCGCAGTGGCGGGTTGAGCTTGCAGTTCGCGTCGAACGAACGCAGCGACTCGTCGGTCAGCGTGAAGTTGATCGGCGCGACCTCGGCGGTAATGCGAATGCCGCGGTGTTTCGCGCGGCGGATCAACTCGACGCTGCCGGCGGTCGAGATGTTCATCAGGTGCAGGCGGCCGCCGGTCGATTCGGCCAATCGCAGGTCGCGGCTGACCATTACGTCTTCCGCTTCGGCCGGCATTCCCGCTAGCCCCAGCACCAGGCTCGTCCGCCCCTCGTGCATCACGCCGCCGCCCGACAGGTCGAGCACCTCGGGATGGTTGAGAATCGGCCGGTCGAACATCAGGCAGTATTCCAGGGCCCGCCTGAGCAGATCGGTGTTGTAGATCGGCAGCGAAGCGTCGGAAAACGCCACGGCCCCCGCTTCGACCAGCGAGCCGATCTCCGCCAGCTCTTTCCCCTCGCGGTTTTTGCTGACGCAGGCGATGACGAAGACGTGGCAGCGGTGGGCACGAGCCGCCTTCTGCCGCACGAACTCGACCCCGGCCGGCGTGTCAATCGGCGGATCGGTCTCGGCAATGCAGGCAATCGACGTGTATCCGCCGGCAATGGCCGCCGCCGTGCCGGTTTCGATCGTCTCGTCCTCCTCGCAGCCCGGCTCGCGGAGCTGCGTGTGGATATCGACCAGCCCCGGAGACACGATCAAGTCTTTGGCGTCGATGACCTCGTCCCCTTGCCGTGGCGCAGCGTCGAATGCGGCGATCCGGCCGTCTTCGATCAAAACATTCGTCGTGCGATCCAAGTTCTGACTCGGATCGATCACGCGGCCGCTGGCGATGACAAGTCTCGACATTGTTTTCAATTGCGGAAGAGAACGTTTGCTTTCCCCTCGACAGTCATCCTTCGATCTCCACTACGACGAAGAACGTCTCGGTTTCTGGGCCCAAGTGATCAAATAGCTCTCCGGCCCATATCACGCTGACATGGCAATACCCGGAAGACAATTTACTCACCGGGATGAGTGCTCTTTGGAACTCGCTCATTCCCGTGTTCACTAAATCCTTCATTTCCACACGGACAACCTCGATCCCACCATCCTTGCTCGCGATCCGACTTACATCCAACTCGAGTAGTTGCCGGCATAGTCTGACGACACTTGTCGGTATCTGCATATCACTGCTCACTCCGCCTTAAGCACTGCTTTCTACGAAACGCGCTGAAGCTCTGCTTCGAGGCGTCTGGCGATTCGCGAAGCGGAGCTTCGTTGCTTGCGGTCCCAAGCGGAGCTTGGGACCGAGTTACCACTCACCACTCACCACTCACCTCGCATTTCCCATCACCAGCCACAACACGGCCATCCTCACCGCCAGCCCATTGGTCACCTGCTCCAGAATCACGCTGTGCGGCCCGTCGGCCACGTCAGGAGTGATCTCCACGCCGCGGTTGATCGGGCCGGGGGCCATGATCAGGATGTCCTCTTTGGCCCGGCTCAGCCGCTCGCGGTTCATCGCGTACAAGAGGGCGTACTCGCGGACCGACGGAAACGGCCGCGTGTGCTGCCGCTCGAACTGGATGCGGAGCAGGTTCAGCACGTCGCACCGCGGCAGGATTTCGTCCAGGTGATACGCGACCTCGACGCCGTACTCCTCCCATTGTTTGGAGACGAGGGTCGCCGGGCCGCAGAGGATCACGTGGGCCCCCAGCTTCGTCAGCCCCCAGATGTTCGAGCGGGCGGTGCGGCTGTGGGCGATGTCGCCGACCAGCGCGACGGTCAGCCCGGCCAGAGTGCCGCGGCGCTGGCGGATCGTGAGAATATCAAGCAGCCCCTGCGTCGGATGCTCGTGGGGGCCGTCGCCCGCATTGATGACCGAGCAATCGAGATTCTTGGCCAAGAGGTGCGGCGTTCCCGGCGTGCGGTGGCGGATGACGACCGCATCGACGTTCATCGCCTCGATGTTCTTGGCCGTGTCGATGAACGTCTCCCCTTTGGAGACACTGGAGCCGGACGACGAAAACTCGACCGTGTCGGCCCCGAGCCGGCGGGCCGCCAGCGAAAAACTGTTCCGCGTCCGCGTCGAGCTCTCGAAGAACAGGTTGGCGACCGTGCGGCCGCTCAGGACCGAAATCTTCCGCCGGCAATCGTCGGTGGCGGCCTTGAACTCCTCGGCCGCGTCGAGGATGCAGACAATCTCCTCGGCCGAAAGGCTTTCCAAATCGAGCAAATGACGCCGCGTCCAGACCGAAGGGGGCTTTGAGAAGTCGGTCGCGGTAGCCGGCATAACGGCGACGCCTGATGCACGGGGTCGAAGGGGTCGGGGGGCGTTTTCGGCCGGGTGGCTTGGGGGTGAGAAAGTTTGCTCGCCGAAAACGGCCCCCGACCCTGTTCCGGTTTCCTGCGCGGGGTCACGTTCAGGCGATGCCAATTCTAACAGCCAGGATTTCTGCCGCAAGGATGTGGCTGGGCACTCACGCTCCCGCTCCGGTCGTGAATCGGACTGGGAAACGGTCCCGTTCGCATTACCTTGAGCTTCTCCCGCCCGCCCAAGAACAAGAACTTATATATCGTGGCTCGCCAAGGAATCGAAATCGCCTACCTCGCCACTTCCTGCATCCTGCACGTGCGGACCCGCGGGTGACGCTGCCATCACCCACGACGCTGAACGAATCGGTGTTCTGGCAGCACGTGGCCCCGGGCAAACGATCCATTTCAACCCCCGGCCCAAAACTCAACTCAATCGGTCCTCCCTGCCCCTATCACATTCAAACCGTGCCACCCCGCCGTCTGATTCAAACCGCAAGAAATTTGGAAAAATGCTTGCAATCCCCTTCCCCCTCGTTACATTGCGTAAACCGTCGGCATTCGCCGCACCCGGAGTTCACGGTTTTTTTTCAGCATAGGGTAATCTGCCATGCGCAAGCCATTCTCGCTGTGGAGTGCTACGTTCGCGCGCTTGGGTTACCTGGTTCGTTTCGTGGGGGGGGGGGTAGGAAATCGACCGCGGCGTGATGTGTGCCGCACTCGCCGGCTCCGAATCGAGCCGCTGGAAGGGCGCGCGCTGCTGACCGCCACGGTCAGCGTCAGCGCGATGCCGTCGAGCGTCGATGAAGGGACCGAAGCCAGCTTCACGATCGAACTTTCGGAACTCGTGCCGGAACCGGTCACCGTTTCCTGGAACACGGTTGACGGCACTGCCACGGCGGGCGAGGACTATCAAGGTGGCAACGGGACGGTGACCTTTGAGACCGGTGAGCTGGTGAAAACGATCTCGGTCCCGACCTTTGCCGACGACCAAGCCGAGCCCGACGAGACCTTCGCCGTCCACTTGGGCAGCGCGCAAGGGGCGGCCGTCGATCAGTGGAACAACACCGCCACAGTGACGATCACCGATGTTCCCCCAGACACCGGTGGAGGGGGTGGAGATGGTGAAGGGGGCGGCGACCCGCCGCCCGAACCCACGATCACCGTGGCCAATGCGACGGGGACTGAATCCCCCGTTGGCCAGCCCGTGGTCCGCTTCCGCGCCACCTTGTCCGAGGCGAGCCAGCAAGCCGTTTCGTTCAAGTTTAGCACGCGCGAGCTTGCGCCGGTCGAGGCCAAGAGCAACATCGATTACACGGCAGTCGTCGATCAAGTGGTGACGATTGACGCGGGCGCGTTGTTCGCCGATTTTGACGTGCCGATCATCGACGACGACATCGACGAGCCTGATCAGCGGTTTGAAATCACGCTGTCGAATGCCGTCCACGGAACGCTCGGCACGGCGACGGCGACGGGAACGATTGTCGATGACGAGGACGAGCCGACGGTCCACATCGGGCTGCCGGCGGGCGCGGCGGGATTGGAAGAAGGAAATCAAGGGTCGGCGCAGCGCACGGTGAAAGTGAGCCTGTCACGGCGGAGTGAAAAGGAGGTCGGCGTTGATCTGGTCATCGAGCAGCTCACCGCCGCCCAAAGCGCGTACCCGGCCAAAGCCCCGCAGGACTTTCAAACCGGCTCCGTGCACATTGACTTCGAGCCGGGGATGGAGAATCCATCCAAGGACCTGCTCGTCACCGTCGTCGGTGACGTGATCTACGAATACGATGAGGAGATCGGCGTTCGCGTGACCGCGGCGACGAATGCCGCTCATGCGGCGGCGGCCACGAAGATTGCGATCCTCAATGACGACGACGCGCCGACCGTGGCCATTGAATCCGAGTATTACTTCATGGAGGGGCATGACCCCCAGGGAACGCAGACCATCATCCTTTCGGTGGACGGCGAGACCGAACGCGACATCACGTTGTACTACCAATTCAACGACGACACGGCGATCTACGGGACCGACTACGCCCTTGGCCCCGCCAGCCCGCTCGAAATCGACGCGGGCAGCCTGTTCGATCCGGAACTGACGGTCTACCTGATCGGCGACCGTGACATCGAGCCGACCAAGCACTTCTCCATCACGCTCACGTCGGCAGACGGAGCCACGATTGACGACGTGTACGACACGGCCGATGTTTACATTGTCAATGACGATACGGCGCCGGTGTTGTCGGCCGAAACCTACCAGTTTCAAGTCGGATATGCCGCTGACGCAGGAGAACCGGTGGGCAGCACACCTGCCACGGATGAAGACTGCGACCCGATCACCTACTCGCTCGAAGGTGCGACCGAGGGGTTATTTGAAATCGATGCGAATGGCAAAATTACGATGGTCGGGAACCTGTTGCAAACGACCACTGAGTTGTTCACCTTCACCGTACGAGCATCAGACCCCTACGGGCATTCCGATACGGCGACGGTTCAGGTAAAGGTAGTGCCCACGGTGGCAATCGGCGGCGACCTGTACGGTGTGGAGAACAATGGCGATACGATCACGCTGACGTTCACGCGGCATGCGCGGAACTATGATCAGCCGCTGGATGTGTCGTTTACGGTTGATTGGCAAGTAACGCTGACAAAGCCTTGGATCGGCCGCGCTGAACTGTCCGACCTTCAAAACGACCAAGGGCGGCAAGACCTGGAGAGTCAGACAATCCAGATCCCTGCGGGCGACCCGTCCGTTTCGATCACTTTACGACCGACGACCATGGGTGACTTCGATGAAAAACACGTCGAACTGTTCCGAGTCACTGTGAATCGTTCGACGACACCAGGAGCGGAGTATGAGCCAGCAACCTATGACGATCCATCGGACTTGAAGGACAAGCCGATGCCCTCTCTTTACGGTTTCGCCAGCGTCTATATCGTGGACGGAGTAACGCTCTTTGCCGAAGGGACCGGAGATGGGCGCGAGGTCCACGAGAATGACGTCGTGCAAGGGGGCTTGGCTGACTGCTACTTCATGGCGGCCGTGGCCGCCACCGCCCTCCGCGAGGAAGCCAGCATCCGCGCGAGGTTCTCGGATCCCTGGGACGACAATGGGACGCAAAAAGTAACGATCACGTTCATCGGACATGCGCCAGTGCATCTGCCGCTCGACCTGGACCTGCCGATGACCGCCGGCCGGCTGGGAGGAGACTTTGACAGTAATGGCGCGGTGGAAATCTGGCACGTGCTGCTGGAGCAGGCCTATGCGGAGGCAAGCGGTGGGTATGGCGAAATTGCTTACGGCTTGCCCGGAGAAATCTTGGCTAAGCTGGCCAGCGGTGAGGTAACGACGCTGCACGATACCGACCCGGGTTTCTACACGATCGACCTGCGCAACTACGCGACCCCCGCCTACAAGCTGGTAGTCGCCACCAAGAACTCGCTTCCTTCCGGCGCTGGGCTCTATGAAAATCACTCTTACGTGGTGATCGAGATCTTTGACGATGGCGGGACGTCCAAGGTTCGCCTCTACAATCCGCACGGGAGCGAGGAAGTAATCACGACGGCCGAATTGTATCAGTCCATCAAGGGAATTTACTATCAACCCGTTGGAGGTGCGCCATGAGTCGAGTCGTCTTGATGGGGTGGCTCGTAGTCGCCTCGGGCGCTATTGCGGACGACGCCAAGGTGACCGTAATTGCGGCGCGAGACGCCGAGCCGCCGAAGGAAGTCCGCCTGGAGACGAATATCGCCCAGGAAGAACATTATCGGCTCGGACGGTTGTTGTTCAGGATGTCGCACGTCGAGCGCGAGTTGCACGCTTCGAATTATCCGCTCGAGGCCTCCTTTTCGATCAACCATGACATTCCGTGGAATACGCAATTCTCGTGGAAAAGTGGTCGTAGCGAGTGTTTTATCGGCATCCGCTTCGAGCAGGGGAACATATTTCCGCTTTCGGGCGCCGTGTATAGGGTCGAGAAACTCGCACAACATGACAGTCAAGCGGGGGAACGCGGAGAGGGGGTCGCGATTTTGAAGCGGCTGGACGATCAATGGACCAAGTCCATTTGTCCGAATTCCGATTCGCTTGTCGTCGTCCTGAAGCAGGGCACGGCGAGTCTACATCATGTGGGAGTCGATGTGACAGACATGACGACGAACGAAACTGACGCGGATCAACCGGCAATCGCCACGGTGAGGTTCTCCATCGGCAAACCCCCGCAACTCGCGCCAACAGCGAGAGTTCGCGCCGGAGATATACTCGTCCTACCGACTTGGAAAGGCCAACCCAAGGTCTACAAGCACAAAGTCCGTCGCGTCGTGCCGCCGGACAAGGCCAAGGGGGTCATCGGCTGGATCGAACTCGACCCCGAGCCGATTATCGACGACCCCAAGCCGTAACCGCTCCCGCCCCCGCCATCCGTGGACAAGCTGGCAGTCGCCACGAAGAATTCGCTCCCTAGCGGTGCCTCACTTTACGCCAACCACTGCTATGTCGTGATCGCAATCTTTGACGACGGCGGGACCCCCAAGGCGCCCCTCTACAATCCGCACGGCAAGGTCGACGACATTCTCATTTCCAAGCTGCACCAATCCGTCCGTGGCGGCAGTTATCAAGCCGTGGGAGGCCCATAACAATGAATACCACTTCGCTTATTCCCATCCTGATTGCATTCACGTTCGTCGGAGCAAATGGCGCCGAAACGACGATTGCCAGCCGCGACGAAGACCCGCCGCCCGAAATCACCCTGCACACGACGCTCAAGCAAGAGGATTACTACCGGGTGGGCCGTATGTTGTTTCAGATGTCGTACGTCGAGCGTGAACATGACGACCCGGCGAGACCGCTCACAGCCTCGCTTGCTGTTACTTACGACGTGCCGCAGAATGCAAGGACGAATCCTTGGAAGTCGGCGATCAAGGATTATTATATGGATGTACGCTTCCGGGAGGGTGACGTGTTGCCATTATCCTCGGCATTGTACCGGGTGGAAAAGCTCGCCAATCACGCTGGCCAGGCAGGCGCGCGTCGTGAAGGGTTCGCGGTCCTCAAGCGCGTTGAAGAAGAATGGGCGCGCGATCTAGCGCCAGCGCCTGACTCATATATTCTCGTGCTCAACCGCGGGAGCGGGCTGCTGCATAACGCTGGGCTTAACGTAACGAATATCGAATTACTACGGCCGAATGAGTCATCCTCGGCGCGGGCCACCATACGCTTAGCCATTGGCGCGCCCCCCCAACTCTCGGCCACCTTCACCGCTGAGAGATCACTTGTCCTGCCGACCTGGGAACAGCAGCCGAAGGTCTATTTACATCGGATCCGTCGCGTAGTGCCACTCAGCAAGGCGATCGGAGTGCCGGGGTGGATCGAGCTCGATCCGGAGCCGATCGCCGTTCGAACTGAACCCGAACCGATCATCTACTCACACGCCGATGCGGAGCCTCCACGCGAGCTCAAGATCGAGACGACGCTCGGTAAGGCAGACTACTGCCGCCTGGGTCGGCTGCTTTTCCGCATGTACCGTAACCGTTCACACCCTGGCGTAAAAAATTGGTCTTCGCGCAGCGAGGAAAATCGGCGACACCTTGGGCATGTCGTCGCCGCCGATCACGCCGGAGCAGTTGGCCGCCTTGCCGCCTGAGTTGCGGGCGGTGGTCCAG